>NZ_JBLFFN010000014.1:0-141723 GCF_051400855.1 Variovorax stachyos | reverse complement strand
TTCTACATGGACAAGACCATGATGGTCTTCGGCGACGCGAAGAAGGTGGTCGAGGACATGGGCAAGGCAATCGAGTAAAAAGCGGCGCCCACGTGCGCACGCCGCCCGAGCCGAGAAGGCCGGGCGGCGTTTCCGTGACCAGAATCCAGAATTCTTGAGGAGACACATCCATGACAGACCGTCCCTGGCTCAGCAGCTACCCGCAAGGCGTACCGGCCGACATCGACGCTTCGCGCTATCCGTCGCTGGTCGCGCTCATGGAGGAGAGCTTCTCGAAATTCGCCGATCGCACGGCCTACAGCTTCATGGGGAAGGACATGAGCTACGGCGAGGTCGACAAGCTGAGCCGCGCCTTCGCCAGCTACCTGCAGGGCCTGGGCCTGGCCAAGGGCGATCGCGTCGCGGTGATGATGCCCAACTGCCTGCAGTACCCCATCGCGGTCTGCGGCATCCTGCGGGCCGGGCTGATCCTGGTGAACGTGAACCCGCTCTACACGCCGCGCGAGCTGGAGCACCAGCTCAAGGACTCGGGCTCCAAGGCGATCGTGATCATGGAGAACTTCGGCAACACGCTGCAGCAGTGCATCGGCGCCACGCCGGTCAAGCATGTGGTGCTGAGCGCCATGGGCGACCGGCTCGGCCTGCTCAAGGGCGCGCTGGTCAACTACGTGGTGCGCAACGTCAAGAAGTTGGTGCCTGCGTACAGCCTGCCCGGCGCCGTGCGCTTCAACGATGCGCTGGACAAGGGGGCGGGGCGCACACTGCAAACGGCGGCCATCGGACCCGATGACGTCGCGGTGCTGCAGTACACCGGCGGCACCACGGGTGTCTCGAAGGGCGCGGTGCTGCTGCATCGCAACGTGATCGCCAACGTGCTGCAGTCCGAAGCCTGGAACGACCCGGTCATGCAGAAGGTGCCTGCCGGCGAGCAGCCCACCAGTGTTTGCGCGCTGCCGCTCTATCACATCTTCGCGTTCACGGTGAACATGATGTTGTCCATGCGCACCGGCGGCAAGCTGATCCTGATCCCGAATCCGCGCGACATTCCGGCCGTGCTCAAGGAGTTGTCCAAGCACACCTTCCACAGCTTCCCGGCGGTCAACACGCTATTCAACGGGCTGGCCAACCACCCCGACTTCAACACCGTCAACTGGAAGAACCTCAAGGTCTCGGTCGGCGGCGGCATGGCGGTGCAGGGCGCGGTGGCCAAGCTCTGGCTCGAGAAGACCGGCTGCCCGATCTGCGAGGGCTACGGCCTTTCGGAGACATCGCCCTCGGCCACCTGCAACCCGA
Organism: Variovorax stachyos; assembly: GCF_051400855.1. Lineage (NCBI taxonomy): Bacteria > Pseudomonadati > Pseudomonadota > Betaproteobacteria > Burkholderiales > Comamonadaceae > Variovorax > Variovorax stachyos. The sequence continues at coordinate 140,430 of NZ_JBLFFN010000014.1, read as the reverse complement.
CCACCAGCACCGCCTTTACCGGCACCATCGGCGTGCCCCTGCCGAGCACCTACCTGAAGCTGCTGGACGACGACGGCAACGAGGTGCCGCCGGGGCAGCCCGGCGAGATCGCGATCAAGGGCCCGCAGGTGATGGCCGGCTACTGGCAGCGCCCCGACGAGACGGCCAAGGTGATGACGCCCGACGGCTACTTCAAATCGGGCGACGTCGGCGTGGTCGACGAGCGCGGCTTCTTCAAGATCGTCGACCGCAAGAAGGACATGATCCTGGTCTCGGGCTTCAACGTGTACCCCAACGAGGTCGAGGAGGTGGTGGCGCAGATCCCGGGCGTGCTCGAATGCGCCGCCGTCGGCATTGCCGACGACAAGACCGGCGAGGCCGTCAAGCTGGTGATCGTCAAGAAGAACCCCGAGCTCACCGAAGCCCAGGTGCGCGAGTTCTGCCGCGCCAACCTCACCGGCTACAAGCAGCCCAAGGTGATCGAGTTCCGCACCGACCTGCCGAAGACACCGGTGGGCAAGATCCTGCGTCGCGAGCTGCGCGACAAGAAGTAGCGGGCATCTCCATGGCGGCGCCGGTCGCGATCGTGGCAGCCATGCAGGAGGAGCTCGGCGCGCTGCTTGCCGCCATGCCGGACGAGCAGCGCGTGCGCATCGCCGGCCGCGACTTCTGGGTAGGGCATCTGCAGGGGCAGCCCATCGTCGCGGTGCTGTCGCGGATCGGCAAGGTTGCGGCGGCGACGACCGCCACCGTGCTGCTCGAACGCTTCCGCGTGCGCGCCATCGTCTTCACGGGGGTGGCCGGCGGCTTGGCGCCCGGGGTGCGGGTGGGCGACGTGGTGGTGGCGACCCGGCTGCTGCAGCACGACCTGGACGCATCGCCGATCTTCCCGCGCTACGAAGTGCCCTTGACCGGGCATGCGCGCTTCGCGACCGACACCGCCATCAGCGATGCGCTGGCGACGGTGGCCGAGCGGCTGCTTGACGATCCGGTCGCGTTGCTGGGCCAGCAGGTGGTCGATGACTTCGGCCTGCACGCGCCGCGCCTGCACCGGGGCCTGGTGGTGAGCGGCGACCGCTTCATCGCCCGCGCGGCCGACAGCGAAGCGCTGCGCCATGACCTGCCCGACGCGCTGGCCTGCGAGATGGAAGGCGCCGCGGTGGCGCAGGTCTGCCACGACTACCGCGTGCCCTTCGCCGCGGTCCGAACCATCTCGGACCGCGCCGATGACCAGGCCCATGCCGACTTCCTGCGCTTCGTCGCCGCGGTCGCGAGCCGCTACAGCCTGGCCCTGATCGAGGCCTGGCTCGCGGGGCTGCCCGGCTCCCGCGCTACTTGAGCCAGCCGCGCCGGCGGAAGTACCACATCGGCACCAGCGCGCTGGCAACCATCAGCACGATCGCGTAGGCGTAGCCGTAGCTCCATTCCAGCTCGGGAATGAGCTTGAAGTTCATTCCGTACACGCTCGCGATCAGCGTTGGCGGCAGCAGCGCCACGCTGGCCACCGAGAAGATCTTGATGGTCTTGTTCTGGTTGATGTTGATGAAGCCGACCGTGGCGTCCATCAGGAAGTTGATCTTGTCGAACAGGAAGGCCGTGTGGTTGTCCAGCGACTCGATGTCGCGCAGGATCTGCCGCGCCTCCTCGAACTGCTCGGCGTTGAGCATGCGGCTGCGCATCATGAAGCTCACCGCGCGTCGCGTGTCCATCACATTGCGGCGGATGCGGCCGTTCAGGTCTTCCTGGCGCGCGATAGCGGCCAGCACCTCGCCGGCCAGCTCGTCGCTCACGTTGCCTTCGAGCACCTTCTTACCGGCGACTTCCAGCTCGTCGTAGATGTTCTCCAGCGAGTCGGCCGAGTACTCGGCATCGGCGTCGAAGAGCTTGAGCAGCACCTCCTTGGCGTCCTCGATCAGCCCGGGCGCCCGGCGCGCGCGCATGCGCAGCAGGCGGAACACCGGCACGTCCTCGTCATGGATCGAGAACAGCACCCCGCGGCTGCGCAGCTCGGCGTTGTGCTGGTTGAGGATGAAGGCCACCCGCACGGAGCGCGGGTTCTCGTCGTCGTCGATCAGGAAGTCGCTGCGCACGTGCAGCTCGCCGTTGTCTTCCTCGTAGAAGCGCGCCGACTCCTCGATGTCCTCGTCCATCGCATCCTCGGGGATGGACAGGCCGTAGTACTGCTTGATCCAGCGCTTCTCGTCCAGCGTGGGTGATTCGAGGTCGACCCAGATCGGCTGGAATTTCGACAGTTCCTCGAGCGCTTCGATCTCTTCCTGGACGAGGCGGCCGTTGGCGAGCGTGAAGATGTTGAGCATGGCTCACTCCCGGGTGGTGTGGTGACGTTGGCGAGGGCGGGGGCGAAGGGCGCTTTCAAGTCCCTGGCCAACGACGCGTCACAGGGGAGTTGAAAGCTGCCGAGGCGGGACGGTGTCCATCGAAGTCTCCGGTTGCAGCGAGGCGCGATTATGTCACCGGCCCCTTGCATTTTCCTGAGCGGATCTGGATGGATATCCAGTAAAGTCGCGCTCGATGTCCAGCGTCGCGATCCCAGTCCCCCTGCGCCAGGAAGAGCGTCTTGCCGCGGTGCTCTCCGAACTGAACGAGGCACAGCGGGCGGCCGTCGAGCACGGTGCCGGGGAAGCGTCCCCGGACGCGCGACCACTGCTCGTGATCGCCGGCGCCGGTTCGGGCAAGACCAGCACCCTGGCGCACCGCGTGGCCCACCTGATCGCGCACGGCGCCGATCCGCAGCGCATCCTGCTCCTGACCTTCTCGCGCCGCGCCGCGCAAGAGATGGAGCGGCGCGCCGGCCAGGTGCTGGCGAAGGTGCTCGGGCTGCGCTCGGAGGCGCCGCCGTCCTTGCCCTGGGCCGGCACCTTCCACGGCATCGGCGCCCGGCTGCTGCGCGAATATGCGGCGCAGATCGGCCTCGACGCCAGCTTCACCATCCACGACCGCGGCGATGCCGAGGACCTGATGGGCCTGGTGCGCAGCGACATCGGCCTGGCCGCGATGGAGCGGCGCTTCCCGCGCAAGGGCACCTGCCTGGCGATCTACTCGCGCACCGTCAACGGCGGCGCGCCGTTGGCCGAGGTCCTGGCCCAGGCCTTCCCATGGTGCGCCGAATGGGATGCCGAGCTCAAGCGCCTGTTCGGCGCGTACGTCGAGGCCAAGCAGGCCCAGCAGGTGCTCGATTACGACGACCTGCTGCTGTACTGGGCCGAGATGGTGGCCGAGCCCTCGCTCGCGGCGCAACTGGGCGCGCGCTTCGACCATGTGCTGGTCGACGAGTACCAGGACACCAACCTGCTGCAGTCCGCCATCCTGCGCGCCCTCAAGCCCGACGGGCGCGGCCTCACCGTGGTGGGCGACGATGCCCAGGCGATCTATTCCTTTCGCGGCGCGACCGTGCGCAACATCCTCGATTTCCCGGGCCAGTTCAGCCAGCCCGCGCGCATCGTCACGCTGGAGCGAAACTACCGCTCGACCCAACCGATCCTGGACGTCTCCAATTCGGTGATCGCGGCGGCGGCCGAGCGCCATGCCAAGACCCTGTGGACGGACAAGCCCTCGATGGGCCGGCCGCAACTCGTGCTGGTTCCCGACGAGGCCCAGCAGGCCCGCTTCGTGGCGCAGCGCGTGCTGGCGCACCGCGAAGGCGGGCTGGCCCTGAAGTCGCAGGCCGTGCTGTTCCGCACCTCGAGCCACAGTGCGGCGCTGGAGCTCGAGCTGGCACGGCGCAACATCCCCTTCGTCAAGTACGGTGGCCTCAAGTTCCTGGAGGCCGCGCACGTGAAGGATCTGCTGGCGGTACTGCGCTTTGCCCAGAACCCGCGCGGGCGCATGGCGGGCTTTCGCGTCACCCAGCTGATCCCGGGAATCGGGCCGGCCACCTCGACGCGGCTGCTCGAGGCGATGGCCGAGGCGGGGGATCCGGCTGCCGTGGTGCAGGCCTTCCAGCCGCCCGCCGCCGCGAAGGAGGAGTGGGCGCGCTTCGCGGCGATCTATGTGCAACTGCGTGCCCCGGAACTCGCCTGGCCCGCCGACATGGAGCTCGCGCTGCGCTGGTACCTGCCGCACCTGGAGCGGCTGCACGACGATGCCGGATTGCGTCGCGGCGACGTCGAGCAACTGGCCCGGCTGGCCTCCGGCTACGCCTCGCGCGAGCGCTTCCTGACCGAGCTCACGCTCGACCCGCCCGAGGCCACCAGCGACCGGCCCGGCCCGCCCCTGCTCGACGAGGACTACCTGATCCTCTCCACCATCCATTCGGCGAAGGGCCAGGAATGGCGCTCGGTGCACGTGCTCAACGTGGTCGACGGCTGCATCCCGGCCGATGTCGCGCAGGGCGCCCAGGAACTCGAGGAAGAGCGGCGCCTGCTCTACGTGGCGATGACGCGTGCCCGCGACCATCTGCACCTGATCGTGCCGCAGCGCTTCTACGTCACCCAGCAGGCGGTGCGCGGCGACCGCCATCTCTACGCCGGGCGCACGCGCTTCATCTCGGCGGCCGATGCCCGGGGCTTCGAGCAAGTCACCTGGCCGCCGGCGCCCGAGCGGGCCCCCGCGGTGCCGCCGCCGGCGGCGGTCATCGACTTGCGCAAGCGCCTGCGCGCCGCATGGCGCTGAGCACGGCGCGCGGTCTTTAGCACTACATATTTGATAGCGCCGGGGCCTTGACCACAAAGGCCTCCGGGGGTTTGCGCCAGGAGGGATTGCAATTCGATGACAGCATGGGCATAGTGAACCGACCCTTCCTCTTCTCCTTCCCCTGCCTTCCCCAACCCTCTTTTTTTTCGCCGGCCAGGCTTCATTTCTTGAGGCAAGGCCATTTTCCCAACCGTCAATTCCAGGAGGTCATTCATGAATTTGACGATCAGCGGTCACCACCTCGACGTCACCCCCGCGCTTCGCAGCTACGTCACGAGCAAGCTGGACCGAATCACCCGTCACTTCGACCAGGTGGTCGATGTGAAGGTGATCCTCACCGTGGAAAAGCAAAAGGAAAAGGAAAGGCGCCAACGGGCCGAATGCAATATTCACGTCAAGGGCAGTGACATGTTCGCCGAGTCGAGCCACGCTGATCTCTACGCCGCCGTCGACGAGCTGGTCGACAAGCTCGACCGCCAGGTCGTGCGGCACAAGGAGTGCCTCAAGGACCACTACCACGCTGCGCCGAAGCGCGTGATGTAGTGCCCCTTCGGGCAAACACTCTTGCGGGCCGCCTTCGGGCGGCTCTTTGCTTTTTGCGGGGCGGGTGCATAATCGCCCCCGCCCTGCCCCAACATGAACCGACTCGCGTCCATCCTGCCGCCCGCTCAAGTCCTTGTGAGCGTCGACGCCACCAGCAAGAAACGAGCTTTCGAAGAAGCGGGCTTGCTGTTTGAAAACCTGCACGGCCTCGGCCGCGCCCTCATCACCGACAGCCTGTTCGCCCGCGAGCGTTTGGGCTCCACCGGGCTGGGGCACGGCGTGGCCATCCCCCACGGCCGCATCAAGGGCCTGAAGTCGCCGATGGCGGCGGTTTTCCAGCTGGCCAACCCGATCGGCTTCGATGCGCCGGACGAGCAGCCCGTGGTGCTCCTGATCTTCCTTCTGGTGCCCGAAGCGGCGACCCAGAAACATCTGGAAATACTTTCCGAGATCGCCGAGCTGCTGAGCGACGCCGGCCTGCGCGAGCAGATCAAGTCGAGCAACGACGCCGCGCAGCTGCATGCCCTGATCGCAGGATGGCAATCGGCCCAGGTCGCTTGAAGCGCAGCATCTTCCGTCCGGCGTCTGGCGCATGAAGCCGACCGTCATCAGCGCCGATGCGATGTTCGAGGAGTTCCGCGGCTCCTTGCGCTGGGAGTGGCTTGCGGGCCTGGGCGCCTCGGAGCGCCAGTTCGACCCCGGCGTCATCAGTCGTGCCCAGTCGGCCGCCGACCTGGTCGGCTACCTCAACTACATCCATCCCTACCGCGTGCAGATCCTCGGCGCGCGCGAAGTGGCCTATCTCACTCGCGGCTCGCCGGACGACTGCGTGCGGCGTATCGCCCGCATCGTGACGCTGGAGCCGCCCATGCTGGTGCTGGCCGACGGGCAGGTGGCGCCCGACCAGCTGCTGTCGATCTGCGAGCGCGCCCAGCTGCCCCTGTTCGCGACGCGGGAATCCTCCGCCTTCGTCATCGACCTGCTGCGCGCCTACCTGTCCAAGCATTTCGCCGAACGTACCTCGATGCACGGCGTGTTCATGGACATCCTCGGCCTGGGCGTGATGATCACCGGCGAATCGGGGCTGGGGAAAAGCGAGCTGGGCCTGGAGCTGATCTCGCGCGGCAACGGCCTGGTGGCCGACGACGCGGTCGATCTCTATCGCATCAACCAGACCACGCTCGAAGGGCGCTGCCCCGAGCTGCTGCAGAACCTGCTGGAAGTGCGCGGCATCGGCCTGCTGGACATCCGCGCCATCTTCGGCGAGACCGCGGTGCGCCGGAAGATGCGGCTCAAGCTGATCGTGCATCTGGTGCGGCGCGACAGCTTCGAGCGCGACTACGAACGCATGCCATCGGCGCCGCTGACCCAGGACGTGCTGGGCATCCCGGTGCGCAAGGTGATCATCCAGGTGGTGGCCGGGCGCAACATCGCGGTGCTGGTGGAAGCAGCGGTGCGCAACTCGATCCTGCAACTGCGCGGCATCGACACCTATGCCGACTTCGTGGCGCGGCACCACAAGGCCATGGAAGGCGCGCGGGACGACGAATAGAGGGGGAGGGTGCGGCCGCCTTGCGGCGGGGCCGCCCGTGGGCCCTAGCGCTTGCCCGTGCAGTCCGCACAGAGCCCGTAGAGCGACATGGCGTGGTCCTGCAGGATCCAGCCCTTGTCCTTCGAGATCATCTGCTGGCGCCGCTCGATCTCGGCGTCGTAGAACTCCTCGACCTTGCCGCAGCCGGTGCAGATCAGGTGGTCGTGGTGCGTGCCCTCGTTGAGCTCGTAGACCGCCTTGCCGCTCTCGAAGTGGCTGCGCTCGAGAATGCCGGCCTGCTCGAACTGCGTGAGCACGCGGTAGACCGTCGCCAGGCCGATGTCGGAATGTTCGTTGAGCAGCACCCGGAAGACGTCTTCCGCCGTCATGTGCCGCTGCCCGCCATTCTGGAAGATCTCGAGGATCTTGAGGCGCGGCAACGTGGCCTTGAGGCCGGTGCTCTTGAGTTCGTCGATGTTGCCCATGGTCACTCCTGCGCCCTTCCCTGCGAGAGGCCCCTGGAGGGGCAGCCGCTACAATGGCCCGATCATATCGCTTGCCCTCCCGGCCTTTCCCCATGCCTGAGTTTTCCCAAGAAAGCCGCCTCTGGCTGCTCGCCGGCGCGGTCGCCGCGACGCTGAGCCTGGGGGCTTGCAGCAGCTTCACCGAACGTTCGCGCGGCGTCCTCTCTGCCATCACGCCCTACAAGGTCGAAGTGGTGCAGGGCAATTTCGTCTCGAAGGAGCAAGTCGAGCTGCTCAAGCCCGGCATGTCTCGCCAGCAGGTGCGCGAAATCCTCGGCACCCCGCTGCTGACCGACGTGTTTCACACCAACCGCTGGGACTACGTGTTCACCATCCGGCGCCAGGGCGTCGAGCCCCAGCAGCGACGGCTGACGGTGTTCTTCAACGGCGAGGTCCTCGATCGCTTCGAGGGCGATGCGATGCCGAGCGAGCAGGAATTCGTCGCCGCGGTCGATGCCCGCGGGCGGGCCGGCAAGGTGCCGGTGCTGGAAGCCACGGAAGACCAGCTCAAGAAGTTCGAGCCGTCCAAGGACAAGGGCAAGGAGGCTGACGCCGACACCTCCGCCTCCCTGCCGCCGCTGCCCCCCAGCTATCCGCCGCTCGAAGCGACGCGCTAGTACGCCGGCTCCGCCGGCCCCGCCGGCCCCCCAGGCCGCATCGGCCGGCATTTCCCGAAGGCTCCCCGCGTGACTGACTCCTCTCCCGCCATCACTCCGCCGCTGCGCCGCATTGCGATCGCCGGCGCCTCCGGCCGCATGGGCCGCATGCTGATCGAGGCCGTGCGCGAGGCCCAGGACTGCCGCCTGGCCGGCGCCCTCGATCTCGCGGGCAGCCCGGCAATCGGCAGCGACGCTGCCGGCTTCCTCGGATTCACCAGCGGCGTGCCCATCGTGTCCGACCTGCGCACGGGCCTGCAGGACGCCCAGGTGCTCATCGACTTCACCCGCCCCGAGGGCACGCTCGCGCATCTGGCCGTTTGCCGCGAACTGGGCGTGCAGGCCGTGATCGGCACCACCGGCTTCAGCGACGCGCAGAAGGCCGAGATCCACGCCGCAGCCAAGGACATCGCCATCGTGATGGCGCCCAACATGAGCGTGGGCGTCAACGTCACCTTCAAGTTGCTGGAGATGGCGGCCAAGGCCCTCTCCACCGGCTACGACATCGAGATCATCGAGGCGCATCACCGCCACAAGGTCGACGCGCCCTCCGGCACCGCGCTCAAGATGGGCGAGGTGATCGCCGGCGCGCTGGGCCGCGATCTCAAGGAATGCGCGGTCTATGCGCGCGAGGGCGTCACCGGCGAGCGCGATCCTTCGAGCATCGGCTTCGCGACCATCCGCGGCGGCGACATCGTGGGCGACCACACGGTGCTCTTCGCCGGCACCGGCGAGCGCATCGAGATCACGCACAAGTCCGCCAGCCGCGCCACCTACGCCCAAGGCAGCCTGCGCGCGGTGCGCTTCCTGGCCGATCGCAAGAACGGGCTGTTCGACATGTTCGACGTGCTCGGACTGCGCTAAGAAGCTGTGAACGAACCCGCCACGCCCGCTCATCCCGCCCAGGCGGCCCCACTCTGCGTTGCAAATGCTCGCCGTGGCGCGAGCTACGGCTGCGCTTTGCGCCTTGATTGGGGCCACCGGGGCGGTTTGCTCGGGCGCGCCGGGTTCATTCACAGCTTCTGCCCACTCGACGCATGACGGTCCTGGAGCTGCTCACCCACGGCGATGGCGTCAGCCGCTCGGTGGCGGCACTGCTGCTGCTGATGTCGGTCGCCAGCTGGGTCGTGATCCTCTGGAAGGGCTGGCTGCTGCGCGGCGGCACCCGCGACGTGGTGCGCAGCATCGCGGCCTTCTGGCAATCCGCCTCCCTGGGCGATGCGGAGGAGAGGTTGCGCGGCTTCGACCGCGCGGCCCTGGTCTGGCCGGCGGTGAGCGCGGTGCGCCAGCTCGGCGCGCAGCCCGACCCGGCCACGCTCGGCGGCGCGGTCGCGCGCGGCCAACGCCTCACGCGGGTGCTGCGCGATGCCCTGCACGCGGCGCTGCGGCGGCTGCAGTCCGGGCAGATCCTGCTGGCCACGGTCGGTGCCACCGCGCCCTTCGTCGGGCTGCTGGGCACGGTATGGGGCATCTACGGCGCCCTCACCGGCATCGCCGGCGAGACCGGTGGCTTCACCATCGACAAGGTAGCCGGGCCGGTGGGCGAGGCGCTCATCATGACCGCCTTCGGCCTCGCAGTGGCCATCCCGGCCGTGCTGGCCTACAACGTGTTCGGCCGCGTGGTCAGCCGCATCGAGGCCGAGCTCGAAGGCTTCGCGCACGACCTGCTCGGCGCCCTGGGCGAGGACCCGGCGCGCGAGGCGCCCCTGCCTCCCGCCCGCCCGATGCCCGCATAGCCGCCGGGACACTGCCATGGCCTTCGGTCGCACCTCCCTCGGCAGCAGCGCCACCGGCGGCCGCGCGATCGGCGCCGGCGGGCAGCGGCCGCTGTCGGACATCAACGTCACGCCGCTGGTGGACGTCATGCTGGTGCTGCTGGTCATCTTCATCATCACCGCCCCGCTGATGGCGAGCTCGATCAAGCTGGATCTGCCGCGCACCGACGCGGGCCAGCCCGGCGACACGCCGAAGTTCGTGAGCCTTTCGGTGGACACGGCCGGCCGGCTCTTCCTCAACGACCAACCGGTGACCGCCGAGGAACTCGCGACCCGGCTGCAGAAGGCCGCCGCCGAGAACCGCGACACCGAGGTCCAGCTGCGTGCCGACCAGGCGGTCCCCTACGGCCGCGTCGTCGAGTTGATGGGCATCGCGAACAAGGCCGGACTCAGCCGCATCGGCTTCGTGACCGACGCGCCGCTGCGCAAGCCCTGAGACCTCCCCGGGGAGGGCGCCGGCCGGGGCTTCCCTGTCTTCATCGGGCGCCAGGGCATTGGCAGCCGCGATAATCCGTCTTCCCCGGCCGTCCGATGCCGGGCTGTTGTTGCTCTTTGCCCAATGAACCCCAGCTACAAACCCAGCGACGTCGAGTCGGCCGCCCAGGCCGCCTGGACGGCGGCCGACGTCTACCGCGTGACCGAGGACGCGCGAAAGAAGAAGTACTACGCCTGCTCGATGCTGCCGTACCCCAGCGGCAAGCTGCACATGGGCCATGTGCGCAACTACACCATCAACGACATGCTTACGCGCTACCTGCGCATGAGCGGCTACAACGTCCTGATGCCCATGGGCTGGGACGCCTTCGGCCTGCCGGCCGAGAACGCGGCCCTCAAGAACGGCGTGCCGCCCGCCAGGTGGACCTACGAGAACATCGGCTACATGAAGGGCCAGCTCCAGGCCATGGGCCTGGCGATCGACTGGAGCCGCGAGATCGCGACCTGCGATCCCAGCTACTACAAGTGGAACCAGTGGCTGTTCCTCAAGATGCTCGAAAAGGGCATCGCCTACCGCAAGACCCAGGTGGTCAACTGGGATCCGGTCGACCAGACCGTGCTGGCCAACGAGCAGGTGGTCGACGGCAAGGGCTGGCGCACCGGCGCGACCGTCGAGCGGCGCGAGATTCCCGGCTACTACCTGAAGATCAGCGATTACGCCGAGGAACTGCTCGACCACACCCAGCACAAGCTGCCGGGCTGGCCCGAGCGCGTCAAGCTGATGCAGGAAAACTGGATCGGCAAGAGCGAGGGCGTGCGCTTCGCTTTCCCGCATGACATCCGGGACGAGAAGGGCGAGCTCATCCAGGGCGGCCGCATGTACGTCTTCACCACGCGGGCCGACACCATCATGGGGGTGACCTTCTGCGCCGTCGCGCCGGAGCACCCCCTGGCGCTGCATGCCGCAAGGACGAATCCCGAGCTCGCCGCCTTCATCGAGGAATGCAAGAGCGGTGGCACCACCGAGGCCGAGCTCGCGACGCAGGAAAAGAAGGGCGTGCCCACCGGGCTGAACGTGCGGCATCCGATCACCGACGAGCCGGTGCCGGTCTGGGTCGGCAACTACGTGCTGATCGGCTACGGCGACGGCGCCGTGATGGGCGTGCCGGCGCATGACGAGCGCGACTTCGCCTTCGCCAACAAGTACGGCATCGAGATCATCCAGGTGGTCCTGGTCGACGACGAGCCTCACTTCGACTATCACCGCTGGCAGGACTGGTACGCCGACAAGGAGCGCGGCGTGACGATCAACTCCGACAACTTCAGCGGCATGTCGCATTCCGAGGCGGTCAAGGCGGTGGCACATGCGTTGGGCCAGAAGGGCCTGGGCGAGATGCAGACCACCTGGCGCCTGCGCGACTGGGGCGTGAGCCGCCAGCGCTACTGGGGAACGCCGATTCCCATCATCCATTGCGACGAGCATGGTGCGGTGCCGGTGCCCGAGAAGGACCTCCCGGTCGTGCTGCCTACCGACTGCGTGCCCGACGGCTCGGGCAATCCGCTGCACAAGCACGAAGGCTTCCATGCCGGCGTGGTCTGCCCCGTCTGCGGCAAGCCGGCGCGCCGCGAGACCGACACCATGGACACCTTTGTCGACAGCGCCTGGTACTTCATGCGCTACTGCGATCCGAAGAACGACCAGGCCATGGTCGGCGAGGGCGCGCAGTACTGGATGCCGGTGGACCAGTACATCGGCGGGATCGAGCACGCCATCCTGCACCTGCTCTACGCGCGCTTCTGGACGAAGGTGATGCGCGATATCCAGATAGAGGGCCCCGGAAATTCCGGTCCCCGTGGCCTGGTGAAGGTGGACGAACCCTTCAGCAAGCTGCTCACGCAGGGCATGGTGCTCAACCACATCTTCTACCGGCGCAGCGGGAAGGGCGGCAAGGAGTACTTCCCGCCCTCCGAGGTGACGCAGGTGCTCGACGCACAGGGCCGCATCACCGGCGGCACGCTGGCCGACGGCACGAAGGTCGAATACGGCGGCGTCGGCAAGATGGGCAAGAGCGAGCGCAACGGCGTCGACCCGCAGGACCTGATCGAGAAATACGGCGCGGACACCGCGCGCCTCTACACCATGTTCACCGCCCCGCCCGAGGCCACGCTGGAGTGGAACGACGCGGCGGTGGAGGGCAGCTTCCGCTTTCTGCGCCGGGTCTGGAACTACGGCGCGGCGCTCGGCACGGCGCGGGCGGCGGTGCCGGGGGGTGAGGAGATCGACCTCGAGACGGTGGATCCGCGCTCGGCCTTCGGCAAGGAGGCCAAGGCACTGCGCCGCGAGGTGCACTCCGTGCTGCGCCAGATCGACTACGACTACCAGCGCATGCAGTACAACACCGTCGTTTCAGGGACGATGAAGCTGCTGAACGCGCTCGAAGGCTTCAAGTCCGATGGCAGCCCGGGCGACCGGGCCGCCGCGCGCGAGGGCTTCGGCATCCTGCTGCGCTGCCTGTACCCGGCCACGCCGCACATCACGCATGCGCTGTGGCACGAACTGGACTACGACAAGCTCCACGGGCCGCTGCTCGACGCACCCTGGCCGGCGGTCGACACGATCGCCCTCGAGCAGGACGAGATCGAGCTGATGCTGCAGGTCAACGGCAAGCTGCGCGGCTCGCTGCGCGTGCCCGCCAATGCCAGCAAGCCGGAGATCGAGAAGATCGCGCTGGCCAGCGAGGCCTTCGCCAAGCACGCCGACGGCGCCGTGCCCAAGCGCGTGATCGTGGTGCCGGGGCGGCTGGTCAACGTGGTGGTATGAGGGGCAACATGAACACATCGATCCGGGACGACGGGCGCCTGCAGCGCCGCGCCCTGTTCACCGCCGCAGTCTCCGCGGTGGCGCTCGCCGGCTGCGGCTTCGAGCTGCGCAAGGCGCCGGACTTCGCCTTCAAGTCGCTCGCGGTGCCGGGCACCTCGGCCTTCGTGAACACGCTGCGCCGCCAGTTCCGTGCCGCGGGCAATGTCGAGCTGGTGCCGATCGAGGAGCAACAGCGCGCCGACGCGGTGCTGGACGTCCTGTCCGAGACCCGCGGCAGTGCCGTGCTCTCCACCAACTCGGCCGGCCAGGTACGCGAGCTGCAGCTGCGCCTCACGATGCGGGTGCGGCTGCGCACGCCGGGCGGCAAGGAACTGATGCCCCCCACCCAGATCGAGCAGACCCGCGACATCACCTACAACGAAACCGCCGCGCTGGCCAAGGAAAGCGAGACCGAGCTGCTGTACCGCGACATGCAGACCGACATCGCCCAGCAGACGCTGCGCCGGCTCGCGGCGGTCAAGAGTCTCTGATGCAGCTCGCCGCGGCCCAGCTCGAAGCCCACCTGCAGAAGGGGCTGAAGCCGCTCTACGGCATCCACGGCGACGAGCCCCTGCTGGCGCAGGAAGCGGCCGACGCGATCCGCGCGGCGGCGCGGCAGCAGGGCTACACCGAGCGCTGCTCGTACACCGTGGCCGGCGCGCACTTCGACTGGAGCGCGGTGCTGGCGGCCGGCGGCTCGCTGAGCCTGTTTGCCGAGCGGCAGATCGTCGAGATCCGCATCCCCTCCGGCAAGCCGGGCAAGGACGGCAGCGCGGCGCTGCAGCAGATCGCCGAGGCCGCACCGGGCAACGACAGCACCCTCACGCTGGTCCTGCTGCCGCGGCTGGACAAGGCCACGCGCACCGGCGCCTGGTTCGCGGCCCTCGAGAACCACGGCGTCAGCCTGCCGGTCGAGACCATCGAGCGCGCCGCGCTGCCGCAGTGGATCGCGCAGCGGCTGGCGCGGCAGGCGCAGCGGGTGAAGGGCGGCGAGGAGGGCCAGCGCACCCTGCAGTTCTTCGCCGACCGCGTCGAAGGCAACCTGCTGGCCGCGCACCAGGAGATCCAGAAGCTCGCGCTGCTGTACCCCGCTGGCGAGCTCGGCTGGGAGCAGGTCGAGGCCGCGGTGAACAACGTGGCGCGCTACGACGTCTTCAAGCTTTCCGAGGCAGTGCTGGGCGGCAACCCTCAGCGGGTGGCGCGCATGCTCGACGGCCTGCAGGCCGAAGGCGAGGCCGAGGTGCTGGTGCATTACACGCTGGCCGAGGACATCCGCGCGCTCAAGCGGGTGAAGGACGCCATGTCGGCCGGCCGCCCGCTGCCCATGGCGCTGCGCGAAAACCGCATCTGGGGGCCGCGCGAGCGCGCCTTCGAGCGCGTGCTGCCGCGGCTGGACGAGCGCGCGCTGGCCCGCCTGCTGCGCGCCGCCCACGTGGTGGACGGCATCGTCAAGGGCCTGAAGCAGCCCGACTGGCCGGCCGGCGGCTGGCAGGCACTGCAGCGGCTGGCGCTGATGCTGTGCCGCGCCTGTAGCACGCCGGCACGGGGTTGAAGCCCCCGCGGCGTTGCTCTTTCGGGAACTCGGCGTTTCCATGTGCCGACCGATCCCGCGGGCACCGCGTGGGAAAATGCAGGCGATGAACGCCTTCAACGTCAACGAAACCATGCAGGCCCTGGGGCTGCAGGCCAAGACCGCCGCCGCCCTGATGGCGAAGGCCCCCGCGGCGACCAAGAACCAGGCGCTCAGGGCGCTGGCGCGCCGCCTGCGCGATAGCGCCGAAGCGCTGGCGCCCGCCAACGCGCGCGACATCGAGCGCGCCCAGGCCGCCGGCCTCTCGGCACCGATGGTCGACCGCCTCAAGCTCACGCCCAAGACCATCGAGACCGTGGCGCTGGGCTGCGAGCAGCTGGCCGCCATGCCCGACGTGATCGGCGAGGTCATCGGCATGCGGCAGCAGCCCAGCGGCATCCGCGTAGGCCAGATGCGGGTGCCGATCGGCGTCTTCGGCATGATCTACGAGAGCCGGCCCAATGTGACCATCGAGGCCGCCAGCCTGGCGATCAAGAGCGGCAACGCGGCTATCCTGCGTGGCGGCTCGGAGGCGATCGAGTCGAACAAGGCCCTGGCCGCGCTGGTGGGCGAGGCGCTCGCCGAAGCCGGCCTGCCGGTGGAAGCGGTGCAACTGGTACAGACCACCGACCGCGAGGCGGTGGGCCGGCTGATCGCCATGCCCGAGTTCGTGGACGTGATCATCCCGCGCGGCGGCAAGGGGCTGATCGAGCGCATCAGCCGCGAGGCCAAGGTGCCGGTGATCAAGCACCTGGACGGCAACTGCCATGTCTATGTCGACGACACGGCCGAGCTCGACATGGCGGTGCGCATCGTCGACAACGCCAAGACCCAGAAGTACAGCCCCTGCAACGCGGCGGAAGGCCTGCTGGTGGCGGCCTCGATGGCAGAGGTCTTCCTGCCCGAGATCGGCTCCATCTTCGCGGCCAAGGGGGTCGAGATGCGCTGCGACCCCGCCGCCGCCCGCATCCTGCGGACCGAGGGCGCTCTGCCGCCGGGCGCCCGGGTGGTCGACGCGATCGAGTCCGACTGGTCGGAGGAGTACCTGGCGGCCGTCATCAGCATCAAGGTGGTGGAGGGCGTGGACGAGGCCATCGCCCACATCAACCGCTATTCCAGCCACCACACCGATGCCATCGTCACGCGCGATCACCTGCACGCCCAGCGTTTCCTGCGCGAAGTGGATTCGGCCAGCGTGATGGTCAACGCCAGCACCCGCTTCGCGGACGGCTTCGAGTTCGGGCTTGGCGCCGAGATCGGCATCAGCACCGACAAGTTCCATGCGCGCGGGCCGGTGGGCATCGAGGGGCTGACCTCGCTCAAATACGTGGTGCTGGGGCAGGGGGAAGTGCGGGACTGACAGGCGGACATTCCTGCGAGAAGGTATCGCGCGTACTCCGCATCCCGCCCGCCTGTCCGAGACGGCTTGTCATCCATCACGGCACCCCCAAATCCTACAATTCCACTCCACCTTTCGTCGCAGAACACCCATAACAAGGCCGCCTCATGGTCCCCCACCTCGTCACCGCCCTGACCGGCCCGATCAACGAACTCGAGCAGCGCATCCTCGACTCCATGCCGGCCATCGAGCGCTGGTTCCGGCTCGAATGGATGGAGCACACGCCGCCTTTCTACAGCTCGGTCGACATCCGCAATGCCGGCTTCAAGCTGGCGCCGGTCGATACCAGCCTCTACCCGCGCGGCTGGAACAACCTCACGGACGACATGCTGCCGCTGGCGGTACAGGCCGCGCAGGCCGCGATCGAGAAGATCTGCCCCGAAGCCCGCAACCTGCTGGTGATCCCCGAGAACCACTCGAAAAACACCTTCTACCTGGCCAACGTCGCGCGCCTGGTGAAGATCTTCCACATGGCCGGGCTCAACGTGCGGGTGGGCTCCATCGACCCGGCCATCAAGTCGCCCAAGAAGATCGACTTGCCGCACGGCGAGAGCGTGTGCCTGGAGCCGGTGGTGCGCAGCCGGCGGCGCCTGGGGCTCAAGCATTTCGATCCGTGCACCATCCTGCTCAACAACGACCTGTCGGCCGGCACGCCGGGCATCCTGGAAGACCTGCATGAGCAGTACCTGTTGCCGCCGCTGCATGCCGGCTGGTCGGTGCGCCGCAAGAGCAACCACTACCACAGCTACGAAGAGGTGTCCAAGCGCTTCGGCAAGCTGCTGGGCATCGACCCCTGGCTGATCAACCCCATGTATGCGCGCGCCGGCGGCGTCGACCTCGCGGAGGGCAAGGGCCTGGACGTGCTGACCAGCCATGTCGATGCGCTGCTCACCAAGATCCGGCGCAAGTACAAGGAATACGGCATCAACGAGAAGCCTTTCGTGGTGGTCAAGGCGGACAACGGCGCCGACCCGATGGGCGTGATGACGGTGCGCGACCTCAAGGACCTGGAGGCCTTCAACCGCCGCGCGCGCACCCGGTCGGCCGCTGCCAACGACGAGCCCCGGCTCGCGAGCGACCTGATCGTGCAGGAAGGCGTGCTGACCAACGAGCGCGTCCACAACGGCGTGGCCGAGCCGGTCGTCTACATGATGGACCGCTACGTGGTCGGCGGCTTCTACCGGGTGCACGCGGAGCGCAGCCCTGACGAGAACCTCAATCTCCCGGGTGCCAGCTTCGTGCCGCTCGCTTTTTCGGAGAGTGCGCACTTACCGCAGCCGGGCGCCAAGCCGGGCGCGAGCGCACCCAACCGCTTCTACATGTACGGGGTGATCGGGCGGCTCGCCATGGTGGCGGCAAGCTACGAGATGGAAGCGACCAACCCTGACGCCGAGACGTACGAATGATTTCTTAAGCCCGGCCTTGCGGCGGGTCCGGGTGGCGGCAAAATAGCGACCCCATAGCAACGCAAGAACCCGAGGGCGGAGGGCGACGCGGAGGCCGCATCAGGCCGACGAGGCGCCGGGGCGTGCATCCCGCGCCCGACGCTCTCGTTGTGCACCGATTCCCGTGTCCCCGACCAAATCCTCCTCCGCCGCGCTGATCCTCGCGGCCATCGGCGTCGTTTACGGCGATATCGGCACCAGCGTGCTGTATGCGGTCAAGGAGGTGTTCGGACACGGCCATGTCCCGTTCACGGTCGAGAACGTCTACGGCATCCTGTCGATGTTCTTCTGGACGCTGACGGTGATCGTCTCCCTCAAGTACGTGGTGCTGGTGCTGCGTGCCGACAACGAGGGCGAGGGCGGCCTGGTGGCGATGCTGGCGCTGGCCTCGCAGGCGGTGGTCGACAAGCCGCGGCTGCGCCAGGTGCTGCTGGTGGTCGGGATCTTCGGCACCTCGCTGTTCTATGGGGACGGCGTCATCACCCCGGCGATATCCGTGCTGTCCGCAGTCGAGGGCCTGGAGGTGGTGTCACCGCACTTCAAGCACTACGTGATCCCCATCACGCTGGTCGTGCTGTTCTGTCTGTTCGCGGTGCAGAAGCACGGGACCGCGGGCATCGGCCGCTTCTTCGGGCCCATCACGCTGGCCTGGTTCGTCGTCATCGCGCTGCTGGGCGTCTCGCAGATCATCACGCACCCGTCCATCCTCAAGGCGATCAGCCCGCATTTCGCGCTGCGCTTCATGTGGGACAACCCGGGCACCAGCTTCATCATCCTGGGCGCGACGGTGCTGTGCGTCACGGGGGCCGAGGCGCTCTACGCCGATCTCGGCCATTTCGGCAAGCGGCCGATCCGCGTCGCCTGGTTCACGGTGGTCATGCCGGCGCTCACGCTCAACTACTTCGGACAGGGGGCGCTGCTGCTCGAGAACCCCGCGGCAGTGAAGAACCCGTTCTACATGATGGCGCCCGAATGGGCGCTGATTCCGCTGGTGCTGCTCGCCACGGCGGCCACGGTCATCGCGTCCCAGGCGCTGATCACGGGCGCCTTCAGCGTCACACGCCAGGTGATCCAGCTCGGCTATCTCCCACGGCTCAACATCGAGCACACCAGCGTGCGCACCGCGGGCCAGATCTACATTCCCTTGGTCAATTGGGGGCTGTTCGTCGCCATCGTGCTGGCCGTGGTCATGTTCCGCTCGTCGAGCAACCTGGCCGCGGCCTACGGCATCGCCGTCACCACCGACATGCTGATCACCACGGTGCTGACCTTCTTCGTGATCCGCTACGCCTGGAAGTACCCGCTGGCGCTGTGCATCGCGGCCACCGGCGCCTTCTTCGTCATCGACTTCCTGTTCTTCGCCTCCAACCTGCTGAAGCTGTTCGACGGCGGCTGGTTCCCGCTGCTGATCGGCGGCTCCATCTTCATGCTGATGCTGACCTGGAAGGAAGGCCGCCGGCTCATGGGCCAGATGCAGATGGCCGAGGCCATCGACCTGCGCAGCTTTCTCGACTCGGTGTTCGTCAGCCCGCCGGCGCGCGTCGACGGCACGGCCGTCTTCATGACCGCCGAGCCGGGCGTGGTGCCCAATGCGTTGCTGCACAACCTCAAGCACAACAAGGTGATGCACGAGCAGAACCTGTTCGTCACCGTGCGCAACCACGAGGTGCCGTGGATCCCGATGGACAAGCGCATCGAGATGGAGCCGCTCGGCCACCATTGCTGGCAGGTGATCGTGCACTACGGCTTCAAGAACGACGTCGACCTGCCACGCGCGCTCGAGCACGCTCGCCTGCGCGGCTGCCAGCTCGAGCCGATGACCACCAGCTACTTCCTGTCCCGCGACGTGGTCATTCCCACGTTCGGCAGCGGCATGGCGCCGTGGCGCGAGAAGCTGTTCGCGCAGATGCACCACAACGCCAGCGGGGCCGCCGGATTCCTTGGCCTGCCCAACAACGCGGTGGTGGAGCTCGGTTCGAAGATCGAGATCTGACGAGACCTGACGCCTGCCTCCGCCACCATGCGCTTCTTCAAGGATCTGAGCCTCGCGTCCTTCACCGCGGGCTTCGTCGCCGTGCTGGTGGGCTTCACGAGCTCCGTGGCCATCGTGTTCCAGGCGGCGCAGGCCTTCGGCGCCACGCCCGAGATCATCAGCTCGTGGATGTGGGCGCTCGGCCTCGGCATGGGGCTCACCTCGGCAGTCACGTCCGTGTGGTGGCGCAAGCCGGTGATGATCGCCTGGAGCACGCCCGGCGCGGCCGTGCTGGCCGTGGCCGGCGCGGGCTACGGCATGGGCGAGGCGGTCGGGGCCTTCATCGTCTGCGCGCTGCTGATCACGGTGGCCGGCGCCACCGGCTGGTTCGAACGCGTGATGAACCGGATTCCGATGGCCCTGGCTTCGGCGCTGCTGGCCGGCGTGCTGGCGCGCTTCGGCCTCGAGGCCTTCCTGGCGGCGCGCACCGCGCTGCCGCTGGTGCTGCTGATGCTCCTCTGCTACCTGGCAGCGCGGCGCCTGCTGCCGCGTTACGCGGTGCCGATGACGCTCCTGGTCGCCATCGTCTTCGTGGCGGTGCGCGGCGAGCTGGCCTGGAGCGCGGTGCATTTCAGCGCCGCGGTGCCGGTGTTCACCCTGCCGGTCTTCAGCTGGCAGGCGGTGGTGAGTCTGGCGCTGCCGCTCTTCGTCGTCACGATGGCCTCGCAGAACCTGCCGGGCGTGGCCGCGATCCGGGCCGCCGGCTATGACCTGCCGATCTCCAAGCTGATCACCATCAGCGGCCTCGTCACGCTGGTGCTCGCGCCCTTCGGCGCCTTCGCCCTCAACCTGAGCGCGATCACCGCGGCCATCTGCATGGGCCGCGAGGCGCACGAAGACCCGGCGCGGCGCTACACCGCGGCCGTGAGCTGCGGCGCCATCTACGTGGTGATCGGGCTGTTCGGCGCTGCCGTCACGGGGCTGCTCACGGCCTTCCCGAAGGAGCTGGTCGCCGCCATTGCGGGGCTGGCGCTGCTGGGCACCATCGGCAGCGGCCTGGCGGCGGCGGTGCGCGACGAATCGCATCGCGAGGCGGCGCTGATCACTTTCCTGGTCACGCTCTCGGGCCTGAGCATCGCGGGCATCGGCTCGGCCTTCTGGGGCGTGGTGGCCGGTGCGCTCGCGCTCGCGATCCAGCAACCGGGCCGCAAACCCTCTGCCGGCAGGGACATCGCACCTGCCTGCAAGATCAAGCAAGATAACCGGGCCGCCGCCACCACAGACGCGGCCCGCCCTTCTTCGACCGCCGGAAAGACATCCTGATGCACATCCTCTTCGTTGCCGATCCGCTCGAGCACTTCAAGATCTACAAGGACACGACCTTCTCGATGATGCGCGAGGCGCAGCGCCGCGGGCACAAGCTCTCGGCCTGCGTGCCGCAGGACCTCACCTGGCAGCGGGGCCGCCCCGTCACTGCCCGGGTGCGCGAGATCACGCTGACGGGCGAGGCGGCCTGGTTCCGGGAGGAAGCGGTGATCGAACGGCCGGTCCACGCCTTCGACGTGGCGCTGATGCGCAAAGACCCGCCCTTCGACGCCGAGTACATCTACGCCACCCACCTGCTCGAGCAGGCCGAGCGCGAGGGTGCGCGCGTGATCAACAAGCCGCGCGCCCTGCGCGACCATCCCGAGAAGCTCGCCATCATGGAGTTCGCCGAGTACACGACGCCCACGCTGGTCACGCGCGACGCGGCGGCGGTGCGCGCCTTTCACACCGAGCACCAGGACATCATCCTGAAGCCTCTGGACGGCATGGGCGGCATGGGCATCTTCCGCGTCCGGGCCGACGGGCTGAACCTCGGCTCGATCGTCGAGACGCTCAACAAGAACGGCGCGCAGACCATCATGGTGCAGCGCTTCGTGCCCGAGATCACGCAGGGCGACAAGCGCATCCTGGTGATCGCCGGCCAGCCCGTGCCCTACAGCCTGGCGCGCATCCCGCAGGGCAGCGAGGTGCGCGGCAACCTCGCCGCCGGCGGCAAGGGCGTGGCCCAGCCGCTGACCGACCAGGACCGGCGCATCGCCGAGGCGCTGGGCCCGGTGCTCTACGAGCGCGGGCTGATGCTGATCGGGCTCGACGTGATCGGCAACTCGCTGACCGAGATCAACGTCACCAGCCCGACCTGCTTCCAGGAGATCACGGACCAGACCGGCTTCGACGTGCCGGCAATGTTCATCGACGCGCTCGAGGCCGAGCTGCGCTGAGACCTCAGAGCCGTGGCTTCGCGTCGGTGCCTGCGGTTGCGGGGCTCGGCGTCGCAACTGTCGTGGCCGCCGGGTCGGCGCCGTACGGCGAGGCGGATGCCTGCTCCTGCGGCTGCGTCCAGTCCTGCCTCTGCTGCGCTTCGCGGTCCTGCGCCAATCGGCCCGCCTCGGCGTCCCATGCTTCGTTCTCGGACGCGCGGACACCCTCGCTCGACCGGTCAGCCGCTCCCGAGACTGCGCTTTGCACCTCTTCCAGCTTCTCCTGGCCGGCGCGTTTGGCATCGTCGACGAGCTTGTCGCTGGCACCGCCCATCCATTCGTCTTCCTGCCTCGTGCGGGGGGCCGCCGCGGCAAGCACCGCGCCGATTGCGAGCCCGATTGCGCCGAGGGCCAGCGGTTGCTCGTTGACGAGGTGGTCGTAGCCTGAACGCAGTTTCTGCGCGCCCTGCCGCGTCGCCTCGCTGACCTGCGCCGCACGCGCGCGGGCTGCATCTGCCGCTTCCGACAGACCTTGCGAAGTCCGGTGTGCCGCATCGCGCGTCTGGCTCGCAAACTGGCTCGCCGCGTCGCTCACCTTCCCAGTCAGTTCGCCGGCGCGGCTGCGCACTCCTTCCACGCCTTCGGCAGCCCGGGCGCGGGCATCGGCTGCTGTCGAGCCCATCGCGTCACCGAAGGCTCGCCCATCGGTGACGCTGCCGCCGGAGCGCCCGGTGGTCATCATCATCCAGGCCAGTCCGACGCCGACGAGCGCCAGCGGCAGCGGTTGTTCCTTGGCGGCTCGGCCGAGATTGGAAAGGTATTCGCGGGCGCCGTTGTCGCGAAGGTAGCTGACCCCCTGGTCCAGCAGGCGCCGCGGCTCGAGCCTGCGCTCGAGCAGGGTCAATGTCCGGTCCAGGTCGTTGCGTGTGCGCTGGATGTCGGCCTGGATCTGTTCCGAGCTGCGATCGACGTGGTTCATACGTGCTCCTTGACCATGTCCGTGTCGCGCCGCAGCGAATCCATGGTCCGCCGGGGCGCGAGCTTCTTCATGTCGAGCGCCTTGATGCCGCCCGACACCATGACGAAGCCGATGACGATCACCACCAGCCCGATGATCGCCGGGGCGAGCCAGGCCGAGATGTCGGGCGGGAGCAGGGGCGCGAGCGCATTGACGGCCGCCTGCAGCAGCACGATGAATCCCGCGAACAGCACCGCGCCGCCGATCGCGATCGCGCCGGCGCTCACCGCGACGTGCGTGGTCTTCTCCGACAACTCGGCCTTCGCCAGCTCGACTTCTTCCTGCACCAGGGTCGTCGAGTGGCGCCAGAGTTCGCTGAAGAGGCCGCTGACCGACTCGGTATCGCCCGTGCGACCGTGGCGGGTGTCCCGAGCGCCGGGAGGAATGGGTTGTCCGTCTGCCGTACCGGCTCCGGAGCTTGCGAGTGTCTCGTTCATCATGGCTCCTTCACGAACGACTGGCCTTCATGAAACGAACGGCGAGGAAGCCGGTCGCAAGCGCGAGTCCGAAGAAGGCGACGGGCTGCGCACGCGCGAACGACTCCATGTCGCGCATCATCACGCTGACGTCCTTGTTGCGCAGCGCGTTCGCAAGTCGGTCCAGCCCCTCCGCCGCCGAGCCGGTCAGGCCGAGCAGCGGGTCGTCGCCTGAACGGCTTTGCGCCGCACTGCGAAGCGCGCCGGCAACGTCGTGCAGCTCATCGGCAGCGACGTCCTTTTTCTCGTTGACCAGGGATTGCGCGCTGTCCTTGGCGTCGTCGAGCAACTTGCCCGCGCGCGCCTTCACTTGCTGCGTGGTCGAGCCCTCGGGCGAGTTCGAGGGGTCGTCCCCGGACCAGCGGTCCGAGGGGTCGAAGTCTCTGTCTTCGGTTGTCGAATATGAAGCTGTGGACATGGAAACTCCTCGTTCCGGGCCAGCGAGGCCCATAAGGCTGCTGCTGTTGCCAGGCAAGTAACTCGCCGTCGCACGGGGCCCCGTGTAGCTTCGAGGAGGGCGAGACTGTAGGAATGAATACCTATTGCTGATGAGCTCCGCGCGGCTCATCGCACGCCACACCGGCAGGGCTCATCGGCGCATCGGAGTACCTTCGCCTTCGGCGGTGCCATTCGCCTTCGGAGCGGACGTGCGCATGGCGCCCGCTGCCTCAGAAGTCGACGGAAGCCGTCAGGCTGAAGGTGCGCGGGTTGCCCAGCACCAGGTAGCCGGCGCCGGGCGAGCCGCCGACCGAGGCCCAGTAGTCGCGGTTCGCCACGTTGTCGATTCGCGCACGCAGCGTCAGCAGGCGGCCGGCGACCTCGGTGATGTAGCGCGCGCCGACATCGAGCCGGGTCCAGCCGGGCACGCGCAGCGTGTTGGTGGCGTCCGCATAGCTGTGGCCGCTCGCGATCATGCGGGCGTCGAGCGAAAGGCCCCGCACGCCCGGCACGTCCCATTCCAGGCCCAGCGTGCCTTGTGCCTTCGGCACGCCGATTACGCGCCTGCCGTCGGTGGTGGCGCTGCCCGTGTCCTTCTGCCTGGCGTTCAGCAGCGTCACGCCGCCCAGCACGCGCAGGCCCTTCACCGGCTCGCCGAAGGCGGTCAGCTCCAAGCCCTGATGGCGATCCTTGCCCTCGGTGCCGAAGGTGCCGGCCGCATTGAGCAGGGCGCGCGGCTTCTCGATCGAGAACAGCGCCGCGGTCGCGCCGAGCCCGCCGCCGTCGTACTTGAGGCCGAGCTCCTTCTGCTTGGCGACATAGGGTGCGAGCGCCTGTCCCGCGTTGAGCACCGGCCGGCCAGCAACCTGGGCCGGCGCCGTCTCGCCGGCGGCCAGGCTCTCGATGTAGTTCGCGTACACCGACAGTTCCTTCGTGGCCTTGAACACCACGCCTGCCGCAGGGCTGGTGCGGCTCTGGTCGTAGTCGCCGGTCTGCGCGCCGGTGTCGTAGGCGAAGCTGTCGATGTTCAGCGTCTGCCGGCGGGCGCCGACCGTCACCAGCACCGAGTCGTCCAGGAAGGACATCGTGTCGCCGATGGCATAGCTGGTCAGCCGCTTCCTCGCGGTCGTCTGCGGCGAGCTCAGGTCGTTGCCGCCGATCGAGCGGGCGCTGAAGACCGGCAGGACCGAGGGAACGGGGTTGTAGAGGTTCGTGCTCTGGGTGTTGAGGAAGTCGAGGCGGTAGGCGTTCTTCCGGTCCGACTCGAAGTAGTCGTACGCGGCCACCAGCTCGTGCTTCACCGGCCCGGTCGCGAGCTTGCCGCGCACGCCGAGCTGGCCGGTCTTGACCTTCTCGATGGCGGTGTTGTCGAAGCGGTAGGTCGTGCCCGCGCCGGTGAGTGCATCGCCGACGCTGAGATTGGCCAGCGAATTGGCTTCGACGCCGCGGCGCATGCCGGCCGCGAACCAGCCGGTGACCTTGTCGCTGAAATCGTATTCGCCGCGCAGGCTGCCGAAGGTGTCGCGCTCGTTGGAATAGCTCCAGGGCTGCGCCCAGTTGGTCTTCGCATCCGGGGCGGCCGGCACGACGCTCACGCCGCTGCCCAGCGTGACGTTGGTGCGCGTCTCGCTCAGCCGGTGCTCCTGGTGGCCGATGTCGGCCGACAGGCGCGCGTTGCGGCTGCGCCAATCGAAGCCGACGGAGGCCACGTCGAGCTTCACCTGCTCGTTGTCCACGCCGGTGCCGCCGTCGCGGTGGGCCGCGTTGACGCGGATGCCCAGGCTCTGGTCGGGGCCGAAGCGGCGCGCGATGTCGGTCGCGGCATAGAACTGCGAACCGCTGGAGGCGCCCAGCGTGAGCTGCGTCAGCGGCTCGTTGCCGGCGCGCTTGGGCAGCAGGTTGACCGAGCCGCCGATCGCGTCGCCGCCAGGCGCGGCGCCCGTCAGGAAGGCGCTGGCGCCCTGCAGCACCTCGACCCGCTCGAACAGCTCGGACGAGATGTACTGGCGCGGCAGCAGGCTGTAGAGCCCGTTGTAGGCAATGCTGTCCGAGGTCAGGATGAAGCCGCGGATGAAGTACGACTCCTGGAAATTCCCGAAGCCGCGCGCCACCCGCACCGACGGGTTGTTCTGCAGCACGTCGCCCACGCTGCGCGCCTGCTGGTTCTGGATCAGCTCGTTGGTGTAGCTGGTCACGCCCAAAGGCGAGCTCATGTAGTCCTGGTTGCCCAGGATGCCCGCGCGCCCGCCTCGGGCGACCTGGCCGCCCGCATAGGGCTTGGTGAGGCCCTCCGCCGAGGCGTCCGCGCTGGCTTCGACCGTCACTGTGAAGAGCGTTCCAGCCGATTCGGCCGCCTGCTGGGCCGTTGCGGCCCAGGCTTGGATTGACAGGAAGGCGGCGAGGGCAACGGGGCGCAGGCGGCAGTGAACAGGCGGCATGAAAGGGTTCTCGGGTGAGCAAGTTGCAAATGAGAACCGTTATTATCTACGGGCAACCTCCCTTCGCTGGTACTTTCTTGCGCTTGCGCCCTTCAGGACCTGCGCTGCCCGTCGACAAAGACCGCCAGCTCGCCGGGCGCGAAGGCCGTCCACGTCTCATTGACCGTCAGTGGCGCGGTCACCACCACCGCGACGCGGTCGTCCGGCGTGGTGTGCTGGGCGAAGTCGATGGACAGGTCTTCGTCCGAGAGCTCGGCCGTGAGGAAGGGGTGCCGCCGCTCGATGTACCAGAGGTTCGTCGAGGCATGGGACCACAGCGCCTGCCCATTGGAGAGCATGAAGTTGAAGCTGCCGTGGCGAGCGAAGCGCGGTGCCAGCTCGCGCAGCGTGAGCGTGAGCTCGTCGACGGTGGGCACGCCGGCGTGCGACTTGGCCAGCTCCTGCATGATCCAGCAGAAGGCGTGCTCGCTGTCGGTGCTGCCCACCGGGTGGAAGTTGCCGTGCAGCCGCGGCCGGAAGTCCTTCAGGTCGCCGTTGTGGGCGAACACCCAGTAGCGTCCCCACAGCTCGCGCACGAAGGGGTGGCAGTTCTGCAGGTTCACCGCGCCCTGCGTGGCCTTGCGGATGTGGGCGATGACGTTGCGGCTCTTGATCGGATAGCGCCGGATCAGCTCGGCCACCGGGGATTCGCAGGCCGGCTGGTGGTCGACGAAGTGCCGCAGGCCGCGGTCCTCGAAGAAGGCGATGCCCCAACCGTCGGCATGGTGGTCGGTGCGCCCGCCGCGTTGCGCGAAGCCCGTGAAGCTGAAGGTCACGTCCGTCGGCGTGTTGCAGTTCATTCCGAGAAGCTGGCACATGCGGATGATTAGAACGCAGCAGGGGCGTCAGGGCGCGCGCTTTTCCCGAAGCTGCCAGGCCGCGCAGATCGCCAGCGCGCACAGCCCGGCTAGCAGGAGGAACACTTCGTCGAAGGCCGCCAGTCGCGCCGTGCTGGTGGCCGGGTTCGCGAGCGTATCGCCGTGCGCGGCCAGCCGCCATTCGAGCACGATCGCGCACAGGCTCACGCCGGCAGCACCGCCCAGCATGCGCAGGAAGTTGATCGCGCTGGCCCCCTGCGGGATCAGCGCCCGCTCCAGCGGCCGCATCGACCCCAGGTTGAGGGAGGGCAGGATGAAGCCCAGCCCTATCCGGCCGATGACCGCGAAGGCCGCCAGCAGCCAGATCGCGCTGTCCAGCCGCAGCACCAGCATCAGCGCGAAGGAGACGGCCAGCAGCGCGAGGCCGATGCACACCAGCAGCCAGGTCGGCTGCCGGTCGGCCAGCCGCCCGACAGCCGCGATGGTGACCGCCAGCACGATCCCGGCCGGCAACAGGATGGTGCCCACGTGCGAGGCCGAGAGATGCAGCCCGACCTGCATGTAGACCGGCAGCAGATAGGTCGAGCCGAAGAGCGCCGTGCCGTAGATGAAGGCCACCACGCTGCCCATGGCGAACTGTCGGTACCGGAACAGCGCCAGGTTCATCAGCGGCATTCCGCCGGTGGACGCGACCCGGCGCTGCCAGGCGATGAAGGCACCGAAGGCCAGCCCCGCGCAGGCGAGCAGCGCCGCCGCCTGCAGCGGCGCATCGCCGCGCAGCTCGACCAGGCCGTTGAGCAGGCACAGCGTGCCGGCCGTGCCCAGCGCCAGTCCGCGCCAGTCCAGCCCGCTGCTGCGCGCGGCAACGACGCCGCCCGGCGCGGTGACCGGCACGAACTTGCAGGCCAGCCAGATCGAGGCGATGCAGAAGGGCACCACCATGAAGAAGATCGAGCGCCAGCCGAACAGGTCGACCAGCACGCCGCCGATGCTCGGACCGATCGCCGGCGCGAGCACCACGCCCATGCCGAAGATGCCGCTGGCGCGGCCCTGCTCGTGGGGCTCGAAGGCACGCAGGATGATGATGGCCGGGATCGGCTGCACCACCCCTGCCGCCAGCCCCTCGGCGACCCGAGCCGCCAGCACCAGCGGGAAGTGGTTGGCCAGCCCGCCGCTGACGCCACCCGCCAGCAGCAGCACCATGGTGCCGACGTAGGTGCGGCGGTAGCCGTAGCGTGCCAGCAGCCAGGGCGTGGTCAGCATCGACACCGTCATCGCCACCATGAAGCCCGAACTCACCCATTGCGCGCGTTCCTGGCCCAGCTCGAAATGCTGGCTCATGTCCGGGATCGCCACGTTGACGATGGTCGAGGACATGATCGAGGCCATCACCCCGATCATCACCGACAGGAGGAGCAGCCAACGGTAGCGTGGCCCGTAGCGGGCACTGAGGGAGAGGGGCGGGGGCGGGGGCGGCTCGATCATCGTGCGGCAGCCTGTTCGGCTGTCCTACAAGGATACGGGCATTGAACGCCCGGCCGGCGCGTGCGCCGCCTCGACAATGTCGCGTCGTTCTTCCGCGAACAACGCCAAGTGAAGAGACATGGAATCCGTCACCAACGACAAGACATCCGCAGGCACCAACGCCGAAGCCGGGCCCACGCTGGCCGCCGAGCTGAAGGCTCCGACGGTCACCCGCGCCTACCAGTGCCAGTGTGGCCGGCCCGTGTTCCTGCGCAACAGCCAGTGCCTCGCCTGCCGCACGCCTCTGGGCTATGTCGTCGAGCACCTGGGCGTGGTGCCGCTCGCGCCCGACACGCGCGAGGGTGCCGAGCCGGACACCTTCACGGTCTTCGGCGAGCCCGAGGGCAAGGCCTACCGCCGCTGCAACAACCTCCTGACGCCGGCGGCCTGCAACTGGATGGTGCCGGCGCCGCGCGAGGGCGACGATCCGTCCTTCAACACCGATGGGCTGGTGCCCGGCCTCTGCCTGGCCTGCAGCGTCACCCGCACCATCCCCGACCTGTCGATCGAGGGCAACGGCGAGCTGTGGCGAAAGCTCGAGCTGGCCAAGCGCCGGCTGATCTCGCAACTGCTCGCGCTCAAGCTGCCGGTGGTCACGCGGCTAGCCGATCCGGTGCACGGCCTGGCCTTCGACTTCCTCGGCAATGTGCCGGGCGGCCCGCATGTGATGACCGGCCACCAGATGGGCGTGATCACCCTGAACGCCGAGGAGGCCGAGGACGCGGTGCGCGAGCGCATTCGCGCCGAGATGCGCGAGCCCTACCGCACCCTCGTGGGCCATTTCCGCCACGAGATCGGCCATTACTATTGGGACCTGCTGGTCCAGCCCACCCAGTGGCTCGAACCCTTCCGCGAACTCTTCGGCGACGAGCGTGCCGACTACGCGGCGGCGCTGCAGGCGCACTACGAGAACGGACCGCCGCCCGACTGGGCCAATCGCTTCGTCACCAGCTATGCCAGCTCGCATCCATGGGAGGACTGGGCCGAGACCTGGGCGCACTACCTGCACATGGCCGACACCGCCGACACGGCGATGAGCTTCGGCGTCGATGCGCAGAACGTCGAGCTCACCAGCGACCTGTTCGAGCTCTCCGACCTGTGGCGGCCGGAGCATCCGGGAGCCCGCGAATTCCTCGACTTCCTCAACGGCTGGGTGAGGCTCACGAACGTGCTCAACGAGCTGTCACGCAGCATGGGCCAGCCTGACTACTACCCCTTCGTGCTGCCGCGCGCGGCGGTGGGAAAGCTGCAGTTCATCCACGAAGTGGTTTCGGAGCAGCGGACCCGTTCCCGCGAACCCGTCGGTGAGCCACGAAGAGCTAAACCGGCTCCGGAGCAACCGCACCCTTAGCGCAGCGCGCGCAGATGCAGGCCACGCCGCGCGCCTCGGGCGGTATGCGCGCGAGCGCCTCCCGGCTGATGCTGGCCTGCCTGCACCAGCACGGCCCCTGCGGCTGACCCGTCTCGCGCTCCAGCTCCATCGCACAGCGATTGACTTCGCCGCACACCGGGCAGCGCGAGGCATCGACGCCCGGCTTCGGGTCCATCACTTCGCGATCTCGAAGGCCGGCAGCTTCTTCGCGACGCATTGGTTCTGCAGCGTCACGTACACCGGCAGGCCATCGCGATATGCCGGATAGTCCTCGCCCTGGATCAGCGGCAGCAGGTACCCGCGCCCCTTCTCGCTGATGCCGTAGCCATCGGCCGAGATGTAGTCGCGCGGCATGAACTTCTCGGCATTGGCCACCCGGTCCAGCGGCGCGCTCCCGATGCGGTACGCGTAGGGCGCGTCGGATGTGCGCTCGATGCAGGGCATCACCGCGTTCTTCCCTTCGAGCGCGAGCTCGACCGCGCGCTGGCCCAGCTCGTAGGCCTGGCGCACGTCGGTGGCCGACGCGATGTGGCGCGCCGAACGCTGCAGGTAGTCGGCCACCGCCCAGTGGAACTTGTAGCCCAGCGCCTCCTTCACCATCTGCGCCACCACCGGCGCCGCGCCGCCGAGCTGCGCATGGCCGAAGGCGTCCTTGCTGCCCTGCTCGGCGAGGAAGCTGCCGTCGGGGTGGTGGGCCCCTTCCGACACCACCACCGTGCAATAGCCATGGTGCTTGACCAGCGCATCCACCCGCGCCAGGAAGGCGGGTTGGTCGAACGGGATCTCGGGGAACAGGATCACCACCGGGATGCCGTGGTCCGCCGCCAGCCCGCCGGCCGCCGCGATCCAGCCCGCATGGCGGCCCATCACCTCCAGCACGAAGACCTTGGTCGAGGTCGCGGCCATCGAGCGCACGTCCAGAGATGCCTCTAGCGTGGACACCGCGACGTACTTCGCCACCGAGCCGAAGCCAGGGCAGCAGTCCGTCAGCGGCAGGTCGTTGTCGATGGTCTTGGGCACGTGGATGGCCTGCAGCGCATAGCCCATCGCCTGCGACAGCTGGCTCACCTTGAAGCAGGTGTCGGCCGAATCCCCGCCGCCGTTGTAGAAGAAGTAGCCGATGCCGTGCGCCTTGAAGACCTCGATCAGCCGCTCGTACTCGCGCCGGTTCTTCTCCAGCGACTTGAGCTTGTAGCGGCAGGAGCCGAAGGCGCCCGCGGGCGTCGTGCGCAGCGCCGCGATGGCTTCGGCCGATTCGAGGCTGGTGTCGATCAGCTCCTCGGCCAGCGCGCCGAGGATGCCGTTGCGCCCGGCGTAGACGGTGCCGATGCGGTCGGGATGACGGCGTGCCGTCTCGATCACGCCGGCCGCCGAAGCGTTGATGACGGAGGTGACGCCCCCCGACTGTGCATAGAAGGCATTGAGGGTAGACATGCGGGCATTCTCCCGCAGGCCCCCGCCGGATGCCAGCGCTTCAGCGCCCCGGCAGCCCCATCGCCCGCGTGATCACTTCCTTCATGATCTCGTTGGTCCCGCCGTAGATGCGCTGCACCCGCGCATCGGCGTACGCGCGCGTCACCGGGTACTCCCACATGAAGCCGTAGCCGCCGTGCAGCTGCACGCACTCGTCCATCACCTTGCACTGCAGGTCGGTGGTCCAGTACTTGGCCATGCTGGCGGTGGCGGTGTCCAGCTTCTCCTGCATCAGAAGCTCGATGCACTTGTCGACGAAGACCTGCGCGATCTGCACCTCCGTCTGCAGCTCGGCCAGGGTGTAGCGCGTGTTCTGGTAGGCGCCCACGGCCTGGCCGAAGACCTTGCGGTCCTTCACGTAGGCGACGGTGTGGTCGATCGCGGCCTGCGAAGCGGCCACCGCGCTGATCGCGATCTGCAGCCGCTCCCAGGGCAGCTGCTCCATCAGGCAGACGAAGCCGCGGTTCTCCTGCGCTTGCCCGCCCAACAGTGCTTCTGCCGGCAGGTGCACGTCGTTGAAGAACAGCTCCGAGGTGTCCTGCGCCTTCAGGCCCAGCTTCTTCAGGCGCTGGCCCTTCTCGAAGCCCGGCATGCCGCGCTCCACCAGGAACAGGCTGGTCCCCTTGGCGCCGCCCGCCGGGTCGGTCTTGGCGACCACGATCACGAGGTCGGCATGCCAGCCGTTGGTGATGAAGGTCTTGCTGCCGCTCAGTCGCCAGCTGCCGTCGGCCTGCTTGAGGGCTGCGGTGCGCACGGCCTGCAGGTCGCTGCCCGCGCCGGGTTCGCTCATCGCGATGGCGCCGACCATCTCGCCGCTCGCCAGCTTCGGCAGGTAGTTCTTCTTCTGCGCCTCCGTGCCGTAGTGGAGGATGTAGGGCGCCACGATCTCGCTGTGCAGTCCGAAGCCGACACCGGTGAAGCCGCGCGCCCACAGCTCCTCGAACTGGATCACCGAATAAAGCGGGTCGGCGCCCGCGCCGCCGTATTCGTCGGGCAGCGACATGCACAGGAAGCCGTTCTCGCCCGCCTTGTTCCAGAGCTGGCGATCGACGTAGCCCTGCGCTTCCCAGTCTTCGTGGAAGGGCGCGATCTCCTTGTCCATGAAGCGGCGGAAGCTGTCGCGAAAGGCCTCGTGGTCGGGGGTGAAGAGGGTGCGTTCGATCATGGTGTTCCCGGCATCAGAGCCTCTCGACGATCGTCACGTTGGCCATCCCGCCACCTTCGCACATGGTCTGCAGCCCATAGCGCTTGCCGCGCTTGCCCAGCGCGTGGATGAGCGTGGTCATGAGCTTGGTGCCGGAGGCGCCCAGCGGATGGCCCAGCGCGATCGCGCCGCCGTTGACGTTGAGCCGCGCCGGATCGGCGCCCAGCGCCTGCAGCCAGGCGATGGGCACCGGCGCGAAGGCCTCGTTGATCTCGTAGAGGTCGATGTCCTCGATCTTCATGCCGGCCTTCTGCAGCGCGCGCCGTGTGGCGGGAATGGGCGCCTCCAGCATGATCACCGGGTCGTGGCCCAGCACGCTCATGTGGTGGATGCGCGCCAGCGGCTTCACGCCCAGCGCCTTGAGCCCGCGCTCGTTGACCACCAGCACGCCGCTGGCGCCGTCGCAGATCTGGCTGGCGGTGGCGGCGGTGCAGCGGCCGCCCTCGGCGATCAGCTTCACGCCGGCGATGCCTTCCAGCGTGACGTCGAAGCGGATGCCTTCGTCCACCTGGTGCATCTCGCCCGAGGGGCTGCCATCGGCGAGGCGCAATGCGACGGGAAGGATCTCGTCGGCGAATGCGCCCTCGCGGGTGGCGGCGATCGCGCGCCGGTGGGTCTCGAAGGCGTAGCGGTCCAGCGCCTCCTTCGCGATCCCGTAGTTCTTCGCGATCATCTCGGCGCCGGTGAACTGGCTGAACTCCACGCCCGGGTAGCGGCGCTGCATGGCGGGGCTCATGTAGCTGCCGAGACCGGCCTTGGCCGGCAGTGCGTTGGGCGTGAACATGGGCACGCGCGTCATGCTCTCGACGCCGCCCGCGATCACCGCGTCCATGCTGCCCGCCATCACGGCCTGCGCGGCGAAGTGCAGCGCCTGCTGCGAGGAGCCGCATTGCCGGTCGACCGAGGTGCCCGGCACCGACTCGGGCAGGCTCGAGGCCAGCACTGCGTTGCGCGCGATGTTGCTGGCCTGCTCGCCGACCTGGCTGACGCAGCCGAGGATCACATCCTCTACCGCGGCGGGGTCGATGCCGCTTTTCGCGACCAGTGCGTCGATCACCTGCGCCGCCAGGTCGGCCGGATGCCAGCCCGCCAGCCTGCCGCCGCGGCGGCCGCCGGCGGTGCGCGTCGCGGCCACGATGTATGCCTCTGCCATGTGATGCCCTCGTTCAACCCGAAAAGCCGTGGCGCGCGCATGAAGCAAAACGCCGTCACCAAGGAGTGACGGCGCCGCTGCGTCCACGGTCACGAGCGTCGATGGTTCAACGCCCGGGCACCGCAGGTCAAGCCGGGGACATCCCGTGGGGCCAGAGTCGCCAGGGCGACCGCGCCGGCTGCTCTTGTGGCGGCAGCGCCGCCGGCTTCGAGCCCCAGACCGTGATGCACGATGGCTCGAGCGCCGACACCAGCACGCGCCGGTGCTGGTCGCCTTCGAACCGCTCGCCCGGCGCCAGCACGATGTCGCGCGGATCGTGGTCCAGCGTGACCCACACGCTGCCGCTGCGGCATTCGATGCCCACGCCCGCGGCATCGGGCAGGGTGAAGATGGTGCGCTTGGCCAGGCTCAGGTGCAAACGTGTGGGGGCGGTGTTCATGGCGGACTCCTATGCATTCAGCTGTGGAATGAATATAGTGAGCCGGAGGTCCGTGGTCACACGGTCATATGGAACTCGTTGCATGCGGATAGAGAATGCCAAACCCAATCCCACCGGCGCCGAGCTGCCGCCTCTGGAGCTGTTGCGCAGCTTCGAGGCCGCGGCGCGCACGCTGAGCTTCACGCAGGCGGCGGCCGAGCTCTTCCTGACCCAGTCCGCCGTCAGCCGGCAGATCCAGCAGCTCGAGGCCAGCCTGGGCGTGCTGTTGTTCGAGCGCCGCCATCGCGCCCTCGCACTGACCGAGGCCGGCGGCGTGCTGCAGCGCGCCGTCGTCGAAAGCCTGGAGCGGTTGCGCGACGCCACCGCGCGGCTGCGCGCCGCGCCGGCCCTGCGCCAGGTTGCGATCACCTGCACGCCGGGCTTTGCCTCGTTCTGGCTGATCCCGCGGCTCGCGCGCTTCACGGCGGACCATCCGCGGGTCGACGTGCGGCTGTCGGCCACGCTCGAGGTGCTGGACCTGGAGCGCAGCCGCATCGACGTGGCGGTGCGCTTCGTGCCCATCGAGCGCGGCACCGGCCCCGCGCTCTTCGAGGAGTCGGTGATACCGTTGTGCGCGCCGACGATCGCCGAAAAGCTGCGCTCGCCCGACGACCTCGTCGACCAGACCCTGCTGACCATCGACATGCCCAAGCACAACGACGCCCCCACGGTCGACTGGGAGCCCTGGCTCGAAGTGATGGGGCTCACCGGCCTGCGCATGAAGAATTCGCTGCGCTTCACCCTGTACACCGACGCCGTCGCCGCAGCGGTGGCCGGCCAGGGCGTGGTGATCGGCCGCTTGCCGTTGCTGCGCGATCTGGTGGAGAACGGGAGCCTCGTGGCGCCTTTCGGCACGGACGTGGCCTCGCGCCGGGCCTATTTCATCGACAGCTCACGCCGCGCTGCGCAGAACGCGAACGCGCAGGACTTCATCCGATGGTTGCGCGCCGAGGCCGAGGCGGCGCAGCGCGCCTGATGTACTTCAGCGTTGCGCGGCGGGGGTCGCGGCGACCCGCGTGCCCAAGCCGAACACTGCTGCGAGCGGCCTGGTTTCCGGCAGCACGTAGACCACGCCGCGGCGGGCGCCGAGCGTGGGCTTCACGTACGCGTCGTAGAAGGCCGCCGGCACGTTGATGCAGCCGTAGGAAATGCGGTTGTCCTCGACGCTGGGCGTTGCGAGGCGCTGCAGCCGGCGCTCGGCCGGGTTGGTGGCACGCACGCGGTGCATCGAGACCGCTGCGTCGTAGTCGACCCACACGATGTCCTCGCCCTGCAGGTTTCGACCCGGCTCGCTCGCAAAGCGACCGGCCGGCGTGGTGCGTTCCTCGGGCCGGATCTGCGCCATGGGGCGCTCGCCGATGCCGGGCACCGAATCGTCCCCCCGCGCCAGGCCGAGAAGGATCGGCGCGGACGCCCGCTCCTTCCCGCCCGCATCGAAGACGTGGACGCGTGCGCCCTTCTTGTCGACCACGGCGAAGGCCGCCCCCTGGTTGTCGCCGGTGGTTTGCACCCACTGGACCAGGCGCTCGAGCTCACCCTGGGCCCGCGCCGGCACGGGGAGCGCCAGCGCGGCAGCCACCAGGGCCAGCGCGAGGACGCCGGGCGCTTGGCCCGGCAAGGTCGGTGAGCTGGGGCGCACGATCAGTTGCGGTCAGCCCGCGCCATACGCTCGGACCTCGGCGTGGTCGTGTCGGTCGAGGACATCGTCCCGCTGCCCGAGGTGGTGCCGCTGGCTGCGGAGCCGGAACCCGTCGTCCCGGAGCCCTGTGCGGCAGGCGTGCCGGTGGTGCCCATGGGCGTACTGCCCTGGGTGCCCGGGGTGCCCTGCGCCTGCTGGCCTGCGCCCGTTGCGGGATTCGGCGAGGTGGTCGTCGGCGGGTTGCCCTGGGCGACGGCGAAGCTTGCACCGGCGATGGCCAGGGCAGCGGCCGAGGTTTTCAGTGCGGCACGAAACGAGAGGGATGTCATGAGCGTTCTCCTTGAATGGGTGGATGGTTGTGACTGGGGCCTCAGTGTTTGCAAACGTAAACACATGGGCCCAGGCCCGGGTCGGTGCGGCGCGCGCATGGGTGTAGGACGGACGGGCGACGGAAGGCAGGCTGTTGCGGGCGGGGCGGCGGAGCATCGCCCCGCGGCATTACAGTTCGGGTCCGCGCCGTTTCATGCGGCCATAGGCCTGGGAGGGCCCGACATCCATGACCTCGAACACAGCAGACACCGATACCGCACCTTCGCCGCAGCCCGCGCCGCCCAAGGAGGAACAGACCGCACGGGCCGGCCGGAAGCACCGGCGCGCCCGCCCGGCGCAGCAGAAGCCCCAGGCGCAGCAGCCGTCGCAGGGCAAGCAGCCGCCGCATCCACGCAAGACCCACCCCGTGCTCGAACGCCTGTTCGAGCTCTACCCCGGCCTGTTCGGCGCCCGCTTCCTTCCGCTGAAGCTCGGCGTCTTCGAGGACCTGCTCGCGGCGCACGGCGACGAGTTCAAGCGCGAGGACCTGAAGGTCGCGCTCGGGCTGCATGCGCGTTCCACGCGCTACCTCGAGGCCGTGGCAGCGGGCAAGGCGCGCCATGACCTGAACGGCACGCCCGTGGAGCCTGTGGCCCCCGAGCATGTGCACCATGCCATCCTCGAAGTGTTCCGCAGGCGTCAGGCGCGCAGCGGCGAGGACCTGCGCCCGCAACTGCGCGCGCGCTTGATGGCGGCCATCGAGGCCTCGGGTCTTTCGCGCGAGGACTACATGCTCGTCGTGCGCAGCAACGACGAAACCGCCAACGCGGTGCTCGACGAGGCCTTTGCCGAGCTGGGCGCGCGCAACGCCAAGCGCGAGGCGCTGCGCCGGGCCTTCGAGGCCAGCGGTCGCAGCGTCGCCGAGTTCGCGGAGATGTACGGGATGGATCCGGCGGAGGTCAAGCGAACGCTGGGCCCTGCGCGAGCGCGTCCCGAGGCCCCGGACCCCGTTTGAGTCGCTCTCCCTAGATCAGCCCCAGGCCCCGAAGCCGGGCCTCGAGCTCGCCGGTGGAGCCCCAGGGCAGGATGGGAGAGTTCTGCCGCTCGTCCGGAGGATTCGACGGCAGCGTGTCGGACCAGCCGCCGCAGCCCACCAGCGGCAGCAACGGGCGCTTGTGAAGCCAGGCCAGGCAGACTTCGGAGATCGTGCCTGCGCGGCCACCGATGACGATGCAGGCATCTCCGGAAAGCGCCATGAGCAGGTTGCGTGCATCGCCCATGCCGCAGGGGACGACCACGGTGGCCGGCCAGTCCGCCGGAGGCATCTCGCCCGGCGGGACGATGCTGAGCACCAGTCCACCAGCGCCGACGGCGCGCTCTGCGGCCACCCTGGTCGCCGGGCTTCCGCAGCCACTGACGACGGTGATGCCAAGGCGCGCCAGCAGCGCGCCCGCCTCGGCCGCGAGCTCGTAGGCGGCAGAGCCGGGTTCGGCGCTGCCGAGGATGCAGACCTGGGGTCGGCGGTGCGGGAGGGTCATGTGTGCGGTTCCTTGCATCAGCCGGGCGTTGCCAGCTTCAGCCCGATGATGCCTGCAAGAATGAGCGCGAGACTGGCGAGGCGCCCCGCCGTTGCGGGTTCCGCGAAGAGCACGATGCCCAGAATGGCCGTACCGATCGCACCGATGCCCACCCAGACGGCGTAGGAGGTGCCGACCGGAAGGGACTTCATCGCAATACCCAGCAGCACGACGCTCAGGACCATCGAGGCGAGCGTGAAGAAGCTGGGCCAAAGGCGCGTGAAGCCTTCCGTGTACTTCAAGCCGATGGCCCACCCGACCTCCAGGAGGCCGGCAATGATCAGCAGTATCCACGCCATGAGCGTTGCCCCGAGAAATGAACAAGCCGGCGATTGTCATCGCGGCCGGAGAGTCCCGCCGCTTGCTGGGGTTTGCGAGCCCGGGTCCACTCGCGACGGGGCTCAGCCTGCCTTCGACGGAATGGAATACGTCCCCACGGCATGTGCCACGACTTCGCTGCGCCCCTCCGAATAAAGGCTGACCTCGCCGACCGCCAGCGAGCGACCCAGCTTGATGAGCTTGCAGACGCCGATGACGCGCGCGCCGGCCTCCGGCTTGCGAAGGAAGTTGATGTTCAGGCTGGTGGTCACCGTCAAGGGAACGATGCCGATTTCACCGAGGATCGCCACGTACAGCGCCACGTCGGCCGTGGCCATGAGGACCGGCCCGGAGACCGTGCCGCCGGGCCGCAGCTCGGCGGGCCCCACCTCGTGTGCGACGGTCGAGCCGGCATTGCCGGCTTGGAGGACGGTGCACTTCGTCTGCGGAAACTCGCGTGCAATGAACGCTGCGATTTCTTGCGTGGTGGCCGGCATGGCGATCAGGCCTGCCCTGCCTTCACCTTCAACCGCCACGCATGCAGCAGCGGCTCGGTGTACCCGCTCGGCTGCTCCACGCCCTTGAACACCAGGTCCCGCGCCGCCTGGTAGGCCGCCGAGGTCTCGAAGTTGCCTGCCATCTTCCTGTAGAACGGATCGGCGGCGTTCTGCTCGTCCACCACCGCGGCCATGCGCTGGAAGGTGGCTTCCACCTGTTCCTTCGTCACCACCCCGTGCAGCAGCCAGTTGGCGATGTGCTGGCTCGAGATGCGCAGGGTCGCGCGGTCTTCCATCAGCCCCACGTTGTGGATGTCAGGCACCTTGGAGCAGCCCACGCCCTGGTCGATCCAGCGCACCACGTAGCCGAGGATGCCCTGCACGTTGTTGTCGAGCTCCTGCTGGCGCTCGGCCGCCGTCCACTTCACCTCGGGCGCGACCGGCACCTTCAGCAGGTCGGCGAGGATGTTGTCGCGCTCGGCGTCGGCGTCGATCTTCTCCAGCTCCTTCTGCACCTCGGCGACGTTCACGCGGTGGTAGTGCAGCGCATGCAGCGTGGCGGCCGTGGGCGAAGGCACCCAGGCGGTGTTGGCGCCGGCCTTCGGGTGGCCGATCTTCTGCTCCAGCATCGCGGCCATCAGGTCGGGCATGGCCCACATGCCCTTGCCGATCTGCGCCTTGCCGCGCAGGCCGCACGAGAGGCCCACCAGCACGTTGTTCTTCTCGTAGGCCTGGATCCAGGGCGTGGTCTTCATGTCGCCCTTGCGCAGCATCGGGCCGGCGCGCATCGCGGTGTGCATCTCGTCGCCGGTGCGGTCCAGGAAGCCGGTGTTGATGAAGGCCACGCGCGCCGCCGCCTCGGCGATGCAGGCTTTGAGGTTGACGCTGGTGCGGCGCTCCTCGTCCATGATGCCCAGCTTCACCGTATTGGCCGGAAGGCCGAGCATCTGCTCGACGCGGCCGAACAGCTCGCTGGCGAAGGCCACTTCGGCCGGGCCGTGCATCTTCGGCTTCACGATGTAGACGCTGCCGGTGCGCGAGTTGCCCTTGCGCTTCAGGTCGATGGTGGCGATGGTGGTGGTGATCACCGCGTCCATGATCCCCTCGGGGATCTCCTTGCCCTCGCCGTAGAGGATGGCCGGGTTGGTCATCAGGTGGCCGACGTTGCGCACGAACATCAGCGAGCGGCCGTGCAGCCTGACCGGCTTGCCGTCGGCCCCGGTGTACTCGCGGTCCGGGTTGAGGCCGCGGGTAAAGGTCTTGCCGCCTTTCTGCACTTCCTCGGTCAGCGTGCCCTGCAGGATGCCGAGCCAGTTCGAATAGGCGAGCACCTTGTCCTGCGCATCGACCACCGCCACCGAGTCCTCGAGGTCGAGGATGGTGGACAGCGCCGCCTCGAGCACCACGTCGCTGATGCCGGCCGGGTCGGTCTTGCCGATCGGCGTGTTGCGATCGATCCGGATGTCGACGTGAATGCCGTTGTGCCTGAGCAGCACCGAGCTGGGCGCCGCTGCATCGCCCTGGTAGCCGACGAACTGCGAGGGGTCGGCCAGCGGCGTGCTGCTGCTTTGCAGCGCGATCAACAGCTGGCCGTCCTTCACCGAGTAGCCGGTTGCGTTCCTGTGCGAGCCGTTGGCCAGCGGCGCGGCCTGGTCCAGCACCTCGCGCGCGAAGGCGATCACCTTCGCGCCACGCACCGGGTTGTAGCCCTGGCCCCTGTCCGCGCCGCCGGTCTCGGCAATGACATCGGTGCCGTAGAGCGCGTCGTACAGCGAGCCCCAGCGTGCGTTTGCGGCGTTCAGCGCATAGCGGGCGTTGAGGATCGGCACCACGAGCTGCGGGCCGGCCTGCAGCGCGAGCTCGGCGTCGACGTTGGTGGTGGTGGCCTTCGCGCCCTTGGGCTGCGGCAGCAGGTAGCCGATCTTCTCGAGGAAGGCGCGATAGGCCGGCATGTCGGCGATCGGGCCGGGATGGGCCTGGTGCCAGGCGTCCATCTCCGACTGCAGGCGATCGCGCTCTGCGAGGAGCGCGATGTTCTTGGGGGCGAGATCGCCGACGATGGCGTCGAAGCCCTTCCAGAAAAGCCCGCTGGCGACGCCGGTGGCCGGCAGCACCTGGTCTTCGATGAAGCGATGGAGTTCGGTGGCGACCTGGAGGGCGTGGACGGTCGTGCGGGCGGTCATGGTGAGCTACTCCTTGAATCAAGACGGAAGAATGCAGTCGACGACTTTATTCGATACCTGGTTGGCGAGTAAGGGCCTCAAGCGTGAATGATCAGTGACCAAAATAGAGGTAATCACCTTGCGCACGCTTGCGAACGCACAGGCAAAGGGTAGGCCCCGATAGGCAGCCTGCAAAGGGTCCATATATTTAACTTCTTAAATAAGTCGGCCCTCGCGATGCTCCTTCTGGCTTCCAACGAAAACCCGCTCGGCATGCCCGAGTCTGCCCGCCGCGCCGCAGCCGCCGCGCTCCAGGGCGCAGGCAACTACCCGGACGGCAATGGCACCGCGCTCAAGCATGTGCTGTCGGCGCGGCTCGACGTGCCGGCCGACTGGCTGGTGCTGGGCAGCGGCTCCAGCGAGATCCTCGAGCTGGCGGCCCAGGTCAGTGCCAAGCCGGGCGAGCATGTCGTTTACTCGCAGTACGGCTTCGTGGTCTACGGACAGGCGGCCGCGCACGCACACGCGCGCAGCACCGTGGTGCCGGCGCGGGACTTCGGCCACGACCTGGACGCCATGCGCGCCGCCATCGGCGACGACACGCGGCTGGTCTTCGTCGCCAATCCCAACAACCCCACCGGCACCTTCATCGAGGCCGCGCCGCTGCTCGCCTTCCTGGAGGCGGTGCCGCCGCGGGTGACGGTGCTGCTGGACGAGGCCTACGGCGAATACCTCGCGCCCGCGCAACGCTACGACAGCGTCGCCTGGGTGCGCCGCTTCCCGAATCTCATCGTCGCGCGCACCTTCTCCAAGGCCTACGGGTTGGCCGGGTTGCGCATCGGCTACGGCGTCGCGCAGCACGCGCTGGCAGCGCGCCTGAATGGGCGGCGGCCGCGCTTCAACGTCAACACGCCGGCGCAGGCCGCAGCCGTGGCGGCGCTCGCCGATCCAGCCTTCCTCGCGCGCAGCTACCAGCTCAACACCGCCGGGCGGGCGCGGCTCGAAGCGGGGCTGCACGAGTTGCGGCTCGCGTCGATCCCCTCCTCGGGCAACTTCCTGATGGTGCAGGTCGGTGAAGGCCGCACCGTGCACGCGCGCCTGCTGGCCGCGGGCATCGAGGTCGCGCTGCTCGACAACTACAGCCTGCCGCAGTGGCTGCGCATCACCGTCGGACTGCCAGAGCAGAACGAGGCGGTCCTGACTGCGCTGCGCGACGAGGCGCCTGCGCGCTGAACGCGCCCGGAAGACCCTCGGACGACGAGAAGACCCACCCCATGAAACGCCGTCACCTCGCCGTGCTGGCCGCGAGCGCGCTCGCCATCCCGCTGGCTTTCGCGCAGGAACGCAGCACGCGCATCCTGATCGGCTTTCCGCCAGGCGCTTCGGCCGACGTGGTGGCGCGCCTGCTGGCGGACGGGATGCGCGTCTCGCTCGCGCAGAACGTCGTGGTCGACAACAAGCCCGGCGCCGCCGGCCGGCTCGCGCTGTCGGAGCTCAAGCGCTCCGCCCCCGACGGCAGCACGCTGATCTTCTCGCCCAGCGGGGCTATGGTGATCCATCCCTGGCTCTATTCGAACCTGGGCTTCGACACCGCCAAGGACTTCACCCCCATCTCGCTGGTCAGCACCTTCGACCTTGCGGTGACGGCTGGCCCCGGCGCGCCGGCGGGACCCCAAGGCCGTGCTGGCCTGGATGAAGGCAAACCCCGGCAAGGCGAACTACGCCACCTCGGGTGCCGGCACCGTGCCGCATTTCGCCGGCCAGCTGCTCTCGCAGGCGGCCGGCGTGCCGATGACCCATGTGGCCTACCGCGGCGGCGCGCCTGCCGCGCAGGATCTGATCGGCGGACAAGTGCCGCTGATGGTGGACGGTGGTCGAAACCATCGAGCACCATCGCGCCGGCAAGGTGCGCATCCTGGCCGTCACCGGCGCGCAGCGGAACCGGGCGCTGCCCGAGGTACCGACGCTGAAGGAGGCGGGGATCGAGGTCACGGCCGATGCCTTCTTCGGCCTCTACGGACCGCCGGGCATGCCGAGCGACCTGGTGCAGCGCATCGACCGTGCGGTGGCCGAGGCCCTGCGCGTGCCCGAGGTGCAGGAGCGGATCTACAGCCTGGGCCTGGTGCCGGCGCACGGGGGCCCGGCCGAGCTCGCCGCCATTGAGGCAGCGCACCTGAAGCGTTGGGAGGGGCCGATCAAGGCCTCTGGCTTTAAGGCCGAGTGAGCCCCTTCAGACCTGTCCACTGAGCCGCCGCGCGGCGGCGCACACCGGCTCGATGTGCCGCTCGTCGTAGCGGTGCGCCGGCATGGTCAGCGTGAGCGCAGCGGCCAAACGGCCGTCGGCATGGAAGACCGGCGCCGAGATGCCGGCCAGCTCGGCCGAGCGGTCGCCGACCAGCGCACAGTAGCCCTGCTCGCGGATCTGGTCGTAGAGCTTGCGTGCCTTCCCGCCTTTCGGGCGCTCGGCCTCGGGACCGAAGGCGATGAGGACACGCGCGCCCACGCCTCGGTCTGCCGGCAGCAGATCGCCGGGGCGCACATGGTCGCGCACCACATGCGGCGAGTCGACCCGGTAGAGGCACAGCCTGCCCCAGTGCTCGCCCTGGTCCTGGCGCACGTGGTACGC
The DNA here is from genome assembly GCF_051400855.1 of Variovorax stachyos. Lineage (NCBI taxonomy): Bacteria > Pseudomonadati > Pseudomonadota > Betaproteobacteria > Burkholderiales > Comamonadaceae > Variovorax > Variovorax stachyos. Next base: position 97,265 of record NZ_JBLFFN010000014.1, on the reverse strand, counting down.
CGCGCTCTCGCCCGTGGCCGCGACCAGGTCGCGCAGCACCGGCGGCACGATGCGGTCGAGCGAGAAGGCCGCTGCGTAGAGACCGTGCAGGCGAGCGATCTCCGTGCCGAGGGCATAGCGGCCGTCTTCCCGGCGGCGGATCAACCGTGCATGCTCCAGCGAGGCGAGCAGCCGCAGCACGGTGCTCTTGTAGAGCTGGGTCCGTTCCGCGAATTGCGCCAGGCTCAGCGCCTCGTCGCCGGGCTGGAAGCAGGCCAGCAGGCTCAGCGCGCGATCGACCGCGGCAGCGCCGCCGGGGGCGGCATCGAGGTCGGCGATCGATTCGGTCAGCGCTTTGCGGGGCATGGTCGGCTTGACAGTGAAGGATGAGCCAGGGTCTAATTCAGTGTGACAGAATATAGTTCTGTACAACAGAACGGTCAAGCAGATCACTTTTAAACGCTTCCAAACACTTCCAAACGCTTCTTCAGGAGACAAGCCCGATGACGAGCCCCGACGTGCTGATCAGCGAGGTCGGCCCGCGCGACGGCCTGCAGTCCGTCAAGGCGACGATGCCGACCGCCGACAAGCTGCGGTGGATCGACGCGCTCCACGCCGCCGGCGTGCGCGAGATCGAGGTCGCCTCCTTCGTCCCGGCCCGCCTGCTGCCGCAAATGGCCGATGCCGCCGAAGTGGTGCGCCATGCTGTGACGCTGCCCGGGCTCACCGTGATGGCGCTGGTGCCCAATCGCAAGGGCGCGGAGGCTGCGCTCGCGGCGGGCGTGCACAAGCTCACCATACCGGTGTCGGCCAGCGCTGCGCATTCGCTGGCCAACGTGCGCAAGACGCGCGAGGAGATGGTCGAGGAGGTGCGCGCCATCGCCACGCTGCGCCGCGAGATCGCGCCCCAGGTGAAGCTCGAGGCGGGCATCTCCACCGCCTTCGGCTGCACGCTGCAGGGCGCGGTGTTGGAGGACGAGGTCATCCGCCTCGCGGTGCAGTGCGTGGCAGCGGGTGCCGACGAGGCGGGCCTGTCCGACACCGTCGGCTACGCCAACCCGGCGCAGGTGCGGCGCCTCTTCAGGCGCCTGCGCGCCGAGCTCGGCGACAAGGCCGGCGCGGCCCACATGCACAACACCCGCGGGCTGGGCCTGGCCAACTGCCTCGCGGCCTTCGAAGAGGGCGTGCGTACCTTCGACGCCTCGCTCGGCGGCCTGGGCGGCTGCCCCTATGCGCCCGGCGCCTCGGGCAACGTGGTCACCGAGGACCTGGTCTTCATGTTCGAGGCCATGGGCGTCTCCACCGGCATCGACATCGGCAAGCTCATTGCGGCGCGCGCGCCGCTCATCGCCGGCCTGCCGGGCGAGCCGGTCTACGGCATGACGCCCGAGGCCGGCCTGCCCAAGGGCTTTGCCCAAAAAACCCAAGGAACCGCACATGCCTGACAGCACCACAAAGCCACTGCCCTACGCCGGCGTCCGCGTCGTCGAGTTCACCCACATGGTGATGGGCCCCACCTGCGGCATGCTGCTGGGCGACCTCGGTGCCGAGGTCATCAAGGTCGAGCCGGTCGAGGGCGACTCCACGCGACGCCTGCTGGGCTCCGGCGCCGGCTTCTTCCCCACCTTCAACCGCAACAAGAAGAGCATCGCCCTCGATCTCAAGAAGCCCGAGGGCATCGAGGCCGCGCTGCGCCTGATCGCCACCGCCGACATCGTGAGCGAGAACTTCAAGCCGGGCACGATGAAGAAGCTGGGGCTGGACTACGAAAGCCTGAAGAAGCGCGACCCGCGCATCATCTACGTGAGCCACAAGGGCTTCCTGCCCGGCCCCTACGACCACCGCACCGCGCTCGACGAAGTGGTGCAGATGATGGGCGGCCTGGCCTACATGACGGGCCGCATCGGCGACCCGCTGCGCGCCGGCACCAGCGTCAACGACATCATGGGCGGCATGTTCGGCGCCATCGGCGCGATGGCGGCGCTGCGCCAGCGCGAGCTGACCGGCGAGGGCTGCGAGGTGCAGTCGGCGCTGTTCGAGAACAACATCTTCCTGGTCGCGCAGCACATGATGCAGTTCGCGGCCACCGGCAAGCCGGCCGATCCGATGCCCAGCCGCATTTCGGCCTGGGGCGTGTACGACGTCTTCACCGTGAAGGACGGCGAGCAGATCTTCCTGGCCGCGGTCAGCGACAAGCAGTGGACCATCTTCTGCAAGGCCTTCGGCCTGGAAGACATGCTGGCCGATCCGCGCCTGAAGACCAACAACGACCGCGTGCTCGCGCGCGACTGGATGATGCCGATGCTGCGCTCGCATCTCGCGGGCTACAGCGCGGCCGAGCTCAGCGCCGTGTTCGAGCGGAACGAACTGCCCTTCGCCCCCATCGCCAAGCCGCACGAGCTCTTCGACGACCCGCACCTCAACGCCACGGGCGGCCTGGCACCGGTGCGCATGAACGACGGCAGCGAGTCGAAGGTGCCGCTGATGCCCTTCACCTTGGGCGGCGAGCGGCCGGGTATCCGGCTGCAGCCGCCGCTGCTGGGAGAGCACACGGGAGAACTGCTGCGCGAGATCGGCTACAGCGAGGCGGAGATCGCCGCGCTCAGGCAACACAACATCACTTTCGGAGACTGACACATGAGGACATCGATTCGCGCGGCGCTCGGCGCCGCGGCGGCCGCCTGCGCGCTTGCCGCTGCCGCCCCAGCCCAGGCCGCTGACTGGCCCGACAAGCCCGTGCGCCTGGTGGTGCCCTACGCACCCGGCGGCACCACCGACTACGCGGCGCGCCAGATCGCGCAGAAGCTCACGGAGCAGTCCGGCAAGTCCTTCTACGTCGAGAACAAGGCCGGCGCCAGCGGCACCATCGGCGCCGATCTGGTGGCCAAGGCCGTGCCGGACGGCGGCACCTTCCTCGTCAACGACACCACGTACGCGATGCTGCCGCACCTGTTCAAGAAGCTGCCGTGGGACCACGCCGTTGGCCTGGTGCCGGTGACCACCATCGTCGACGCGCCGCTGGTGCTGGTGGTCGGCACGGCCTCGCCCTACAAGGCGGTGCAGGATCTGGTCGACGCCGCGCGCAAGAGTCCCGACAAGCTCACCTTCGGCTCCGGCGGCGTGGGCAGTTCCACGCATCTCGGCGGCGAGTTGTTCAAGCAGCATGGCAAGCTGGCCCTCACGCACGTGCCCTACAAGGGGGCTGGCGAGGCGATGCTGGGCGTTGTCTCGGGCCAGATCGATGTGCTGGTCACCGCCGCGCCAACCGCCATCCCGCAAGTCAAGGGCGGCAAGGTGCGCGCGTTGCTGGTCACCTCGCCCAAGCGGCTCGACGCGCTGCCCGAGGTACCGACCAGCGCCGAGGCTGGCATGAAGGCCTTCGCCGCCACCAACTGGTTCGGCATTGCCGCGCCCAAGGGCACGCCGCAGGCGATCATCGACAAGCTCCAGGCCGAGGTGAAGAAGGCACTGGCCTCGCCGGAGCTGGTCAAGCGCTTCGCCGAGCAGGGTGCGTCGCCAGGAGGCATGGCAACGGCAGAGTTCCAGACCTTCTTGAAGCGCCAGACCCAGGACTGGAGTGCGGTCATCAAGGCGGCCGGCGTGCAGCCCGAGTGAGCGGCGCGCATGTGGAACCTGAGCTTCGCTCCCCCGGACGTCCTCGAGGCCCGGGTGCTGACACGGCTGCCCGAGTCCTTTCGCGAAGCGCGCCGCACCGACTGGGTCGATGCCAACAAGTCCGGCCATGTGATGGACAGCTTCCTCGAGGGGCCGGCCTTCGACCGCGCCGGCAATCTCTACGTGACCGACATCCCCCATGGCCGCATCTTCCGCGTTACGCCGGCCCTCGAATGGGAACTCGTCGTGCAGTACGAAGGCTGGCCCAACGGATTGGCGATCCATGCGGACGGGAGCCTCCGGATCGCCGACTATCGGCGCGGTATCCTGAAGCTCGAAGCGGCGAGCGGCGACATCACGCCGGTGCTCGCGCATCGAAACAGCGAATCTTTCAAGGGCGTGAACGACTTGAGCTTCGACGCCGAGGGGCAGCTCTATTTCACCGACCAGGGCCAGACAGGCCTGCACGATCCCACCGGCCGCGTCTACCGCCTGGGCACCGACGGCAAGCTGGACCAGCTGCTCGCCAACGCACCCAGCCCGAACGGCATCGCGGTCAGTGAAGACGGGCGAGTGCTCTTCCTCGCCGTCACGCGCGGCAACCAGGTGTGGCGCGCGCCGCTGCTGGCCGACGGCAGCGTTTCGAAGATGGGCGCTTTCCAGACCTTCTTCGGCAGCAGCGGCCCTGACGGCCTGGCCCTCGCAGCCGACGGCAGCCTCGTGGTAGCCCATGCCAGCCTGGGCGGCGCCTTCGTGCTGAATGCGCGCGGCGAACTCACGCACTTCGTGCGCAGCCCCGCGGGCCAGACGGTCACCAATCTCGCGTTCCGGCCCGGCACGCGCGAGCTGGTGATGACCGAATCGGCCACTGGCAGCGTGCTCGCGGCCGAGCTGCCGATGGCCGGCGCGCCGCTGTTCTCGCACCGGCCTTGACCATCAGGAAAAGAGCAAGGGCCGGCCCAGCGTGACGGCGAGTCCGACCAGCCCACAGGCGCCGAGCAACGGCATCACGCCGATCTTGAAGCGGAAGAGGGCAAGGGCTGCCGCCACGACGATGAGGGCCGAGACCCAGTCGAATGGGCCGGTGAAGCCCTGCGGCCAGAGCACGTGGTAGGCGAAGAACAGCGCCAGGTTCAGGATCACGCCCACCACTGCCGCGGTGATCGCCGACAGCGGCGCGGTAAAGCCCAGCCTGCCGTGCGTGGCTTCGACCAGCGGCCCGCCGGCCAAGATGAAGACGAAGGAAGGCAGGAAGGTGAAGAAGGTGACCACCGCGGCCGCCAGCGCGCCGCCGAGAAAGAGGGCCTCGGGCCCGAGCACCTGCCGGAGCCAGCCGCCGACGAAGCCCACGAAAGCCACCACCATGATCAGCGGGCCGGGCGTCGTCTCGCCCAGGGCCAGGCCATCGATCATCTGCGCACCCGAGAGCCAATGGTGCTGCTCGACCGCGCCCTGGTAGACGTAGGGCAGAACCGCGTACGCACCGCCGAAGGTCAGGAGCGCGGCCTTGGTGAAGAACCAGCCCATCTGCGTCAACGTGCCCTGCAGGCCCTGCGTGGCGACCAGCGCACCCATTGCCAGCGCCCACATTCCCAGCCCGACGGCCAGCAGCTTCGCCAGTCGGGCGCGCGAGAAGCGCGCATGCGGGGGTGTCGGCGTGTGGTCGTCGATCAGCGCCGGACCGTAGCTGTGCTGCGCGCCGCCATGGCCGCCGCCGAGGGCGAACACCGCCGGCGCGCGGCGCGCGCCGAAGTGGCCGATCAGCCCGGCCGCGAGCACGATCGCCGGAAAGGGCATGTGGAAGGCAAAGATGGCCACGAAGGCCGCTGCCGCGATGCCCCACATCCACCAGTTCCGCAGCGCCCGCGTGCCGATGCGGTGCGCCGCGTGCAGCACCAGGGCGGTGACGGCCGGCTTGATGCCGTAGAAGAGGCCCGCCACTGCCGGCACGTCGCCGAAGCGCAGGTAGATCCATGACAGCGCAATCAGGATGAACAGCGAAGGCAGCACGAACAGGGCACCAGCGACGATGCCGCCCCAGGTCCGGTGCATCAGCCAGCCGATGTAGGTGGCCAGCTGCTGCGCCTCGGGGCCGGGCAGCAGCATGCAGTAGTTCAGCGCGTGGAGAAAGCGCTTCTCGCTGATCCAGCGGCGGCGCTCGACCAGCTCGGTGTGCATGATCGCGATCTGCCCTGCCGGCCCGCCGAAGCTGATGAAGCCGAGCTTGAGCCAGAAGCGGAAGGCCTCGGCGAAGGTGGCAAGGGCGGGCGCGGCGAGCGCTTCACCCATCTTGTCGGGGGCGGCGCTCACGAGGAGCGCTCCGCCTGCGGTGCTCGGGTCTCGCTCGGACCAGGGCGGCCCGTCATCCATGGGTGGCATCGACGTTTCATTGCTCTCCGATTTCGGTTGCATAGGGGCACGCGTCATGAAGGCGGCCTTCTTCGCCAAGTCACGTCATCTTCCACGGTGGAACCAAGCCGAAGGATCCGTTACTCAGCGGGATAACCACTACCCCAGAGGAGCGACACCAAGATGACCGCTCAATTTGGTCACAGCCTCGACCAGTATCTTGCCTCGGTGGAGCGGGCGCCCACGTGCGTCAGCGCCGATGGCAGCCTCGCGTTCGACGCCGGAGAGCGACTGCAGGTTCACGCCGCCACGCTGCCGGATGGCCGGGTCGAGCTGTTTGCGGGCGCAGGCTACGTGCGCGCCGAGCTGCTGCAGGCCATCGTGGAAGCCGACGAGGATGACGATTTCGACGACGATGAGCCGGGCCACGTGCAGGACATCATGGCGCGATGGACGGGCGAGGGTGCGCACTGGGCCGTCGACGTCCACCGAGAGACGGGCCTGCTGACCTTGTCCATGATCATCCCCGCCCTTCCCCACGGTCCGGGCGAATGGCCCGGCGTGCTGGATGCATTCAGACGCACCGCCGATTCGTGGATCGCACGCCTCCACCGCGAGCCACCCGATCCGTTGCCGCACGCGGCATCGGACTGACCGAGATCGGCTCGGGCGCGTTCCTGCGCTGCTGAGCTGGCAGAAGCCGGCTTGCTTGCAAGCGCTCTACGTTTCCAACCTACTTCAGATGGGCAATTACCGTGAGATCTCTCTCTACGCTATTGGAGAGGACGCAACGCCTCTCGACCGAATCGACTGAGTCGACCGAGTCGACCAAGCGTTCAACATTCGAATCAAACCCGCTGCCAGTCGCTTCGCCACGACAGCCCGGAGACAGGAGACATGCGGTCAAGCCACTTCCGGCTCCGAGGAAAGCGGATGCCGCCGTCAATGGAGGCATGTGCTGTCGTCGCTGAAGCAGGTCGAGGGCTTGATCATCGAGCCCGACCGCATCGTCTTTCCTTCGATGCTTGACGGCCAAAGCCGGCACGTCATCGCTAACCTCATCACGGATCTGGTGGACGCGAACTGCCTCAGTCCCTGAATCGGGCGCTGGAGCACCAAGTTCCCGGCGGAACCCATGCTTCTGCTGGGAGTGAAAGCGATCGATGCTGCCGCCGCAGACAGCCTGCGCGGCGGCGCGGATGAACTGCTGCATCGATTGAAGTACCCCGTGGCTCAGGACGCCCTGAATACCATGCTGCAACTTCAAGTAATTCAAGTGAATGGCACGCCTCTGCTGTCGGATGGCGACTTGCACAATGTCCTGCGCGCCATGTTCAGCGACGAGCAACTGGGACGCGACACCTTCATCTGGATGGGAGGGGTCGATGATCCGGCCAGAAGGGTGGCGCTGCACGCAGCAGCGGCGCAGGCGCTCATCAGCCTTGCGGATGATTCGTCTCCCGTGCAGGTTCTATCCGGATCGTCCTGCGAACCATGCCGTAGGTGAAATGGTGCGCATGTTCGCGTACCGTGTCCTGCGCCTCCTGAAGATCGGCAAAGACGTCGAGGCCATGACGGGCGAGGTAGCGTGGCTTCAAATCTCGTCGAAGATTGCCCCTGCCCCCCGCCGCAGCGAGATCGGATCGGGCATGGGCTACTGCCTTACTAAAAATCCGCGCACCCATTGCGCCGCTCCGTGTCGACGCAGTTCGTGAGGTTGGGCCGCGAGCGCACCCGCGACCATTCGCGCGCGAGCACGTCGCCTTCCTGCGCGGCGCGGTCGCCGTCCAGCGGCCCCGTGGCCAGGCAGATGGGGGCAGGCCCGATGTTGCGGTCGTACAGCCAGGTGCTCGGGGTCTCCCGCACCAGGTCCGGCTTGATCAGCTCCGGCAGTGCCCCCACGGTCAGCACGCCCGGCACCACGTTGACCGCGTAGCCCTCGGCCGAGGTGAAGCTGCCGTTGATCGGGTAGTTGCCCGGCAGGCTGAAGGACGTGGCCGGGCTGGCGAGGGTGCCCGCGAAGCCCGCGCCGGTGTCGCCCAGGATCAGGCCCGTGATGCTGTAGGTGAACAGCGAATTGGGCTGGCCGGCGGCTCGCGCGGCACTGTGGACCCGCACGGTCGCGGTGGGCTGCTGCGCATAGATGAAGTGGTTGTCTGCTGGCGTCACGGTCACCGTGCACAGGCCCAGGTAGGCGCAGTGATAGAGGTTGGGCAGCAGGCCCGAACCGGACAGCCCGCCACGCATCTCGCCGACCCACGTATCGGCCCACACGCGCCACGGCGCGCCGGCAATGCCGAAGCTGCCCAGGTTCTGGAAGCGTGCCGCAGCCACCAGGTCGGTGCTGGTGGTGCTCGTGACGTTGGTGCCGAGCGAGAGGTCGCCGCTCAGCGTGCGCACCAGCACCCGGTCGGCGCTCACGGTCGTGCCCGTCACCGTCTGCGGCAGTTGCGTGGCGGCATCGAAGCCGGTGACCGAAGGCGTGCTCAGCGCCAGCGCGTCGGCGTCGGTGTATTCGAAGCGGCCGGCCGCGCCGCCGCCCACTGCCGCGACGTTGTTGCCCGCCTCGGTGAGCAGCACGTTGCCGCCGCTGGAGCGCGCCAGCAGCGCTCCGGCCGTGATGGTCGCGCCGGCGGCCTGCGTGATGTCGCCCGCGCTCAGCAGGCCCAGCTGCGGCGTGGCTACCGGCGCGCCGAGCCGGATGTTGCCGCCCCCGCCGTTGTGCAGCGTGAGCGCCGACGCCAGCGCCAAGGGCCCCACCACGGTGATGTCGGCTGCATGCGTGTTGCTGCCGGCTACCAGGGTCGGCGTGGTGATCTGCCCGAGCTCCCCGGCGGAGACTGCGAAACCGGTGCTGGCAGTGCCGCCGATGGCGATCGGCACGTCGGTGCGGTCCAGCGCATTGCCTGCAAGGTCGACGCCGCCGGGCCGCAGGTCGAGCGCATTGCCGGCACGCACCGGGCCGCCGATCACCAGCGCATCGGTGCTGCCGTCGTTGACCGCGCGCAGCACCACGTTGCGGTTGCCGTCGATCTGGCCGGGCGGCCCGGCCGTGGGCGCGGGCGAAGGCGCGACGTTGACGCCCGCGCCGTTGCCATCGGACTGCCCGGTCACGCGGATATCGCCGCTGCCGGTGGTCTGCAGCAGCGCGCCGTTGCTCAGCATCACGCCCGAGCCCGCCGGACCGCCGGCCAGGCGCCGGGCGGTGATCGTGATGTTGCCGTTGGCGGTGCGCAGCGTCTCGCTGTCGATCAGCACGCCATGGGTCGGTGTCTGCGCGGCGAAGGTGCCGATGCCGGTCACCGACATGTTGCCGCTGGTGGTAGTGAGCGTGCCGACGCTTTCGAAGTTCTCAAGCTGGACGCCGGTCCCCGCACTGTGGCTGCCGAAGATCGAGATGTCGCCGGTGGCGGTGCTGATGACGCTGTTCTGGACGAAGACCGCGCCGACGCTGTCCGCGGCCGGATCACCAAAGGTGCTGATGCCGCGCAGCTGCACCGCACCGCCCAGCCCCGCGTCGCTGCCGCCGGTGTACGCGCCGGCCACGCCGGGCGCCAGCTGCTGGTTGCCGGTGCGCGTGTCGATCAGCGCCGTCGTCAGGCAGATGCTGCACATGCCGTTGCTGGCGTTCGCCCAGGTGCCGTTCATCGCGACGTTGCCGCCGTTGGTGTAGATCGAACCGCTGTAGCTGACCTGGCCGCCGCCCACCGCGGCGCCCGCACCGTTCGCGTCGGCGTTGAAGATCACGTTCAGCGGATCGCCCACCGAGGCGATGACCGAGGCCGTGTTGCCGCGCACGCTGCGGTGGGCATCCAGCTGCAGGGTGAGCGGGCCCTTGCTGGCGCTGTACTCGATCTGCACGTCGTCCATGAAGATGTCGCCGGTGCCCGGCGCGCCCGCCGCAGGATTGCCGGTGGTGATGCGCACGCTGGTGCCGCTGTTGAGCGCCGCGTTGATGTCGCCGTCCTGGATGATCGAATCGGCGATCGGCACGAAGGGCGTGCCGGGCAAGGTGCCCGCGGCATTGCCGTTGACGATCGTGACGTCGAAGGGATCGACGAGCCACTGCCCGGCGGTCCCCTTCGGCGCCGAGGCATCGGTGCGCAGGCCCGCGAGGTCGATGCCGCCATTGTTGTCGCCCGCGGGCACCGCATAGCCGCCCGAGGTCTCGATGAGGCCGCCGTTGCCGCCGGCGGGCCCGCCCTTGGCCGTGATCGGACCGTAGGCGCGCAGCGTGCGCTCGCCCAGCACGCGGATCTCGCCGCCGTTGCCGGCGGCAGTGGCGTCGGCACCGATGCGGGTGCCGGCGGCAACGGCGATGGCGCCGGTCTGCGGGTTGCCGCCGACAGCAGTGGCGTGCAGCTGGATGCGCCCGCCGCCGGCAGCGCCGCTGGCATCGACGATGCCGCTGTCGTTCGGCCCCGGAATGCCCGCCGGCAGAGCCACGAAGGGCTGCAGCAGGATGGTGCGCCCTGTGATGTCGATCTTGCCGCCCTGCAGGCCGGCCTCGTTGCCCGCCGCGGAGAGCAGGCCTCCGTCGAGGGTGACGCCGGCTGCCGAGCTGCCGCTGTCGAGCACGATCTCCCCGTTGCGCGATGCCAGCGTGTCGGCACGCAGCACGCCTCGGGTGTTGACCACGCCATTCCCCACCTCGCTGCCGCCGGTGACCATCAGCACCACCCGGCCGCCGTCGGCCTGCACCAGGCCGCTGTTGGTCGCATTGCCGTAGAGGCCCGGTGTCACCTTGAAGGTGGTGAGCCCGTCGCCCGCGAAGTCGACGGTCACCGTGTTGGCGGACACCAGTGCGGCCGTGCCGCCTTGCGCCACCATGCTGCCGCTGTTGACGGTGTTGGCGCCGATCAGCGCGACGGTGCCGCCTCCCGTCGCGGTGATGCTGCCGCGATTCTCGACCGTGTCGAACGCGCCGCCCACCTGCTGGAACACCAGCCGCTCGCTGCCGCCCATGAAGTCCGCGTCGCTGGTTCCCATCGCCAGCGTGGAGGCGACCATGCCGCCGACGTTCACCGTCGCGCCGTTCGCGAACAGCACGCCGTTGGGGTTGACAAGGAAGACCCGGCCGTTGGCTGTCATCGAGCCAGCGATGGTCGAGAGCTCGTTGCCCGTCACGCGGTTGAGCAGCACGCTGCGCGGGCCTGCCTGCTGCGTGATGTTGACCGCGTTCCCCGGCCCGATCGAGAAGCCCTGCCAGTCGATGATGGCGCGCGGCGTGGCCTGCGTGATCGGCAGGATCGTGCCCGCGGGCGAAGGCAGTCCGGCGGCGGTGATCGGCATGTTGCCCGGCCCGCTGCCCACCGCGACCGTGCCGCCGCGCACGATGAAGTTGTTCCAGGTCGGCAGCTGCTGCGCCGGCGCAAGCGCCGCGACGCTCATGCAGGCGAGGGCCAGCGCCACCGGGCGCAACGGGAAACGCGCGGGCCGTGTGCGTTCGGTGCGCCTTGGCTTCGGTTGGGAGTTCATGTCAGAAGGCCTTTTGCGCTTGCACGTAGAGGCGCGGGTTGCGGCCGCCGCCGTCGGTCTGCGCCGGCCGGGTGCCGTCGCGCCAGGCCAGCGTCGCGTTGATGGCGAAGTTGCCGGGCCGCGACCACGACAGGCCGATGCCGTAGCCGCGCAGGCTCAGCCGGTTGACGCCGTCGAAGGGCGTGGGGTCGTGCGCGAGCTTGCCGCGCGCTGCGTCGTAGAACACGAAGGGCGTGAGCGCCTCGTTGTAGGACCAGCGCCATTCGACGGTGCCAATCCAGCCCTGGTCGGCCAGCAGCTCGCCCGAAGGGTAGGCGCGCACGGCTCGGGCGCCGCCGAGCGCCAGCTTCTCGGACGCATCGAGGTTCTTGCTGGCCCACTGGCCGCCCAGCGAAAGAAACAGCGAGTGCCGCGGCATGACCGACTGCAGCCGCGAGACCAGGAAGCTCAGCTTGGTGAAGCTGCCTTCGGTGCGGTGGCCGCCGATGCCCTGGTCGAAGGCCAGCGTCAGCGGGTCGCGGATGTCGAGCTTGCCGTGGTAGAGCGTGCCGGAGCTCGCCCAGTAGCCGCCGCCCAGCACCTGGTCGCGCCGCTCCCAGGCCCAGCCCAGGCCGAGGCCGTGGATCCGCTTGTCGGAGCTGAGGTTCACGGCGCCGAGCTCGTCCTCGAGCTTCTTGGTGTCGGCCGAGAGGCGCAGGAACAGGTTCTGCCGGCGCTGGCGAATCAGCGGGTAGCTGAGCGACACGTCGAACACGTCGGCCCGGCCCCGCGCGTCCAGCTCGGCGAACTGGCCGCCGAGCTCGTAGCGCACCCGCGCCAGGCCGATGCCGGCGCGCAGCCCGCTCGCGCCGATGGGCGCCTCGTAGGCGGCGCGGCCGAACCACAGCCCGTCGTCCGACACCATCGCGCGCAGGTCGAGGTTGTCGCCGATGCCGGCCGGACCGAGCCAGCGTGCCGTGCCGCCCACACGATAGCGGCCCGACTCCTCGGTGCCGTGGTTGTCGGCTTCCGCGGTGAAGGCCCAGCGCGGCCCGGCCGTGACCTCGACCGTGAGATCGGTGGTGCCGGGCTGGGTGCCTTCCTGCAGGGCGGAGGACACGCGCACGCCTGGCTGGTCCGACAGCAGCAGCATCGCGCGTTCGTAGCGGTCGCCGCTGAGGGCCTCGCCCGGCTGCAGCGGCGCTAAGAAGGCGCGCACGCGCTGCTCGCCGATCGGCGCATCGGGCGCGACGGCCACGTCGACCTTGCCGAGCCGGCCCTCGATCACGCTGATCTCAACGATGCCGCCCTGCACCGTCTGCACCGGCACGATGGCCTGCGCGAGGAAGTAGCCTCGCTCGCGGTATCGGGCGGTGATGGCCTGCGCCAGCGCCTCCAGGTCGGCCAGCGTGACCTCTCGGCCGATGTAGGGGCGGGTGATGGCCTGCAGCTCCTCGCTGCCGAGCGTCTGCGCGCCATTGAGCCGCAGGTCGTTGAGCCGGAAGCTGGCGACGGGCGCGGGTGCGGGCGGCGCCGGCAGGCTCTGCGGCGCGGCGGGTGCCTGCGCCACGGGGCGGTCGCAACTGCCACACGGGTCCTGGCTGGGCGCGAGCGTGACGGTCTCTTCGCCGGCCGCGTGCACGCGCGAGGCAGCCAGCGCCAGCGCCACCACCACGAGCGAGGCGGCGGCGAGCGCGACGGGACGACGGATCTGCGGGGGCCTCGACAGCGCGCGTGGCCCCCTCATGCCGGGCTCCCCACCTTGAGCCGCCAGTTGCCGATCAGGTTGAACGGGGCCCAGAAGAAGGGATGCGACATGCGGGGTTCTTTCAACACGGCGAGCTGGCCTGCCTGCATGGCCTGCTGGATGTCGCGACCCTTGGCCAGCTCGGCGTAGAGGGTGCCCATGAGGACGGCGGTGGCATCGTCCGAGACCGGCCACAGCGAAGAGATCAGGCTGCCGGTGCCCGCGGAGAGAAAGGAGCGGGTGAAGCCCAGCACCTCGTCACCCTGCGCGATGCGGCCCAGGCCCGACTCGCACGCCGACAGCGTGACCAACGCGTTGCCCTGCATGGGCAGCCCGAGGATCTCGTGCGCCTCCAGGAAGCTCTGCCGGCCGCCCTCGTTGGCCAGCAGGATGCGCGAATAGAGCGGGTCGACCTGGTCGGCCTCGGCATGGGCAGCCACATGCATCAGCGGCGCGCGCGCGGCAACGTCGCGGAACTGCGTCTTGGTCGCCGCGGCGCCCATGTAGACACTGTTGCGCGGGAACAGCTGGGCCAGCTGCTTGACCTCGACTTCGGCGCCGGGCAGGTCGTACTTGTCGTCGATGCGCGGATTGCCGAAAGCGGTGAGCACCGCATCCGCGCGCGGGGAGCGCTGCGCCAGCTGCACCGCAATGCTCATGGAGGGCGCGACGGAGACCGGATGGGTTTCGATCAGGTAGCGGCCGTCGACGCGCAGCGCCTGGAAAGGCAGGTAGTGCAGCGGCCCGTGCGGCACGATCACCAGCCGCTCGCCGGCCCTCAGGTTCAGCGGCGCGATCAGTGCGGCGCCCAGCTTGTCGGCATTGGCGATGGCGGCGCGCCGTCCGCGCACCACCGAGTTGCGGAAGGTCTCGACCAGCTCGGCGAGGTCGTCGCGCTTGATCGCGAAGCTCCTGGCCTCGATGCCCGCCGGGCTCACGACCCAGGCCTGCAGGCGGTCGGGCAGGGCATGGAACTGCAACACGCGCTCATCGGGCGCCAGCGTGCGCTGCAGCGTCGCGAGGTCGACGGTGGCGGCGGCCTCGCTGTTCAGCCGCGCCCGGCCGCGCACTGCGTCGAGCAGCGCGCGCGAGCGGCTGCGCTCGCTGAGCTCGAAGGCCTGGCGCGCATCGCCCACCTCGCTGTAGAGGTCCACTCCGCGCTCGAACACCGATTGCAGGTCCGAGAACAGGCCCATCTTGAATTCCTCGCTGCGGAACTTCGCGCGCACCGCATCGACGCTGCCGAGCGCGCGGCCCACCGCATCGGCCGCCGCCTGCTTCTGTCCGAGCGCGAGCTCGCTGCGCGCCACGCCGTCCCAGGCCCAGAGGCGGTAGTAGCCGCTGTCGGTGCCCACCTGCCGCGTGGTGAGCTGCAGGTAAAGGTCGCGCGCCTCGGCCGGCTTGTTCTCGGCAAGCAGCAGCCGCGCCCGGGTGCGCTCCAGTTGCGCGGCAAGCGGCGCCTCGCGCGGTGGCGGCAGGGTGCCGAGCAGCTGGCGCGCGCGCGGCGCATCGCCCGATTCGATCAGGGCGTTGACCAGCGAGGACTGCACCAGCGGCGCGTAGCGGTGCGAGCTGCTGGCGAGCGCGGTCTCGTAGCTGGCGACCGCGCCGGCGTAGTCGCCGCGCCGGGTCTGCACGTCGCCGATGACCTTGTTCGCCGGGCCCACGACCAGCTTGGGGTCGCGCGCCGGATGCTTGAGCGCCTCGCGTGCGAACTCTTCGGCTTTTTCCAACTGGCCCGAGTAGCTGTAGACGATGGCGAGGTCACGATTCGCCATCGCGAGCAGGTTGGGGTCGCGCGTCGTGTTGGCCAGGTGCAGCGCCTTGCTCGCGGCGCGCACGCTCTGGCGGAATTCGCCGGCCTCTGCCAGTGCCACCGCCTGGCTGCAGTACTGGTAGCCCGAGAGCTTGGGACTGTCCTGCGCGTAGAGCACCGCGCCGTCGCTGGTGAGTGCCAGCAGCGTGTCGGTGTCGGCGAGCCGCGCCTGTTCCTGCCTGCTGGCCGCCGCCTCGGCGTCGGGTGCCTGGGCCAGCGCTCCATGTCCGCCGAACAGCGCCGCGAGCCCGAGGGCGCCTGCTCCGATCCACCTGCGCGCATGCGCTCGTCCGAATCCCGAAAGACTTTGCATTCGACCCCCGCGCGCGGCCCCTGCGGCGCGCTTGCGTACCGCCGGCACGCGGAGTGCGCGCCCCTCGGACCTCGTCGGGGGCGAGTCTAGGAGGGGGGTCGGGGAGGGGCTATTCGCAAGACGGTCTAGCGCGAAGGGCGTAGGCGGCGCATGGGTGGCCTTTGAAGCGTGTGAGGCGACACCGCCCTACAGGCGCCGTCAGGCGACGCTGACGCTGCGGCCGAGCCTGCGCCCAATCATTGAGGCTCCAGCAAGCGTCCCGCACGGGACCGCTGAAACCCAAGGAGTACTTTCATGGCAGTGAATACCGAAACCCTGGCCTCCGACGACGTGGTGGACATCCTGAACGACCTGATCGAGAACTCGCGCGACGGCGAGTACGGCTTTCGCACCTGCGCCGAAGAAGTGGAGTCGGCCGAGTTGAAGCGCCTGTTCAGCGACCGCGCCGCAGCCTGCGCGCAGGGTGCGAGCGAGCTCGTGCAGCTGGTTATGGCGTATGGCGGCAAGCCGGCCGAGGGCGGCACCGCCACCGGTGCGATGCACCGCGGCTGGGTGCATGTGAAGGGGGCGGTCGGCGCCAACAGCGAACTGTCGATGCTCGAGGAATGCGAGCGCGGCGAGGACGCGGCCGTGGCGCGCTACCGCAAGGCCCTGAAGCAGAACCTGCCGGCCGACGTGCGCAGCGTGGTCGAGCGCCAAGCCGAGGGCGCGCAGCGCAACCACGACCAGATCAAGATGCTGCGCGACCAGGCGCGCGCCCGCGGTTGAGCGAAGAGGGGGGCCGCGCAGGTCGAGCGGCCTCCTCCAATTGAAGGATTCCGAGCGGCGAATTCGACCAATGGCCAGTTCCGCCGCGCCCGGGTGCTCGCGAGAATCGCCCCAGCGAACCCTGGGAGAACAGCGATGCAACCGGCAGTTGAAATCACCAAGCGGGGCGACCGCAACTTCAATTCGTATGTGGGCATCGGCGACGGGACCTGGCGCTACGCGCGCGAAGGCCTGGCGTCGTTGGCCCAGTGCCTGCAAGACGCTGCGGCGGCCCTGGGCCGCGAGTTCAGCTATGCCACCGTGAGCGTCGACAACATCGTGATCGGCAGTTATCCGGTCGCGGTGATGGAGCATCGCGCGGTCGAGGTGGCTGACGAACTGCAGGTGAAGTTGTCGAACCGGCGCACGCGCTATCTCGCTTGAGCGCTTCCCTGGGATCTCGGCAAGGGCCCCGCAGGCCCTGAAGACCGCGGCGCTCAGCCGCAATCCACGATCCTGAACTCGACCCGGCGATCGAGTGCGTCCACCGCGTCGTCGGTCCCGGTCCCGATGATGTTCTCGCGAAAGCCCTTGCCGCTCGGCTTGGTGCGTTCGCCCAGCACGCCGGCTTCGCCGATCAGCCGCTGGCGGATGTAGCGGGCCCGCTGCACCGACAGCATGTCGTTGAAGGCGACCGAGCCGGTGCGGCTGGTGTGGCCGACGATGTCCATGCACACCTTGGCATCGGCGCTGGCCCTGGCGATCTCGCGCAGCCACATGGGGTAGGGGCCACTGACCTTGGCATCGGGCCAGAACGCGGTGCTGCCCGGATTGAACAGGAACTTCACACTCAGTTGCTGCTGCGCGATGCCGAAGGCCACGATCTTGCCGAAGGCCTGCTCGGCCTCGGCGGTGCGGCCGAGCTTGGCCGAGCTCAGGTAGATGCCGTTGAGCACGCGCAGCTGGGCGTTGCCGGCCGTGCCGCCGGCGGCGCTGTTGTAGTGCACCAGCGCGTCCTGGTAGCGCTCGGCGTTGTAGTGCGTGGTGGCATCCTTGATTGCCGGGGCCACCGCGATGCGCTCCAGGTAGTACGGGTCGGCGCGTTGGCCTGCGGGCGTGGCGGTGGTGCGAACGTAGCTGTCGATGACCTGGTCCTTGAGCGGCACGGGCGTGTCCCGGTAGTAGGGCAGTGGCGTGTGATCCAGGCCGTGGTCGCGTGCCACCGCCGAGGATTGGGCCACCACCATGCCGGTGGCCAGCTCGGTCAGGGCCAGGTCGATGCGCAGCGGGCTGCGCGCCTGTTCGACCGACAGCCGCGTCAGGGTGCCGGTCAGCAGGTAGCGGGCCCTGGCGAGGTTCGCGCTCTCGAAGGGCAGCAGCTCGACCGTGTCGTGCCGGGAGCCCACGCGCTCGCTGACCCGCTCCTGCAGCAGCTGCGTGGCCACGGTCTGCTGGGCGCTGCCGGCGTCGATCATCGGGTCGAGCACGACCCCGCGCCTGGCACTCGTGCGGGGGATCAAGGGTACCGGCTTCTGCGTTTGCATGACCAAGCCGTCGGTGGCCTGAGCGATGGCCTGGTCGAAGGGCAGCTCGGCCCTGGAGGGCGGCGGCGGCGGCGCGGGCGTCGCGCAGCCGCCGAGGCCGGCCAGGATCAGCAGGGCGCCGGACAGGGACAGGGCCAGGCGGCTGCGGGCGAAGGTCGTGGTCGTCATTCACAGCCCTTCTTGAGACTGGCCGCATCCCCGGCGCCCACGGGTTCGAGGGAGGCGCGCAGCAGCAGCTCGCTGCAGCGGCCGTCATGTGCGGGCGCGGCACCGGCCAGCAGGCGGGCCGGCGGCTCGGCGGCAAGCGCGGGTACTTCGCGCTGGGCCGGGCGTGCAGCCCGGACGGTGGGGCGCGACACCGTGCCGAACAAGGGGTCGTCGAGCGCCGGTGCGGATGCGACCGCGGGCCGCGGCTTGCGGCGCGGCGCCGGGGGCGGCAATGGCGCGGCCCCGGCGGACCGGGCGGCCGGCGGTGTGTCGAGCACGATCGACGGCACGGCGACGACGGGCAGCGGCTGCATGTCGGGCGACGCCGGCACCGGCGCCGGAGGCGTGCGCTCCCGCATCGCAGCCGCAGGCAGCGCGGGCGTTGCTGGCAACGAGGCCAGCACGGCCGGAGGCAGGTCGGTGCGGACCGGATCCCCGATGCGATAGTGACCGGCTGTCACCAGGCCGATCAGCAGTGCCGCCGTCCCCGCGAGCGCAGGGAACTTGAGGCGAGTGCGCCGCACCGGCGCCGGCTTCGAGCGGGGGCGCGGCGCCATCGCTGCGAACGGCTCGATCCGGCGGGCCATCGAAGGCGCGATCGGGGGCACGAAGCTCAGGGCCGCGGCGTGCAGTGCCTGCGCCTCGGCAGCATCGGAAGCCGACAGGCCGCCGGGCACGAAGTCCTCGGCATCGCCGCCCGCATCGCTCGCCATGCCATCGCCGCCCAGCCGCGCGCTGAATTCGGCGGCGCTCTGCGGCCGGTCCTGCGGAAACACCGACAGCGCCGCGTCGACGGCTGCCAGAAAGGGCTCGCTGTAGCGGCCGCGCGCAAGTGCGCAAAGGGGCTGCAGGGGGTCGTTGGGCACCCGTTCGATCGACGAGATCGGCGGCTGCCCGGTGATCGCTGCGTACACCACCGCCGCCAGCGCATAGAGGTCGGTCCACGGCCCCTGCCGCATCGAGGCGAGCTCGCCGTACTGCTCGACGGGCGTGAAGCCGGGCTTGAACACCACCGCCGGCGACTGGCCCGCGCCGTCAATCACGCGCCGCGCGGCGCCGAAGTCCAGCAGCACGGGGCCGCTGTCGGTGAGCAGGATGTTGTCGGGCGCGATGTCGCGGTGGAAGCAGCTCAGCGCATGCATCGTGCCGAGCGCGTCGAGCAGCGGGCGCAGCCAGGCGCGCAGCTCGGCCTCGTCGGGAGGGCGGCCCAGGCAGGCGAGGGCGCGCGCCAGCGTCGGGCCCTGGTAGTAGGGCATCGCCATGTAGGCCGTGCCGTTGTCCTCCCAGTGGTGCAGCACGCGCACCAGCGCGGGATGGTCGAAGCGCGCCAGGATGCGGGCCTCGTTGACGAAGCTGCGCAGGCCGATGCGGAAGCTGTCCTGGTGCCGCGGCGATCGGACAACCACCGCGGTCGAGGCGCGATCGCGCACCGCCAGCACCGCCGGCAGGTACTCCTTGATGGCGACATGGTGCTGCTGCGCGTGGTCCCAGGCGAGGTAGACCACGCCGAAGCCGCCCTCGCCGATCGGGCCGACGATCTCGTAGTCGCGCAGGCGCAGGCCTTCGGGGAGTGCGCGCGCGCGGTCGCGTTCGAACTCGGCCCAGTCGGGATGTGGCGCCGGCCAGTCGCTGCTCTGGGTCGCTGGGCCGGGAACGGCGGGCAGGCTGAGGGCGGCGAGGCTGTCCATGGCGTCCGATCCCCTATGTGAGCATTGACTCTACTGCGGGGATGCATACAGAAGCATTCACCAGAAGCACTAGGCGAAAAGGAGATTTGGGGCCTTTGGGACGTTTCGTTCCGAGCATGGGGCGACCAAGCACCGGCGGTAGCGCTATCGTCGCCACTAGAATCGCCGTCATGAACGCCGAGGCCTCCCCCGTACGCCGCAGTCGCCGCGGCAGTGGCGCCGTCACGCTGCACGACGTGGCCAAGCTGGCAGGCGTCGCGCCCATTACCGCGTCGCGGGCGCTCAATACGCCGGCACAAGTCTCCCCCGAGGTGCTCCGCAAGGTCAGCGAGGCCGTCGCCCGCACCGGCTATGTGCGCAACGTGCTGGCCGGCGGCCTGGCGTCCACGCGCAGCCGGCTGGTCGCGGCGGTGGTGCCCACCATCGCCGGGCCGGTGTTCCTGCAGACCGTGCAGTCGCTCACCGAGGCGCTGGCCGAGCAGGGCTACCAGCTGATGCTGGGCCAGAGCGGCTACACCGATTCGCGCGAGGACGCGCTGCTCGACGCCATCATCGGCCGCCGTCCCGACGGCATCGTGCTCACCGGCATCCTGCATTCGACCGAGGGCCGGCGGCGCCTGCTGGCCGCCGGCATCCCGGTCGTGGAGACCTGGGACCTCACGCCCACGCCGCTGGACATGCTGGTCGGCTTCTCGCACACCGAGGTGGGGCGCGCGGTGGTGGATTTCCTGCGCGCCAGGGGCCGCCGCCACTTGGCGGTGGTGGCCGGCGACGACGAGCGCTCGCGGCGCCGGCACCAGGCCTTTCGCGACGCGGCCCGCGATGCCGGCCTGCCCGAGGTGCCGCTGATCCACGTGCCGGCGCCGACCACGCTCGGAAGCGGGCGCCGTGCGCTGGCCGAGCTGCTCGCGTCGGCCCCTGGCATCGAGGCCGTGTTCTGCAGCTCCGACCTGCTGGCCCTGGGCGTGATGACCGAAGCCCAGGCCCGCGGCATCGCGGTGCCGGACCGGCTGGGCGTGGTGGGCTTCGGCGACCTGGAGTTCGCGGCCGACCTGCATCCGGCGCTCAGCACGGTGCGCATCGACAGCGCGGCCATCGGTCGGCAGGCGGCGCGCTTCATCGTGGACCGGGCCGAGGGTCGCGAGGTGGCCGAACGAGTCGTGGACATCGGCTTCTCGATCGTCGACCGCGCCAGCGCCTGATCAGTGAAAACCCTTAGCAACAGGTGCTTGACGCCAGAAACGGTAGCGCTACCATTTGATCCATCAACGGTAGCGCTACCAAGATCAGCGCACCCAAGCGCGATCATCTTTCAACTTTTTCGGAGACAAGCCCTATGAAGAAGCTGCTCGGCGCCCTGGCCATCGGCCTGACCGCCTGCCTCGCCCAAGCCCAGGAATGGCCCCAGAAACCAGTGACGCTGGTGGTCCCCTTCCCCGCTGGTGGCTCGACCGACATGGTGGCGCGCGCCATCACTCCCAAGCTCACGGAGAGGCTCGGCCAGCCCTTCGTGGTGGACAACAAGGCTGGCGCCACCGGCACCATCGGCGCGACCCAGGTCAAGCGCGCGCCCGCGGACGGCTCCAGCTTCCTGGTCACCTCGCTCGGGCCGCTGGTGATCGCGCCGCACCTGATCAAGGGGCTGCAGTACGACGCACTGAAGGATTTCGACCTGATCACCGTGGCCGTGCAGGCGCCCAACGTGCTGGTGGTGCCCGCCGCCTCGCCGCACAAGACGGTGGCCGACGTGATCGCCCACCAGAAGACGAACCCCGGCAAGATGACCTTCGCTTCCTCCGGCAACGGCTCCAGCGATCACCTCACGGCCGAGCTGTTCTGGCAGGAGACCGGCACCACCGGCCTGCATGTGCCCTACAAGGGCGGCGCGCCGGCCATCACCGACCTGCTCGGCGGCCAGGTCGAAGCGTCCTTCCAGAACGTCAACGCGGTGGTGCCGCACATCAAGGCCGGCAAGCTCAAGGCGCTGGCAGTCACCGGCGCGAAGCGCTCGCCGGTGCTGCCCGACGTACCCACGATGGCCGAGGCAGGGGTGAAGAACGTGGAGGTCTACTCGTGGCAGGCCATCGTCGCGCCCAAGGGGCTGCCGCCGGCGGTGCGCACCAAGGCCAGCGAGGCGATGGTGGCTGCGCTGAACGAACCCGCGGTCAAGCAGCAGTTCACCGCCATCGGCCTCGAAGTGGTCGGGAACACGCCCGCCCAGTTCGCAAGCTTTCAGAAACAGGAGTTCGACCGCTGGAAGAAAGTGATCGAGACCGGCAAGATCACGATAGATTGACTCTCCCCCAGGCTTGCTCACTTCGTGTAGCCGCCAACCCCCTCACCGGGGGCGACCCCAGCGGCCCGGCAAAGCCGGTTCCGCGGTGTCCCCCGAACGGGGCTGGCTTCGCCGCCCGCGACTGCGACAGCAACCGACACGGATCAACGCTCCTATGAATCAGACCCCCGTCATCACCGAACTGCGCGCGATCCCGGTCGCCGGCCGCGACAGCATGCTGCTCAACCTGAGCGGCGCCCACGGTCCCTACTTCACTCGCAACCTGCTGATCCTGACCGACAGCGCCGGCCGCACCGGCGTCGGCGAGGTGCCCGGCGGCGAGAAGATCCGCCAGACGCTGGAAGACGCGCGCGAACTGGTGGTGGGCCAGCCCATCGGCGCCCACCAGCGGGTGCTGCAGCAGGTGCAGCAAAAGTTCGCCGATCGCGACAGCGGCGGCCGCGGCCTGCAGACCTTCGACCTGCGCACCACCATCCATGCCGCGACGGCAATCGAGTCCGCGCTGCTCGACCTGCTGGGCCAGCACCTGGACGTGCCGGTGGCGGCGCTGCTCGGCGAAGGCCAGCAGCGCGATGCGGTGGAGATGCTTGGCTACCTTTTCTACATCGGCGACCGCGACAAGACCGACCTGCCATACGCGCGCGAGCCCGATGCGGCCGACGACTGGTCGCGCCTGCGCCACGAGAAGGCGATGACGCCCGAGGCGATCGTGCGCCTGGCCGAAGCAGCCAAGGCCCGCTATGGTTTCAACGACTTCAAGCTCAAGGGCGGCGTGCTGCGCGGGGACGAGGAAGTCGATGCCGTGGTCGCGCTGCACGAGCGCTTCCCCGAGGCGCGCGTCACTCTCGACCCGAACGGCGGCTGGCTCCTGAAGGATGCGATCCGGCTCGGCCACCGCATGCGCGGCGTGGTCGCCTATGCCGAAGACCCCTGCGGGGCGGAAGAGGGCTTCTCCGGCCGCGAGGTGATGGCCGAGTTCCGCCGCGCCACCGGCCTGCCGACCGCGACCAACATGATCGCCACCGACTGGCGCCAGCTGAGCCACGCGCTGGCGCTGCAGTCGGTCGACATCCCATTGGCCGACCCGCATTTCTGGACCATGGCCGGCTCGGTGCGCGTGGCCCAGACCTGCCGCGACTGGGGGCTGACCTGGGGCTCGCATTCCAACAACCACTTCGACGTCTCGCTCGCCATGTTCACGCAGGTCGGCGCTGCCGCGCCGGGCCGCGTGACGGCGATCGACACGCACTGGATCTGGCAGGACGGCCAGCGCCTCACGAAGGAGCCGCTGAAGATCGAAGGCGGCCTGGTGCAGGTGCCGAAGAAGCCCGGGCTGGGCGTCGAGCTGGACATGGCCGTGGTCGAGAAGGCGCACCAGCTCTACAAGCAGCATGGCCTGGGGGCCCGCGATGATGCGGCTGCGATGCAATTCCTGATCCCAGGCTGGACCTTCGATCCGAAGCGCCCTGCCTTCGTCCGCTGATCCTCCTTCTTAAGGAAGCCCCATGAGAGAAAACCGCCTGCGCACGCTGTGGAAATCCGGTGGGGCTGCCGTCAACGGCTGGCTCGCCATCCCCAACGGCTTCTCTGCCGAGACCATGGCCCACCAGGGCTGGGATTCGCTCACCATCGACCTGCAGCACGGCGTGGTGGACTACCAGGCCATGGTGACGATGCTGCAGGCCATCTCCACCACCGACACCGTGCCCGTGGTGCGCGTGCCCTGGCTCGAGCCCGGCGCGCTGATGAAGGCGCTCGACGCGGGCGCCTACGCCGTGATCTGCCCGATGGTCAACACGCGCGAGGACGCCCAGCGCCTGGTCGCCTACACCCACTACGCGCCGCGCGGCACGCGCAGCTTCGGCCCGGTGCGTGCCCTGCTCTACGGCGGGGCCGACTACCCGCAGCAGGCCAACGACACCATCGTCACCTTCGCGATGATCGAGACCGCGCAGGCGCTGGACAACCTCGACGACATCCTTTCGGTCGAGGGCCTGGACGCGGTCTACATCGGCCCGTCGGACCTGTCGCTGGCGCTCGGCTGCCGGCCCGTCTTCGACGACGTGGACCCGCCGGTCGCGCAGGCGATCGACCACATCCTCGCGCGCGCCAAGGCGCACGGCCTGGTCGCCGGCATCCACAACGGCACGCCCGAGGGCGCGCTGGCGCGCATCGCCAAGGGCTTCCAGTTCGTCACCGTGAGCTCGGACGCCCGCCTGATCGCCGCCGGCGCGCAGCAAGTGCTGGCCAAGATGCGCGCCGCGCCACCGGACGCAGCGCCCTCCAACTCCTCCACCTACTGAAAGGACATCGACATGAAGATCGGATTCATCGGCCTGGGCATCATGGGCGCGCCGATGGCGCAGAACCTGATGCAGGCCGGCCACGAGATGATCGTGCGCACCCGCAGCAAGGTGCCGGATGCGCTGAAGGGCGCCACCGTGTGCAAGACCAACGCCGAGGTGGCGCGCGCCGCCGAGGTGGTGATCCTCATGCTGCCGGACACGCCCGACGTCGAGCAGGTGCTGTTCGGCGAGGAGGGCGTGGCGGCCGGCCTCGCCAAGGGCAAGCTGGTGATCGACATGAGCTCGATCTCGCCGATCGATACCAAGCGCTTCGCCGCGAAGATCAACGAGCTCGGCTGCGACTACCTGGACGCGCCGGTCTCGGGCGGCGAGGTGGGCGCCAAGGCGGCCAGCCTGACCATCATGGTCGGCGGACCCGAGGCAGCCTTCGAGCGTGCGAAGCCGCTGTTCGAGAAGATGGGCAAGAACATCACGCTGGTGGGCGGCAACGGCGACGGCCAGACGACCAAGGTGGCGAACCAGATCATCGTGGCGCTCAACATCGCCGCGGTGGGCGAGGCCCTGGTGTTCGCGAGCAAGGCGGGCGCCGATCCGGCCAAGGTGCGGCAGGCGCTGATGGGCGGCTTCGCGGCCAGCCGCATCCTGGAGGTGCATGGGGAGCGCATGATCAAGCGCACCTTCAACCCGGGCTTCCGCATTGCGCTGCACCAGAAGGACCTGAGCCTGGCGCTGGCCGGTGCGCGTTCGATGGGGGTCTCACTGCCGCAGACGGCTTCGGCGGCGCAGCTGATGCAGTCTTGCGCCGCGCACGGCTGGGACCAGCTGGATCACTCGGCCCTGGTGAAGGCGCTCGAGCAGATGGCGGCGCACCCGGTGGCGCCGGACGGCGAGTAGACGCTGGAGGCGCGGGCGGGCCGCGTCAGCCGCGCAGGTACGACAGAGCGAAGAGGATGGCGGCGAGCGCGATGCCGGCGCGGGTGACGTAGATCCCGAGCTTGGCGGCGATCGGGTCTTGCGGCTGCAGGATGGCGGGCTTGGTGTCCATGACATGACTCCGAAGAGAGAGCTTCGATGTCATCGTAGGCACGAAGTGCGCGCTTGCCTATCGGCCAAACGGTCCGGCGGCTGTTTGGCCAGGGGCCAACCGTGCATTGCGTCACCATTGCGCAACAAGCTTGCGCCTCAGCCGCCGCGCATCGGCTGCACGCGCTCCTGCGGCGTCACGGTGCGCGTGACCAGCCGGCCTTCACGCAGCAGCGAGGCCTGCACGGCGCGCCCGATGCGCTCGGCGCCGAGCAGGCGCAGCAGGTCGTCCGCGCCGCCCACCACCACGCCGTCCAACGCAAGCAGGAGGTCGCCCACACGCAGCCCGGCCTGGTCCGCTGCGCCGCCCGCCAGCACCTCGCCGATGCGCACTGCGTTCGGCCCGGCCTGGACAGCGAGCGCCACGCGGCGCGACAGCGGCACCGTCTGCGCCGCGATGCCAAGATGGGCGCGCCGCACCCGGCCGTGGGCGATGAACTCGCCGATCACGAAGCGGGCCGTGTTGCTGGAGACCGCGAAGGCGAGGCCTTGCGCGCCGGCGATCATGGCCGTGTTGATGCCCACCACCATCCCCGAAGCGGCTACCAGCGCGCCGCCGGAGTTGCCCGGGTTGAGGGCGGCATCGGTCTGGATCACGTCGTCGATCAGGTGCCCGCTCTGCGAGCGCAGCGATCGGCCGAGTGCCGAGACGATGCCGGCCGTGATCGTCGACTCGAAGCCCAGCGGGTTGCCGATGCCCACCACCAGGTGCCCGCGCCGCAGCAGCTTGGAGTCGCCCAGCGTCGCCACGGTGGCGCCGCGCGGCAGCTCCGTGCGCAGCAGCGCGAGATCGGTGGCGGGATCGTCGCCGAGCAGGTCGGCGTCGAGCTCCCCGCCCTCGGTGAGCCCGATGCGGGCGCGTCGCGCGCCGGCAACCACGTGGCTGTTGGTCAGCACCAGCCCGTCGCCGGCGATCACCACGCCGGAGCCCGAGCCGCCGCGCCGCCCGCCCGCGGCGGCCTGTACCCGCACTACCGCCGGTCCGACGCGATCGGCCACCTCCGCCACGGCGCGCGAGTAGGCGTCGATCAGCGGGTCGGAGGCCGGCTCGGGAGCGCCGCCGGCAAGCGGTTCGGGAGAGGGAGCGGATGTGTCGAGCATGCGCTTCAGATGGCCGCATTGTGTGCAGCCGCAAGAGCCGGGGCACCTGCCCGGTTGGGCAGGTCGTGCTCGCGCAATGCCGTCGTTGCCGCAGGGGCAGCGCACGTGGAGCGCCGCGCCGGCGCGCTACGCGGGGACGGCGTCGATGTCGGGCCGGTCCCAGTGCCGGTGCTTGGCGATCGCCGCGACGAAGTCGTGCGCGATCTTCACCGCAGCCGTGTTGTCGCCGAGATTGGTGGCCGGCGTCGCCGCCACCACGATGCCGGGCGGGAACGACCTGGCGTCGGTGCCGATGCCCAGCGTCGACAGCAGCCGCACGCCCTCGCCCACGGTGCAGATGGCCTTGCAGTGCTTGTAGGCTTCGAGCACGAAGTGCACCGCGTCGCCGTTGCGCGCCATGGCCTCGGCACCCGGCGCGCCGGCCGGCACCAGCACCGCGTCGAACATCACCGAGGGCATGGCGAGGAAGGTGGCGTCCACCTCGAGCTGGCGCTTCGACGCGCTGGTGACCGTGCCCAGCCGCGGCCCCACCACCTTGCATTGCGCGCCGGCCTGTTCGATGGCCTCGCGGATCGGCTTGAGCGAGGCCGAGTCGATGCCGTCCACCGCCAGGATGGCGACCTGGCGGGTCTTGATGGAGCCATCGCCCGTGTCGACCATGCGCAGCGCCGGCGATTCCTCGATCGGCAGCTTCATCCGGTGCTCGCGATAGCCGGCGCGGCCGGCGGCCGCCTTCGGATCGGGCGCACCGATGCCCAGCGGCTCGGCCACCCGGCGCGCCAGCTTCTCGTCGACGAGCGCGAGGTTGTCGACCATGCGCTGGCGGATGATGGGCGCAGCGACCTTCGAGAGCTCGAAGCGGAAGGCCGCGATGATGTGCTCCTTCTCGGGCACGCTCTGGCTGTTGAAGAACAGCCGCGCCTGGGTGAAGTGGTCGTCGAAGCTGGGGCTGCGGCGCCGCACCTTCGGCGTCTCGAGCGCCTCGGGGAAGGACTGGAAGCCCGCGCTGCCGCCGTCGATGCGGAACTCCTTGCCGTCGTTCAGCGAGTGCGGCTCGTAGGCCACGTGGCCGCGCGCGATGGCCTGGCGGTGCATGCCGTCGCGCTGGAAGTTGTGGAACGGGCAGACGCTCTTGTTGATCGGCAGCTCGTGGAAGTTGGGCCCGCCCAGCCGCGAGAGCTGCGTGTCGGTGTACGAGAACAGGCGGCCCTGCAGCAGCGGGTCATTGGTGAAGTCGATGCCGGGCACCAGATGCCCCGGATGGAAGGCGACCTGCTCGGTCTCGGCGAAGAAATTGTCGGGGTTGCGGTTGAGCACCAGCCGGCCGATGCGCTGCACCGGCACCATCTCCTCGGGAATGAGCTTGGTCGGGTCGAGCAGGTCGAAGGGCAGCGAATGCTCCTTGTCCTGCGGGATCATCTGCACGCCCAGTTCCCATTCGGGGAAGTCGCCGCGCTCGATGGCTTCCCACAGGTCGCGGCGATGAAAGTCCGGGTCCTTGCCGGAGATCTTCTGGGCCTCGTCCCAGGCCAGGCCGTGGATGCCCAGCTTGGGCTTCCAGTGGAACTTGACGAAGTGGCTCTCGCCGCGCGCGTTGACGAAGCGAAAGCTGTGCACGCCGAAGCCCTCCATCATGCGCAGGCTGCGCGGAATCGCGCGGTCCGACATGACCCACATCAGCATGTGGGTGGTCTCGGGCATCAGCGAGGCGAAGTCCCAGAAGGTGTCGTGCGCGCTCGCGGCCTGCGGCATTTCGTGGTGCGGCTCGGGCTTGATCGCGTGGACCAGGTCGGGGAACTTGATCGCATCCTGGATGAAGAAGACCGGGATGTTGTTGCCCACCAGGTCGTAGTTGCCCTCTCGCGTGTAGAACTTGACGGCGAAGCCGCGCACGTCGCGCACCGTGTCGGCCGAGCCGCGCGAACCGACCACCGTGGAGAAGCGCACGAAGACCGGCGTCTTGACGGAAGGGTCCTGCAGGAAGTCGGCCGAGGTGAACTGCGACATCGACTTGTAGACCTCGAAGTAGCCGTGGGCTGCCTCGCCGCGCGCATGCACCACGCGCTCGGGGATGCGCTCATGGTCGAAGTGCGTGATCTTCTCGCGCAGGATGAAGTCTTCCAGCAGCGAGGGCCCCCGCACGCCCGCCCGCAGCGAGTTGTGGTTGTCGGGGATCTGGACGCCCTGGTTGGTGGTGATGCGCGGTGTGCTCTCGGCGATCGACTCGGCCAGCTGCTCGAGCTTGTCGTTGCTGCCGTTCGTCGGCTTGGGGCGGCGGCTGCCGGAGGGCTTCTTCATGGGCGTCATCGGGCGTTCCTTCGGTTGTTCCGGAGCGCCGCGGCATCAGCCGGCATCGAAAAAGACGTCCAGGGCGTTGACCACGACCGCGAGGCCGGCGATGCCGGCCACCGCCACCACGGACCAGAGGATGACATCGTCGATCCATGCCGCATCGAGTGCGCTGAAAAGCGAGGAAAGCTCCATGATTGGCTCCGAGTCATTGTGTGGGGATGGGGGTGCGTGGGGGGCACGGCCGACATGCAGCCGTGTGGAATGGCAAGCTTAGGCTGCGGGCGGCCCTGCGCCCGTAGTGGCCGCGCACCGGTGTCTGTGGGAGCGGCCAGCGGTTCGCGGTAGGACCGAACTGACGGATTCGAAGTCCGGCCTACGTGCGGTCGCGCTGCAGGCCACGCACGGATCTTGCGTCGCCACTTAGGATGCTGCTCGACCGGCCCCTCTCACTTTCGCGACCTCCACAGCCCATGCTCATCCGAATCGGCTACGACATCGAACTCGGCGTGAGCGCGCCGACTGCGCTGATCTACCTGCTGCAGGTGCACCCTTCGCGCGCCGGCGACGTCGTCGGCAGCGAGAACATCGCCCTCAGTCCGCCGCTCGCGACCGACTTCTACCGCGACGGCTTCGACAACCAGTGCGCACGCGTGCGCGTGCCCGCGGGCGTCACGCGGGTGCGCCTGCGCAACGAGGCGCAGGTCTTCGACACCGGCTGGCCCGACCCGGTCGACCTCGGCGCGGTCGAGCACACGCCGGACAACCTGCCGGTAGACACCCTGCGCTTCCTGCTGCCGAGCCGCTACTGCGAAGTCGATGGCGAGCTGCTGGCCTTCGCCTGGAACCACTTCGGCCAGGTGCCCAAGGGCTGGTCCCTGGTGCAGGCGATCTGCGACTACGTGCACGATCACCTGGTCTTCGACTATGCGAGCGCGCGCCCCACGCGGACCGCGCTGGAGGCGTGGCAAGAGCGGGTGGGCGTCTGCCGCGACTTCACCCATCTCGCGATCACGCTGTGCCGCTGCATGAACGTGCCCGCCCGCTACGTCACCGGCTACCTCGGCGACATCGGCATCCCGCCGGTGCCGTACCCCATGGACTTCAGCGCCTGGTTCGAGGTCTACCTGGGCGACCGCTGGTGGACCTTCGACGCCCGGCACAACACGCCGCGCATCGGACGCATCATGATCGCGCACGGCCGCGACGCAGCCGATGTGCCGATCACCATGGTGTTCGGCCAGCACACGCTGGAGCGCTTCGAGGTGGTGACCGAGGAAGTGGTGGGCTGACGTTCAGGGCGCGTCCGGCGGCGCATAGCCCAGGCGCTTCATGGCCGCCGCCAGCCCCTTGCGGCTTTCCTCCAGCGCCGCCCAGGGCTTGTTGCCGACGGACAGGCGCTCGCCGATGGTGCGCACGGTCCAGTGGGCGGCGCTCTGCAGCATCGGCAGCTCGTCCCATTCGACCGGCACGGAAACCCCCAGGCCCGGCCGCGAGCGCACCGACCACGCGCTCACCGTGGTCGCGCCGAAGCCGTTGCGCAGGTAGTCCACGAAGATCTTGCCGACCCGGTTGCGGGGCCCGCTCTTGGCGACGAAGCGCTCGGGAATGGTCTCGGCCAGGTGGATCACCAGCGCCTGCGCGAAGCCCTTGACCGCGTCCCAGCCGTAATGGCGCCGGATCGGCACGATCACGTGCATGCCCTTGCCGCCGCTGGTCTTCAGGAAGGCCGGCAGCGCCAGCTCGTCGAGCAGGGTGTGCACCAGCAGGGTCGCCTCCTGCATCGTGGCCCATTCGACGCCTTCGCCGGGGTCGAGGTCCAGCGTGATGCGATCGGGCCGGTCGATGGCGTTCGAGGTGGCGTTCCAGGTGTGCAGCTCCAGCACGTTCATCTGCGCGGCAGAGAGCAGGCCTTGCACGCTGTCGATCTGCAGCAGCGGCTCGTGGTCGGGGTCGAGCGCCGGGTCCAGCAGCTTCACGCCCGGCATCTCGTTCCTGTTCGCATGCTTCTGGAAGAAGAGCTCGCCGCCCACGCCCTCGGGGGCGCGCACCAGCGCGACGGGGCGGCCCTTCAGGTGCGGGACCATGAGCGGTCCCACCTGGTCGTAGAAGGCGACCAGCTCGCCCTTGGTGACCCCGCTGGTCTTGTCGATCACGCGCTCTGCATGGGTGATGTGCAATGCCTTCATCGCTGGGCTCGCTTCATGGTCGGGTGGGTTGGCTGCCGGGGGCTGCGCCAGTTCGCGCCGGATCTGCGACGCCGGCTTGTCGCTGCGCAGGCCCTGGAACACCGCCTGGCGCACGCGGCCATCGCGTGTCCATTCGCCGAAGGCGACCTCGGCCACCAGCTTGGGCTTGACCCAGAACGGCTTGACGCCGGCGGGCCGCTTCTCGAAGGGACAGGTGTCGCTCGCCAGCGTGTCGAGCCTGCCCTTGATGTCCGTCAGCCGATCGGCGTCGAAGCCGGTGCCCACGTTGCCGCAGTACTGCAACTGGCCCTGTTCGTCGTACACGCCCAGCAGCAGCGAACCGAAGCCGGTGCGCGAGCCCTGGGGCGCCGTGTAGCCGCCGATCACGAACTCCTGGCGCCGCTGGTTCTTGAGCTTGATCCACTCCGACGAGCGGCGCGACACATAGGCCGAGCCCTTGCGCTTGGCGATGATCCCCTCGAAGCCCAGTTCCGCGGAGGACGCCAGCAGCTCGCGCGGCGAAGCCCCGAAGGCCTCGGACAGCCGCAGGCCGGCGGGCGGCTTTGCGCCCAGCAACTTCGCGAGCCGGGCCCGGCGCTCTTCCACGGGCAGCTCGCGCAGGTCCTCGCCATCCAGAAAGGGTGCATCGAAGAGCCAATACACGATGTCGGCCGTCGCGTGGCGATCGAAGGCGTTCTGCAGCGCCTGGAAGTCCGGCGCGCCGTTCTTGCCGGCGACCACGATCTCGCCGTCGAGCCATGCCGATCGGGTGGGCAGCTTCGCCAATGCCTTTGCCAGCGTCGGCAGCTTCGATGTCCAGTCGTTGCCGTTGCGCGTGATGCACCGGACCTCGTCGCCCTCGATGCGGGCCAGCACGCGGTAGCCGTCGAACTTCAGCTCGTAGAGCCAGTCGCCGGGCACTGCGGGCGGCGTCGACGCCAGCGTGGCGAGCTCCGGCTCGAGGCGCTCGGGCAGCGCGGCCTGACGGCGCTTGGGCGCGGCGGCCTTGCGTGGCGCCCGGGCAGGCGCGGGCTTGGGCTTGGGCGCGGGCTCGGCCTCGGCCTCGGCGTTGCGGCCGTAGGTCACCGCCGGCGGGTGATCGACATCGCTGCCGCTCAGCACGCTGTCGGGCTCGGCCTCGACGATGTCGTAGTCCGCGAGCGGGCGCGCCTCCTCGTCCTGTTCCTTGATCAGCAGCCACGGCTCCTGCTTCTCGCCCTTGCCGCGCATGCGCACCAGCGTCCAGCGGCCGCGCAGCTTGTCGCCGCGCAGCTCGAACTTGAGCTTGCCCTCGGCCAGGCCGCGCGCCGCATCGCCCTCGGGCTCCCATTCGCCGCGGTCCCAGACGATCACCGTGCCGGCGCCGTACTGCTGCGGCGGGATGGTGCCTTCGAAGTCGGCATAGGACACCGGGTGGTCCTCGACATGCACCGCCATGCGCTTGACCGACGGATCGAGGCAGGGCCCCTTGGGCACGGCCCAGCTCTTGAGCGTGCCGTCGAGCTCGAGCCGGAAGTCGTAGTGAAGCTGGCGGGCATGGTGCTTCTGCACCACGAAGGCATGGCCGCCCTGGGTGGCTCGGCCGACCTGGTGCGGCTCCGGGGTCTTCCTGAAATCGCGCTTGCGGCG
Source organism: Variovorax stachyos (assembly GCF_051400855.1). Taxonomy (NCBI): domain Bacteria; kingdom Pseudomonadati; phylum Pseudomonadota; class Betaproteobacteria; order Burkholderiales; family Comamonadaceae; genus Variovorax; species Variovorax stachyos. The sequence continues at coordinate 64,910 of NZ_JBLFFN010000014.1, read as the reverse complement.
GTAGGGCGCCAGCGCCTCGCTTGCACGTGGGCTTCTTGCCACGGTGGCGCCTCAGGCGGCCTTGCGGCGCATGGCCGTCTTGCGTGCCACAGAGGCCGCATGGAGCGCGACCGGGACATGGGCCAGGCCGAAGTTGATCGCGCCTTTCCGCAGTACGCGCGGCTTCGGGGTCATGGTCTTGACGGCAGGCATGGGCGGTCTCCGGAAGGCACCCTAGGGCGGCCATGCCGGCGCTCATGTAGGAACGCGGCGGGCGCCTGCGTCAGGGCTGGGCGTTTGCGCGGCGCACAGCCGTGGCATTCGGACGGGTTGTCGTAGCGCAACGACGGCCCGGTGCCGGCGAGCAAGGGGCTCGCCTGCGTGTCAAGCATTCCCGTAGAGACGCAAAACGATGTCTTGAACGATCTTCCGTTGCGGCGTGCATGGCTGCACGTTCTGCCAGCGCTCGACGCACTCTGGTCGCAGATCGTCGATGTCGGCGGGCCAAAGTTCGTCGTCAGACAGCAACTCCGCCAAGTTGTTCTTGAGCCCGCTGGGAAATCCGCGGCGAGTGAATAGGTACAGAATGGCTGCCAAACGTGACACGCGAACATCTTCCGCCTGCCCACTCGTTCGCACTGTCTGACTAAACGTAAGCAGCGTTTTGGCGAGAGTCTGCAGCGCGAGCGTGTCGAGCTTGTCGGCGTAGCTCACCATGGCGCCGAATGAGGTCAGCCTCTCCAGCACGAGGAGGTGGGCTGACTCGTTGTTCGTGCCGGCCTTCATCCGCCGGCTCCGGAATGCCTTGGCAAGCACGGTGCCGGAGCTTTCCTGTGGCTGCTGCTGCGGTGCTGCGCCGTTGGAGCTGGCTGCAATGGATTGCGTGAGCATGGGCCTGCCGCTTGCGACCGAGAATTCGCTGGGCGACAAGTGCAGAATTCTTGCCTCCAGTTGCTCCTGTAGCTGAGGCTGACGCGCCTCGCCCGGCGGCAGTATTTTCCTTACAGCGAACTGCTCCTGCACCGGGGGAACAACGCCCCGCTTCTGCTGCACGATGGGGAATCGCGGCGGGTGCGGATGCAGGCTTTCGGCGATGCAGATCCCGTAGCTGTTCAGGGGACCAGCAAGCCGCGACGCCATCACCGCCCTCAGCCGAGGTTTCCGCCGTGCGCCGCCGCTTGCTCGAATGGAATTCCTGGTCCGCGAGAGCCGATACCTCACCCGGCGCGTGTCCGAACTCCTCTCCGAACTCCTCTCCGTACTCCTCTCCGTACTCCTCTCCGTACGAGGATTCTTCATCCGCTGGAATGAGTGGTCTTTCGTCCGGAAGCGCAGACGGCAGAGGTGGCGGAAACCCGGCCGGAGGTGCATTCGTCACAAACTCGGCGACTTGCATGTGAGCAGCAATTGCAGTGGGAACGAGATACCCCTGCAAATGATGAGCGCCTCCCGCGTTCGGCGGCCATGGAACTTGAACGGCCGGCCAATGGCCTTGCTGCGCCCGTGCCGCGTTCTCGCCGGAATTCCGCAAGATAGGCGCGGGCCCCGGGCCATTGAAGCTATTTCTATTCATGGGCCAAGCGCGATGGTGATTCGATGGGTGCGGCCAGGATGAGGTCCTCGTGTTGTCTCCCGGCGGGTTTGCCGGCCACCCTTCGTAACACGTCGGTGCCGCGGGTTCCGTTCCGGAGCCAACCTGCCGGCCGTTCGTCGCTGGAAACAGCTACGGCAAGGAAGCCCGCCGCAGGTCGCGCTCGCTCGCGACCGCGAAGTAGAACCACTCGGTGCCCGGCAGCGCGGCCGAGTTCGGGAACACGATGAACCCGTCGCGCTCGGCCGCGATGACGCTCCCGTCGGCGCGCACGCCGATGGGCTCGCCCTTCGCCACCGGGTCGAAGGTGGCCCATTCGCGCACGAACTGGTCGTCCTCGCTGTCGCGGTCGGTCACGCTGACCAGGCGCAGCAGCGCAGGCGCTGCCGGCGGCTCGGCGGCCGGATCGGCCGCGATCATGCCGAGCAGGCGCAGCGCCGCATGAATGGCGCGGTGCGCAATCTCTGGCGCGGCCGGGTCCTGGTGCTGGCCGCACTCGAGCGTGACGCCGTAGCCGCCGCGGCTGCGCATGTATTCGTTGGTGCCCCAGCCGAATGCGAGCGCCGCCTCGTCGGCCGGCTTGCCACCGGCACGCTGCGCCAGGCCGGCCGCATAGATGTCGAGCCAGCCCTCGACCACGCGCGACGTGCCCATGTGCAGCGCGAGCTGCCCTTCCTCGAAGGCGCGGGCGAAGGGTTCGAGCGTGCCGGTGTTGTCGCGCGGGCCGATCATCGCGAAGGCCTCGCCCGCGCTCTGGAAGGAATGCAGGTCCAGCAGCACGTCGTGCCGCTCGAGCAGCGGGCACAGCAGGTCGGTGATGCGGGCCTCGTAGTCGGCCGGAGCCTGGTCGGCGGGGGTGGGCTTGAACAGGCGGTTGAGGTTGCGCTCCCCTTCGCGCCGCATCAGCCTGCGCGCCAGCGGGTTGGCCACGGGTACCAGCGTGAGCTCGCCGCGCAGCAGCTGCAGCGCGCCGCTGTCGAGCTCGGCGAGGGTGCGCTCGATGCCCACCGTTCCGCAGGTCTCGTCGCCATGCACGCCGCCCAGGACGATCAGCCTCGGCCCGGGCTCGAGGGAGGCGAAGCCGTGGATGCGAAGGTGGTCGGGTGCGGGTGGTGGCTGCTCGCTCATCTGGCCGCAGATCCTACAGGGCGGCGCATGGCGGTCCTACCGGGCTTTCCGCGATGGCGTGCCAGAAGGGTGGAATGACCAAGGAGCAAGCAATGGCCAGCAAGAAGGCGCCAGCGAAGGCAGATCCCCTGAAGGATGCGGGCGAGGGCAAGACCAAGACCCAGCAGGGCGGCGAGTCGGCCCCGCGGCTGCCGCACGAGCGAGACGAGTCTTCGGACAGCCAGCAGAACCAGGACGGCTCGGCGATGGGTCGCAAGGCGATGGAAGATGTGGAACGCGGCGTGGTCGACACCGACCGCGGTCCCGAAGCCGACCGTGTCTACAACGAAAAGGTCAGGCGCTAGCTTCGAGGCGGGCGCGCATCTCCGCGATCACGCCCGCGTAGTCCTTGGCATTGAAGATCGCGCTGCCGGCCACGAAGGTGTCCGCACCGGCACTGGCCACGCGCGCGATGTTGTCGGCCTTGATGCCGCCATCGACTTCCAGGCGGATGTCGCGCCCGCTGGCCTCGATGCGCTTGCGCGCGAGCTCGATCTTGCGCAGCGCCGAATCGATGAAGCTCTGGCCTCCGAAGCCCGGGTTCACGCTCATGATCAGGATCAGGTCGATGTCGTCGATGGCCCAGTCCAGCGGCTCCAGGCCCGCGCCCGGGTTGAACACCAGCCCGGCCTTGCAGCCGGCTGCCTTGATGGCCTGGATGCTGCGGTGCGTGTGGGGCGAGGCGTCGGGGTGGAAGCTGATGTAGTCGGCCCCGGCCTGGGCGAAGGCGGCGGCCAGCGCATCCACCGGTTCGATCATCAGGTGCACGTCGATCGGCACCGGCGTGCCGTCGGCCGTCTTCGCATGGGGCTTGAGCGCCTGGCAGACCATGGGGCCGAAGGTGAGGTTCGGCACGTAGTGGTTGTCCATGACGTCGAAATGGATCCAGTCGGCGCCGGCGGCGATCACATCGCTCACTTCGGCGCCGAGGCGCGCGAAATCGGCCGAGAGGATGGAAGGGGCGATGCGGAAGGTGCGGCTGCTGCTCATGGGCGTGGATTGTCGCAGGCCGTCTTTCATCCATTGTTAACATCACCCCGATGTCCAGCCAACCGATCAACATCCAGGTCGACCCGCGCTACCTGCCGGACCAGTCTTCGCCCGAAGACCGGGTCTACACCTTCGCCTACACGATCACCGTGACCAACACGGGTCGCGTGGCGGCGCAGCTGATCTCCCGGCACTGGCTCATCAGCGACGCGGCCGGGAAGACGCAGGAGGTCAAGGGCCTCGGCGTGATCGGCCAGCAGCCGCTCCTGGCGCCGGGGCAGTCCTTCCGCTACACCAGCGGATGCCGGCTGCAGGCGCCGAGCGGTACCATGCATGGCAGCTACTTCTTCGTGACCGAGCACGGCGAGCGCTTCGATGTCGCAATTCCCGTGTTCGTGCTGGAAGCCGACACGGGCGGCCCGCCCGTCTCGCGCGTGCTGCACTGAACGCAACCTTCTTCCTCGAGCCATGAACGCCCCCGTGCGCTCTGCTCGATGCGCGGTGCCTGCCCGGCGCCCGCGTCCTTTGTTGAACAGATTGGCTTGATGAGTTCTTTCATTCCCAACGACCTGCTGGGTTTCTGGTCCGAGTGGGTGCGGCCCTCGGCGGGCCTGCCCACGGTGCTGTGGTCGCTGCTGCTGGCCGCGGCCGCCGCTGCCGGCCACCTGGTGCAGCGCTACACGGGCATGCCCAAGGTGGTCGGCTACTCGGTGGTCGGCACGGTCGTCGGCCTCTTGGGCTTCGAGGGGGCGATGTGGCCGCTGCAAGGCATCAGCCTGTTCCTGCTCGAGCTCGGCGTGGCGATCGTGTTGTTCGAAGCCGGCGGCCGGCTGCCGCTGCGCTGGTTCCGCCACAACCCGATGGTGCTGGTGCAAAGCCTGCTCGAAGCCACGCTGACCTACCTCGGCGTGTTCTGGACGCTGCACTGGATGGACGTGCCGGACCCGGTGGCCAACCCGATCGCGCTGATGGCAATCGTGGCCTCGCCGGCGGTGCTGAGCCGGGTCGTGATGGACACCCGCGGCTCCGGCCCGGTAACGGAGCGCGCGCTGACGCTGGCCACGCTCAACACCTTCTACGCGCTGGCGCTGGGCTACGCGCAGGCCGGGCTGATCGAGCACGCGCCGCTGGGCCTGTTCCAGAAGCTCTACCCGGTGGCGGTGGTGCTGGGCCTGTCCTTCGTGGTGGGCGCGCTGATGGCGTTGTCGCTGCGCTCGGCGTTGCGGGTGATGAGCCCGGCCAGCGAGAACACCTCCATCCTGCTGCTCGCGATCATCGCGGCCGGCGCCGCGCTGGCCGCGCACTTCGGCGGCTCGGCACCGCTGGCGGCGCTGATCGGCGGAGTGCTGCTCAAGGCCCTGCATCCCAAGCCCTGGGTCTGGCCGCGGCAGCTGGGCACCGCGGCCTCGCTGCTCACCATGCTGATGTTCGTGCTGGTGTCGGTGGTGGCGGCGCAAGCCGACTGGAGCCTGCCCGTCGCCAGCGTGGTGCTGGCGGTGATCGCCGTGCGCACGGTCGCCAAGATCGCGGGCGTGGCCATTGCCAATCCCGGCAGCGGCGCGAGCTGGCGCCAGGCGCTGTGGGTCGGCTGCGCGATGTCGCCGCTGTCGTCCATCGCGCTCCTGATCACCTCGGCCTTCGTCACCGCCTCGCCGCTGCTGGGCGCGATGATCACCCAGATCGCGCTGCCCGCCATCCTGCTGATGGAGGTGCTCGGCGCCGTGCTCGCCACCGTCGCCATCCACGGCGCCGGCGAAAGCTCCAGGCCCTGGCTGCCCGAGGCGTTCAGCATCACGGAAGACACGCAGCGATGAGGGGGCCGGTATGAGCGTCTTCGAACCCGGCAGGCCGCCAGAGGGAACGCCGCCGATCCCCGGCTCCCCGGAGAGCCGCGTGGTGCCGCTGGAGCCCTTCAACAAGTCGGTCGCGCTGTCGCTGGGCGTCGAGCTGGAGCTGCAGCTGGTCAACACCCACGACTACGACCTCGCGCCCTATGCCGAGGACATGCTGCGCCTGATGGCCCTGACCCCGCTGCCCGGCAGCGTGGTGCCTGAGATGACCTCGAGCATGATCGAGATCTCGACCGACATCTGCCACTCGGCCAAGGACGTGGTGGCACAGCTCACGCCCATTCGCGACGCGCTGGTGAAGAACGCCGACAAGCTCAATATCGCGGTGGTGGGCGGCGGCACGCACGCCTTCCAGCAATGGCACGAGCGGCGCATCTACGACAAGCCGCGCTTTCGCGAGCTGTCGGAGCTCTACGGATACCTGTCGAAGCAGTTCACCATCTTCGGCCAGCACGTGCACATCGGCTGCCCCGATGCCGACGGCGCCCTGCTGATGCTGCACCGCATGTCGCGCTACATCCCGCACTTCATCGCGTTGTCGGCCTCCTCGCCCTTCGTGCAGGGGCAGGACACGCAGTTCGACTCGGCACGGCTCAACTCCGTCTTCGCCTTCCCCCTGTCGGGCCGCGCGCCCTTCACGCTCAGCTGGCGCGAATTCGGCAACTACTTCGAGCGCATGACCCGCACCGGCGTGGTGCGCAGCATGAAGGACTTCTACTGGGACATCCGGCCCAAGCCCGAGTTCGGCACCATCGAGATCCGCGTCTTCGACACGCCGCTAACGGTGGAGCGCGCCGCCGCGCTGGCCGGCTACGTGCAGTCGCTGGCCGCCTGGTTCCTGCAGGAGCAGCCCTTCACGCCGACGGAGGACGACTACCTGGTCTACACCTACAACCGTTTCCAGGCCTGCCGCTTCGGCCTCGACGCGCTCTACGTCGACCCGGCCACCGGCAGCCACATGCCGTTGCGCGACCACATCCTCATGACCATGACGCAGCTCGAATGGCATAGCGAGGCGCTGGATGCCACCGCGGCGCTGGGCCAGCTGCGCACCAGCGTCGAGGCCAACCGCAACGACGCGCGCTGGCTGCGCGAGCGCCAGGCCAAGGAGCGGCTGCTGGCGGAGGTGGTGCGGCAGGCCGCAATGCGCTTCCGGCACGGATGAGGGTGACGACGATGGGCGAGTTCGACCTCATCGACCGGTACTTCAAGCGCCCGGCCGCGCGTTCCCCCCTCGGCATCGGCGACGACTGCGCGCTGCTCGCGCCGGCACCCGGCATGCAGCTCGCGGTGTCTACCGACATGCTGGTGGAGGGCCGGCATTTCCTCTCCACGGTCGACCCTGCGCGCCTGGGCCACAAGGCGCTCGCCGTCAACCTGAGCGACCTGGCGGCCTGCGGCGCGAAGCCGCTGGCCTTTTCCCTCGCGCTGGCGCTGCCCGCGGTCGACGAGGCCTGGCTCGAGGCCTTCTCGCGCGGCCTGTTCGCGCTGGCCGATGCGCACGGCTGCGAGCTGGTCGGCGGCGACACCACGCGCGGTCCGCTCAATCTCTGCATCACGGTCTTCGGCGAGGTGCCCGCCGGGGCGGCGCTGCTGCGCTCCGGCGCCAAGGCCGGGGACGAGCTCTGGGCCAGCGGCACGCTGGGCGACGCACGTCTCGCGCTGGAGGTCTTTCGCGGCACGCTGGCGCTGCCGCCCGAGGCCTTCGAACAGGCGCGCCTTCGCATGGAGCAGCCCGAGCCGCGCGTCGCGCTGGGCCAGGCGCTGCGCGGCATCGCGAGCGCCGCGGTGGACCTGAGCGATGGGCTGGTCGGCGACCTCGGCCACATCCTTGCCGCCAGCGGCGTGGGCGCGACGGTGGACGCGGATGCCGCCTGCGCCCTCATCGGCATCCCCGCCGCGGCGGCGCTGGAGCCGGCGTTGCGCCGCAGCTGCGCGCTCGCGGGCGGCGACGACTACGAGCTGCTCTTCGCCGCACCGGCCTCTGCCGCCGCCGCCGTGCTCGAGGCCGCACGCCAGAGCGCCACTCCGGTCGCGCGCATCGGCCGCATCGAGGCCGCGGCCGGCTTGCGCATCGTCGATGCGCACGGCTCGCCGCTTGCGCAGCAATTCGCAGCCTTCGAGCATTTTTCAGCCAGGGCCTGAGGCGCCAGGCTCTCGTCGGGCGCTTCGCGCGAGATTCGGGGAGAATCCGCGGCTTCGCTTCACCCCGACGACGACCGCACGTCGCCCATCGATGCCCGCCTTCCTGTCGTACAAGCTCCTCATCCCCCTTACCTTTTTGGCCTCCGGCCTTTACGTGCACTTTCGCGGCCAGGTGCGGCACCGGCTCGGGCGGCAGCTGGGCGACCACTCGACCTTCTTCGCGCCCCTGAACGTGCTGATGTACTGGTTCTCGTCGGTGCCGTCGAAGCCCTACATCGACCTGAAGCAGTTCCCCGAGCTCGACGTGCTCCAGCAGAACTGGGAGACCATCCGCGACGAAGGCCTGGCGCTGTTCGACGAGGGACACATCAAGGCGGCGGCGGGCTACACCGACATCGGCTTCAACTCCTTCTTTCGCACCGGCTGGAAGCGCTTCTATCTGAACTGGTACGGCGACTTCCTGCCCTCGGCCAAGGGCTTGTGTCCGAAAACGACCGAGCTGCTGGCGGGCATTCCCTCGGTGCGCGCGGCGATGTTCGCGGTCCTGCCGCCGGGCAGCAACCTGGTGCGGCACCGCGACCCGTTCGCGGGTTCGCTGCGCTACCACCTGGGTCTCAAGGTGCCGCAGGATGCGCCGAACTGCAGGATCTTCGTCGACGGCCAGCCTTACCACTGGAAGGACGGCGAGGCGGTGATGTTCGACGAGACCTACATCCACCACGCCGAGAACCTCACCGATGAAACCCGGCTCATCCTGTTCTGCGACGTCGAGCGGCCGCTGAACAACCGGATCGCGCGCTGGATCAATCGCGAGATCGGCTGGCGCATGATCAAGGCCGCCGCCACCCAGAACGTGGAGGGCGAGCCGATCGGCGGCCTGAACAAGGCCTTTGCACAGGTCTACAAGATCCGCGTGCTGGGCAAGCGGCTGAAGGCCTGGAACAAGCCCAGCTACTACCTCGTCAAGTGGGCGATCTTCGGTGGGTTGTTCTACTGGCTGTTCTTCTGAGAATCGCTCGCAGGCTGAGCTTCAGCGCGCCGCCGCCACCGTCCGCTTGGTGCCCAGCATGTACTGCTCCGCAGCGCCGTCGTTGACCGAGGACCAGACCAGCTGTTCGTCGAGGAACTCGCGCCATTTGCCGTGCACCTTGGCGAAGACCGGGTTGGCTGCGGCCTCGTCCTTCAGCACCTCCTGCGTGGCCTTGTGCAGCGCATCCATGATGGGCCTGGACCAGTAGTTGAGCTTGGCGCCGCTGCCCACCAGCCGCTTCAGCGCCGGCACGTTGCCCACGTCGTACTTGGCCAGCATGTCGGCGCCGGCCTGCGCGCACGCGGCCTCCAGCGCGGCGCGATAGCTGTCGGGCAGCTCGGCCCAGGCCTTCTTGTTGGCGATGAAGCACAGCGAGGCGCCGAGCTCCATCACGCCCGGCCCGTAGTAGTAGCGCGCCACCTTGGCCAGGCCCAGCTTCTCGTCGTCATAAGGGCCGACGAATTCCACGGCGTCGAGCGTCCCCTTTTCGAGCGCCGGGTAGACGTCGGCAGCGGCCAGCTGCAGCGGCGTCACGCCGAGCTTCGCGTAGACGCGGCCCAGCAGCCCCGGCACGCGCATGCGCAGCCCCTGGAAATCTTCCACCCGCTTGATCTCCTTGCGGAACCAGCCGCCCATCTGCGCGCCCGTGTTGCCGCAGGGGATCTGCACGGCGTCGAAGCGCTCGTAGATCTCCCGCATCAGCGACAGCCCGCCGCCGTGGATCATCCAGGCCGTGTGCTGGCGCGGCGTCATGCCGAAGGGGATGCCGGTGTCGAAGGCGAGGGCCGGCTCCTTGCCGACGTAGTAGAAGCCGGCGGTGTGGCCGCACTCGACGCTGCGGTTCTGCACGCCGTCGAGCACCGCCAGCGGCGGCATCAGCTCGCCGGCGGCAAACGGCGAGATGGTGAAGCGGCCGTCGGTCAGCTTGCGCACGATCTCCGCGATGGCGACGGCCCCGCCGAACACGGTGTCCAGCGACTTCGGAAAGCTCGAAGGCATGCGCCAGCGGACGGTCGGCGTGCCCTGCGCGATGGCAGGTGCGGATACGGCGGCGGCGACGGCAGCGCCGGCGAGCAGGGAACGTCGTTGCATGGCGCTTTTCCTCAGGCGGTGAGACAGGCGGGGTCCGCGCGCAGCACGCGGCGCGCGAAGTACTGGAAGGTGAGATCGGTGATCTGCGGCTTCAGCAGGAAGTCGCGCGACTCGCGCGCGAGGTGCGCGGGCACCGGCTTGATGGTGCCGGCCGCCGCGGCGCGCAGCTGAACCGCCGCGGCCTGCTCCATCCAGATCGCCAGCGTCGCGGCCTCGGCCACCGTGGCACCCGCGGTCAACAGGCCGTGATGCGCCAGCAGCAGTGCCTTGCGTCCGTCCAGGGCCTCGGAAATGAGGCGCCCCTCGTCGTTGCCGATCGGCAGCCCGGGCCACTCCGACAGGTAGCCGCAGTTCTCGAAGAAAGGGGTGGCGTCCATGCCGGCCACGACCAGCGGCTGGCCGATGATGGACAGCGCCGACACCGCCGCCGGATGGGTGTGGACGATGCACTGCACCGCCGGGTTGGCGCGATAGACCCACAGGTGGAAGCGCGTCGCGGGGTTGGGCAGCGACACGCCGTCGAGCGGTCGCAGGTCGTCGTCGGTCAGGATGAAGCCTTGCGGCGTCGCCTCGTCCGCGCCGATGCCGAACTTCAGCGTGTAGTACGTGCCCGGCCGCTCGCCGCGCGCCGTGATCTGCCCCGCCAGGCCGTTGGCCCAGTGCCCTTCGGCCGCGAGCATGCGGCAGGCCAGCACCAGCTGCTCGACGGTGCTCCACGACGAAGGGCTGGTCTTGTCCTGCAGGTCGCGGTAGACCGCGGCCTTGATGTCCTGATCGTCTTGCATGTGCTCTCCAGGTCAACTTGTTGACCTATTCTGGTCAACGTGTTGACCTGTGTCAACATCGAAAGCACCATGGCCACCAGAACCTCTGTCCGCAGTGCCCCTGCAGCCGCACCGTCGGCGAGGAAGCCGCGCACGCTTGCGGCTTCAGCCTTGCCGCCCGACGACGCCACGCCGGTCGCCGCCTTCCAGAGCGTGGGGCCGCGCATCAAGGCGCTGCGGCGCCTGAGGAACCTGACGGTGGAGGAACTGGCCGATGCGGTGGGCGTGCACAAGGCCCATGTGTCGCGGCTCGAGCGCGGCCTCAAGACGCCTTCCATCCACATGCTGGCGCGGCTGGCCAAGGCGCTGGGCACCAGCATGGGCAACCTGGTCGGCGAGACGCTGGACAAGGCCGACATCAAGATCACGCGCGGCGCCGAGCTGGCGCCGGGCCATGCGGCCGAGGAGCCGGCGGAGCACCGCTTCGCGCCGCTGCTGCACGGGCATTCGGTCAGCGCCTTCGAGGCCTTCATCATCTACCCCGGACAGAACGGCGGCTCGCTGCAGGCGCAGCACGAGGGGCAGGAGATGCTCTACGTACTGGCCGGCACCATCGACGTCATCTTCCCCGAGCGCACCGAGCGCCTGCAGGCGGGCGACTGCATCCACTTCCCCGGCTACCTGAACCACCGCGTCGCCCGCGTCGGGCGGGCGCAGGCGCGGGCGCTGCTGGTGCTGTCCGCGCAGTGATCAGCGGAACAGCGTGTTGAGTTCCACGCCCGACGCAGCATCTGCGAAGCCGTCGAAGCGTCCCTGCTCGAGCGCACGCGCCGCGCGCATGAACCCGCCCCACGCCGCGCGCGCCAGCGCTCCGCCCACGCTGACGCGACGCACGCCGAGCGCCGCGATGTCCTGCAGCGTCAGCTCGCTGGTGGAGCCGACCAGCAGGTTGACCGGCTTGGGCGCGACAGCGGCCACCACCGCCGCGATCTGCTCGCGCGTGCGGATGCCCGGCGCATACAGGCAGTCGGCGCCGGCCTCCGAATAGGCCTTGAGCCGGGCGATGGTGTCGTCGAGGTCGGGGCGTCCCTGGAAGAAGTTCTCGGCCCGGCCGACCAGCAGCGTCTCGCCGCCCTCCTGGTCGATGGCCGCGCGCGCGGCGCGCAGGCGTGCCACCGCCAGCTCGATGTCGTACAGCGGATGGTCGGGATCGCCGGTCGAGTCCTCGATCGACAAGCCGGCGACGCCGGTATCGATGGCCATGCGCACGCTCTGCGCGACGCCTTGCGGGTCGGCGGCGAAGCCGCTCTCGAAGTCCGCGTTCACGGGCAGGTCGGTGGCGGCGACCAGTTCGCGCAGATGGGCCAGGATCTGCTCGCGCGGGATCGCGCCATCGGCACGGCCGCGCGACCAGGCGAAGCCGGAGCTGGTCGTGGCCAGCGCCTTGAAGCCCAGGCTTTCGAGGAAGCGTGCGCTGCCCACGTCCCAGGGGTTGGGCAGCACGAAGCAGCCCTCGGCATGGAGCTGGCGGAAGAGGGCGCGCTTTTCGGAAACGGTACGGGTCATGGGGGCCTCGGCTCGGAAGAATGCCGGACTTCGGATGAAGCCCGGCCTGTGGTTATAGAGCACGGCAGCGTCGAAGGCACCCCAGGGAACTACTGCAAAATACCCGGATGAACTGGCCCGCACCCCTCCTCGTGGCTTTGCTCGTCACCGGCTGCGGGGTGCCGCCCAACCAAGTCGTCCCGATGCGCGACGGCACGCTGCGCGCCGCCACCTACCTCCAGGCAGACGCCCATTGCCGGGACAAGGGCGTGACCGCCCGCATGCTGGGCAAGGCACCGGCGGAGCAGGGCGTGCTGTTTCGCTGCGAGTGACGCAGCCCCGGCGCGCCGGCTGAGGCTCAGGCGCGCCGAGCATCGAGCGCCGCGAAAGAAGAATCGAGCTCGCGCCCGTTCAGCACTGCGGTCATCGCGCGATACAGCTGGCTCGGCAGCACCGGCTTGTGCAGCAGCGGCACGCCGGTCGCGCGCGCTTCTCGCAGCCGCTGCGGCGCGGTGTCGCCGGTGATCAGCAGGGCCGGCAGGGTCGCGCCGAACTCCGTGCGCAAGGCCGCGATCGCCTCGGCGCCGGTGCGCAGCTCGCGCAGCCGGTAGTCGCTGATCACCAGGCCCGGGCGATGCGCGCGCGCCAGCGCCTGGGCCTCCTCGATGGAATCGGCCACGTCGCAGGCGCAGCCCCAGGCGCCGAGCAATTGGCGCATGCCGGTGCGCACGGATTCGTCGTCGTCGATCACCAGCACGCGCAGGTCGAACACGCGCGCCTGCGCCGGCAGCGGCTCGCCGACGTCGGCGACCACGCCGGCGCGGGCGGCGGGCAGTGTGAGCCGGAACACGCTGCCGCGCCCCGGCACCGACACCAGCGAGAGCTCCTGCCCCAGCGCCCGCGCCAGGCCGTGCGCGATGGCCAGGCCCAGGCCCAGCCCCTTGCGGCGGTCGCGCTCGGCATTGCCGAGCTGGTGGAACTCGCGAAAGATCGCCTGGTGCTGAGCCGGCTCGATGCCGATGCCGGTGTCCCACACCTCGAGCACCACCTGTTCGCCACGTGCGCGGTAGGCGACCAGCACGCCGCCCCGCTCGGTGTAGCGGATCGCGTTCGACACCAGGTTGCGCAGGATCAGCGCCACCAGGGCCGGGTCGGAGCGCACGGCCGCATGGGTTTCGCGCGAGCGGTAGACGATGCCCTTGGCATCGGCCTGGGGCGCGAGCTCGTTCTCGATCTTGTTGAGCAGCGGCTGCAGCGCGAAGACCTGCGCCTGCGGCTCCACCACCCCGGCTTCGATGCGCGAGAAGTCCAGCAGCGTGTCGAGCATCTCGGCAGACGCCTGCCAGGTGGCGCGAGCATTGGCCAGCACGTCGTACTGATCGGCCGAGAGCTTGGTGCGTGACAACACCTCGAGGAACAGGCCCTGCGCATGGATGGGCTGGCGCAGGTCGTGGCTGGCGGCGGCAAGAAAGCGGGACTTGGCGAGGTTGGCTTCCTCGGCCGCCCGATGCGCGGCCTGCGCATGCTCGGTCTCGATGCGCAGGCGCTCGATCAGCTCGAGGTTCTCGAAGCGCAGCCCGATGGCTCGGCGCGCCGCGCGCGAGCCGTTGCGCGCCTGCCCCAGCAAGGCCGCCGTGTAGAGGATCGCAGCTGCGCCCAGGGCGTCGTAGGCCGGATCGTCCATGGACCACAGCTTGGCTCCAAGCACGACCAGTTCGGCGGTGCCGAAGACGATGAAGGCCGGCAGAATCGGCGCCAGGGAGGACATGGAGCTGCCGGCGACGCCCGCCAGCACCGCCACCACCAGCACGCTGCCCGCCACGGTGGTGGAGCCCAGCGCAGCCCACGCCAGCGCACCCCAGGCCACGCCGTCTATGGCGTTGAGCACCATCTTGCGCGCCAGCAGCCGGCGCGCGCTCGCGGGATTGATCTCGGACGCCAGCAGGCGCCGCGCATCCCACGCGAGATACAGCTTGAGCAGGATGATGGTGCCGGCCCAGGCTCGCATCGCGAGCGCGTTGGTCTCGTTGGAGAGCACCCAGACCAGCAGCAGCGCCAGCAGGATGGTCGGGATCACCGAGGCGCCGATGTTGCCCAGCTGCAGCCGCAGCTGCTCCACCAGCATGCGCTCCTCGGGCAGGCGCGGCTTGTCGACCATCAGGCCACGAGGCCGCGCTGCCGCGCAGCGAAACCGGCCTCGGAGCGGCTCGAGACCTGCAGCGCCGCGAGGACCGCCTGCACATGGCCGCGCACGGTGTTCTCGGACAGGTTGAGCCGCCGGCCGATCAGCTTGTTCGACAGGCCCTGGCACATCAGGTCGAGCACCTCGCTCTGGCGGGGCGTGAGCAGCGGCTGCGAGTCCGCGCCACCCTTGCCGGCCTGCAGGGCATCGCCCGCCACCGGCAGGCCCTGGCGCAACTGGCCGATCACCGCCAGGATCTTGTCGGCCGGTTCGGCCTTGGAGACGAACGCAGCCGCGCCGCGCTCCATCGCCAGCCGGACCTTCTGCGGCGAGACCTCGGACGACAGGATCACCACCAGCGCCTGCGGCCACTTGCGCCGGACGAGGGCGATGCCTTCCAGCCCGTTGAGCCCGTGCAGCTGGATGTCCAGCAAGACCAGCGCTGGATCCTGCATGGAAGTGCGCAGCGCCTCCTCGAGCGATGCGGCCTCCGCCACCTCCAGGTCCGCGATGCCGGCGGCCAGGACCATGCGCAACCCGCTGCGGAACAGCGCGTGATCGTCGACCAGAAGAATGCGGGGCGGCAGCATGAGGGCGGGGCGGGAGCGAGGCGGGAGTCCGGGCATTCTGCCCAAGTCCCCCCGCTGCGCGCCCGGTCCAATTGGACTATTTACGCAAACCGGCGCGGCGGCGACCATCGGGCTCCCAACAAATTCACGCTGTCCCTCTTGCCCGCAGTCGAATGAAGCCCCTGGTCGAAATCCAACGCGTCGGATCGAACGCCTTCACCTATCGCATCAGCGCCTTCGTCGCCGGCGCGGGGCCGGCAGGCGACAGCGGCACATTTGATTCGCTGGCGTTCTGCCTGTACGACGCCGGCGCTTCGCTGGGGTCCTTCTTCCCCAGCGTCGAGCTCAATGTGGGCGGCCTCTTCGTCGGCTCCTATCCGGTCGATGCGCTGCGCCGCCATCCCAGGCGGGTGGCGCAGCGCATCGAGCAGCATTTCCAGCTGGCCTGAGCGGCGGTCGGTTTCCATCGGCATCCGGCTATTGGCCATTGGCGCCCAGCGGGAGCTTGCGCCTGCACCGGCTTAGCGCGCCGTTATTTGCGAGCGTTTGCGCTGCAGGAAACGCATCCTGATGTGAAGAATTCATCAGAATCTAAATCAATTGCAAAAAATAGAATCGCCGCCTTGACCAGAAACGCCTAGTGGTGGTCGTGGAGGTGGTTCTCTGCGCTTGCTGGTCGGCTCATCTTCCAAAAGGAGTTCTGACATGCAGGTTTTTCCCGGCGCCATGAGGCGCTGTTTCAAAGCAGCTAAAACGAGCAGCATCGCGCTGCCTTTGCTCCTGAGCCTGATACTGACAGCCTGCGGCGGCGGCGGTTCAGGCAACGCAACAGGCGGCTTCGCGGACGCCTCTTCGGATAAATCGGACGGCAGCCTGCAGGCCGTCACCCTGAGTCCCATCGGCAGCATTTCGAACAGTGAGCAAAGCGGCACCTCCGGCAGCACCACCGCTCCCACCTCCGGCATCAATCTGACTCCCATCTCGGGCATCCCAGCCACCGCCCCAAGCAACCCGGGCACCGCCCCGACCCCCGTCCCCAGCATTCCCTTGGCTCCCATACCCGGAATTCCGAGCACTGATCCGGGCGTGCCTTGGGGGCCTGTGCTCAAGACCTTTGGCGACCCCGCGTTCAAGCTGAAGGGCCCGTCCGGAGTTAGCGCACCGCTCGTCTTCTATAGTGGCAATACCAACGTGGCGACGATTTCCGGCAACACTGTGACGATCGTAGGCGCCGGCACATCCACGATCACTGCAAAAATTGCTGACCCGACCGCCACGCCGCTGGAGGGGGCAAACATCGTCTTGACCGTCAAGAAGGCTCAGCCGAATCTGTCGATGTCCACAGTGACGCTCGAGGCCATCCGGTCAACGGCCCTGCTCCAGGGCAGGACCAAGAGTACCGGCGCCATCGAATACGCACTTTCCAACATGGTGTCGGCTTCGAAGGAACCTGTCGCGTACCTCGGAAGCGATGGCCGAACGGTCACCGCATGGGCAGCAGGGACTGCGACCATCACCGCAACGCAGGTGCCCACCGCCAACTATGAGGGGGGGACGGTTTCGGGCAAATTGGTCGTCGAAAAGAGGAAGTCGACTATTCCTCTTGCTGATTTGAAGCAGCCCCACACATATAAACTGATTATTCCGGTAATTGCCGAAATTTATGATGAGATCTCCGGGGAACAAAGAACGCCGACTATTACGCTGAGCAATCCAGATATTGGATCTGCAATCTGGGACACCGACAACTACCTCAGCGACAGCATTATCCTCACTGCAGTTAAGGCCGGTACGACGTCCTTGACCTTTTCACTCGGCGCGACGGCGAACTTGGCTGCTGTCAGCAAGACTGTGTCCGCGATCTTGACTCCGGTGGCGGGCGAGCAGCCAGGTCGTCAATTGGCGGCGGTTGAAGGTCACAGCAAACTATACAAGAATGACTATTTCTTCGAAGGCAAGGTTGTTACTCTAAAACTATGCCCTTCGATGAGCGAGAAAATTTATTTCAGTTTCACTGAGAGCGACAATAACCATGGAACGGAAGACGTGACGTTGAATGGCGTCACGCTGCCTCGCGACAGTAATGGTCACTACGTTGCCAACATCCCGGGTGTTGCAACTGGTGATGCGCCACTCAAGTTGAGATCCGTCGTTAATGAATATAGCGACGGCACCGGCACCCTGAGCGTCAGCGTGTTCGAATACGACGTCCAAGTCGAGCTCTTTCCAAATCCTGTCGAGGTTACAAAGTGCTACTCCGTTGGCCCTCGCTGATTGCGGAAGGCCGAAAGACACCGACCTTTCATCCCTAGGTTGGTAAGATCAAAAGGGTGCTGATGAGGCGCTCCATAAATGCCCGATGAACTTCATCGGGCATTTTTATTGAGGGATTGATGCAATTGCTCCTCGGTGCAGCCTTCTCGATGTCTAGTGCAGTTGCGGGCGGGCCGACCGGTTGCGCCGCCAGGCCGCCGGCGGGCAGCCGTACTCGCGCCTGAAGGCGCGGCTGAAGGCAGTGTCGGTCTGATAGCCCACGTCCTCGGCGATTCGCGCGAGCGGCGCGTTGCTGCGGCACAGCAGGTTGGCCGCAAGCAGCATGCGCCACTGGGTCAGGTACTGCATGGGGGCGCTGCCCACCAGCTGCTGAAAGCGTTCGGCCAGCACCGAACGCGAGGTGCCGGCCGTGCGCGCCAGTTCCTCCAGGGTCCAGGCCTGGGCCGGGTGGCTGTGCAGGGCGGTGAGCGCGCTGCCCACGATGCGGTCGCCCATGCCGGCCAGCCAGCCGGTGCGGCCCTCGCCCTGCTCGTTCATGTACAGCCGCAGCACCTCGATGAACAGCAGCTCGGCCAGCTTCGCCAGCACGCCGGCGCCGCCCGGGCGCGGGGAGCGCGCCTCGGCCAGGGCGTAGCGCACCGAGCTTTCGAGCCAGATGCCGGCGTTCGAGCCGCGCACGTTCACGCGCAGCAGCCGCGGCAGGCCCGCGAGCAGCATGCGCGCCAGCCGCGCATCGCAGGCCAGGTAGCCGCAGATCAGGCGGGTGGTCGCGCCGCCGCCGCCGTAGGCCAGCATGCGCGGCCGGCGCGACAGCACTTCGTCGAGGCGCGCGCCGGTCGCCGGCGGCAGGCCGGGCTCGGAGGTCATGCGGTGCGCATCGCCCTGCGGGAACACGATCGCGTCGCCCGCGACCAGGCGCATCGGCGGCTCTCCGGCCATTTCGACGAAGCATTCGCCTTCGGTGATCAGGTGGAAGATCACCACCCGCTCCGCACCCGGCTCGAGGAAGGGCGCCGCCGCGTCCGCGCTCGGCGACTGGTAGCACCAGGGCGCGGTGAAGCGGCCATGGATGAAGATCGCGCCCACCAGGCGCACGACCCGGAGGACTTCGGATAACGCGTCCATGGTCATTCCACCTCGATCTGCAGCGCCAGCGGCGTCGCGTTGCGCGTCGCAGTGGGCATGGGCGAGCGCCGCACCCCGGCCTCGACCAGCGTGCGCAGGCGCTCAGGCGAAACCCCCTCGGCCGCGATGCGCACCTGCAGCTGCATGTCCCGCGGCCCGGCGTAGACCTCCTGGCCGTCGCTGTCCGCGAGACCCACCAGCCCGCGGGTGTCGGAGCGGCTGCCCACCCGCACCTCGAGGGCGCCCAGGGCAATGCCTTCGGCCGCCGCGGACATGGCGATGGAAGTGGCAGCGCAGGACGCGATGCCGGCGCGGAACAGCCAGCCGGGCGTGACGCGCTCGCCGCTGCCGCCGAGGTCGCACGGCATGTCGGTCACCATGGCGGTGCCGTTGGCGTGGCTGGATTCGACGCGCGTGCCACCTTGCCAGCGCGCGGTGGCCGGCGCGTCGTCGTGAAGGCCCATGTCCGGGCGGCGCTCCAGCGCCGCCTCCACGCGCTTCAGGGCCGCAGCGATGTCTTGCATGCTCATGTCGATGCTCTCCGGTCGGCCGAGGACGATGCGGAAATTGTGGGCTCGACGCCTGCGCAGGCCAACTAGGCCGAACAGCCGATGCCGTCGCCCGGACGCCCGGCCAGCAATTCCGGACGCCGCGCGAGCTTCGCGCCCGACACCGCCCGGCGGAGGACGATCGGGCAAACATGGGCGACGCGCGGGCAGGACGCCGCGGCCGGTGCGGTGGTCCAGTAGCGGCAGGCCGGCGCCGCATCGTGGCCGCCGTCCTTCCCCCAGACCATCGACCCCCGCCGGATCTCCGGCCCAGCCCAAGGAGCCCTTCACATGAACGCACCTGTCGACCTCAACGCCGTCAAGACCCGCCAGCACGCCGCCTGGTCCAGCGGCGACTACGCCATCATCGGCACCACCCTGCAGATCGTCGGCGAGCAGCTGGCCGAGGCCTGCGACCTGCGCTGCGACGAAGCGGTGCTCGACGTCGCGGCCGGCAACGGCAACGCCACGCTCGCGGCGGCACGCCGCGGCTGCAAGGTCACCTCCACCGACTACGTGGCCGCGCTGCTCGACCGCGGCGCCGAGCGCGCCAAGGCCGAGCGCCTGGAGGTGAAGTTCCAGGTCGCCGACGTGGAGGCCCTGCCTTTCGAGGACGCGAGCTTCGACGCCGTGCTCTCCACCTTCGGCGTGATGTTCGCGCCCGACCACGCCAAGTCCGCGGCCGAGATGCTGCGCGTGTGCCGCCCGGGCGGACGCATCGGGATGGCCAACTGGACGCCCGATGGCTTCATCGGCCAGGTGTTCAAGACGCTGGGCCGCCACCTGCCGCCGCCGGCGGGCGTGCAGCCGCCGGCGCTGTGGGGCACGGAAGCGCACCTGCGTTCGCTGTTCGGCGAGCAGGCAGCTTCGATCCAGGCGACGCCGCGCGTCTTCAACTTCCGCTACCGCTCGCCCGCGCATTTCATCGAGGTGTTCCGCACCTGGTATGGGCCGGTCCTCAAGGCATTTGCCGCGCTGCCGCCCGAGAAGGCGGCGGCACTGGAGCAGGACCTTGTCGAGCTGATGAATCGCCTGAACCGCGCCGGGCCGGACTCGCTGGTGGTCCCCAGCGAGTACCTCGAGATCGTCGTCACCCGCCGTTGAGGAATCGAGGCATGGAACCGCGGCTGCAGCGACGGATCCAGCGCTACGGCTGGGACCTGGCCGCCGCGGACTACGAGCCGTTCTGGCAGGCGCAGCTGGCGCCTGCGCACCAGGCCCTGATGGCGCTCGCCGCGCCGCGGCCGGGGGAGCAGGTGCTCGACGTGGCCTGCGGCACCGGCCTGGTCGCGCTGGCCGCGGCGCAGGCCGTCGGTCCGCAGGGCCGGGTGCTCGGCACCGACCTGTCGGATCACATGGTCGACGCGGCGCGGCAGCGTGCCGCGCAGCGAGGCCTGGGCCAGCTCGGCTTCGCGCGCATGGATGCGGAGCAGCTGGCGCTGCCCGATGGCGGCTTCGACCTGGCGCTGTGCGCGCTCGGGCTCATGTATGTGCCGGACCCGGCGCAAGCCCTGCGCGAGATGCGGCGCGTGCTGCGCCCCGACGGCCGCGTGGTGCTGGCGGTGTGGGGCGAGCGGGCGCGCTGCGCCTGGTCGGCCGTGTTTCCCATCGTCGACGACGAGGTGCGCAGCGAGGTCTGCCCACTGTTCTTCCGCCTCGGGCAGCAGGACGTGCTGGCCCGCCTGTGCGCCGAAGCCGGCTTCGAGCGCATCGTGCAGCAGCGCATGGCGTGCACCTTGCGCTACGCCGATGGTGAGGAGGCGTGTGGCGCGGCGTTCGTGGGCGGCCCGGTTGCGCTCGCGTGGTCGCGCTTCGGCCAGGAGACGCGCTCGCGCGTGCAGGCACGGTATCTGGCCGCCATCGAGCGATGGCGGGAAGGCGTCGGCTACCAGGTCCCGGGCGAATTCGTCATCGTCGCTGCGGCGGTGCCGGCGCATCCCTCCTGCTGAGGAGCAGCGTTGCTTGCGGAAAGCGCGGTGCTGCCCGACCATCGGCGCACTGCCGATTCAGGAGACGCTGATGATCGAGACCGACGTCTGGGCCGCAGGCAATCTCTACGAGCCCTACATGGGCCGCTGGAGCCGCAAGGTTGCGGCCCGCTTCGTGGACTGGCTCGGGCTCGGGCCTGGTCTCAAGTGGCTCGATGTCGGCTGCGGCACGGGCGCGCTGACGCAGACCCTGCTGGCCCAGGCGCAGCCCGCATCGGTGTTCGGCATCGACGCCTCGGCCGGCTTTGTCGCCCATGCCCGGGCGCACACCGCGGATCCGCGAGCCTCGTTCGAGGTGGGCGATGCGCAGGCATTGGCAGTCGAGCCCGGCTCCTTCGATGCCGCGGTCTCGGCGCTGATGCTGAACTTCCTGCCCGAGCCTGGGCGCGCGGTGGCCGGCATGGCCCGCGCGGTCAAGCCCGGCGGCACGGTAGCTGCCTATGTATGGGACTACGCCGGCGGGATGGGCCTGATGCGCTACTTCTGGAAGGAGGCCGTCGAGCTGGATGCGGCGGCCGGGCCGCTGGACGAAGGGCGCCGCTTCCCCTCGCTGTGCGCGCCGGCACCGCTGGAGGCCTTGTTCGCCGGCGCGGGCTTGGACCGCATCGAAGTGCGGGCCATCGAGATCGAGACGCCCTTCAAGGACTTCGACGACTACTGGACGCCTTTCCTCGGCGGGCAAGGGTCGGCGCCCGGCTATGCGATGTCGCTGAGCGAGGAGCACCGGGGCCGCCTGCGCGAACGCATTCGGCAGGCTTTGCCGGTGCGGGAAGACGGCGGCATTGCGCTGGACGCGCGCGCCTGGGCGGTGCGCGGCCTGGTGGCATGAGCAAGCTCCTTGGAGCCGCCGTCCCGGTGATCTGCGGAAAAAGAGTTTCCCATTCTCAACAAGAAACGTTCATGCCAGCCTCCAGCCCTGGGGCTGCCTGTTCGGCGGCGGGACTGCCATCGCACTGCGCTTCGGTGAGTACCGTGAATCGGTGGACATCGGCGTGACCGGCACGCAGGCGCAGGTATGGCAGCGCATTCGGGCCTTGAGGCGTGTGCTCAGCTGAGCTGCGTCGATGCGGCAACGGGCCCGGACGAAGCAACGGCCGCCAGCAGCCGCGGCAGCTGGGCCGCCGCCTGCTTCGCGCCGGCCTTGTAACGTTGCAGCAGGGCCTGCCGTTCCGCGTCGTCCTCCCTGACGGCGTGCACCAGCGCAGTCATGCTGTCCAGGCGCGAACGCGCCAGCCATTCCATGAGGTCGGGGTGCCGGCCCCAGCGTTGACGGTTGCCGAGGGAGACGGCCCACATCCGGATCCAGTCGGCCGGTACCGCGGGCGTCGGGACGACCGAGCACAGGGCATTCTTCTCGCCCTCGTCGGTGAAGTGGCTTTCCACATAGGCGATCAGGGCCGCGCTGAAGATCGGCTGGCACGTACGCACCATCAGCAGGTTGATGCGGTTGCCGTCGAATACCGGCAGCGCGGGCGCCGCCGTGATCCCGGCGGCGCTGCAATCGACGACCAGCCAGCCGGGCTCGATCTCGCGGGCGCCCCGTTCGAGCACGATGCGCGTCGCCTCGATGGCCTTCACGCGCCCGAGGCGCACGACATTGCGGATGCGGCGCAGTTCGCGCAGCTCGGCCTGGGTGACGGTGGCGCAGCGGTACATGGTGGGTTCGACCGCCGGATCGAGCCGCAGCAGCTGGCCCTGCGCCTCGAGGCGCGCGAACAGGTCGGGAACGGAGGTCGCGGTGGCGATCGCCTCAAACTGGGCGACCAGGCTTCCGATCGCCCGGTCGAAGAAGTCCATGTGCGGCTGGAAGTTGGCACGGTCCAGTAGCCAGGCATCGCGCGGCGCGATCCAGCAGATGCGCTCCGGATCGACGCCGTTCTGCAGCAGCCAGAGGCAGGCGTCGATGCCGGTCTTGCCCGCGCCGACCACCACATAACCGGCCTCGGCCCGGCGGATGCGAGGCAGTTCGTTCACCGGCACGCAGCGCACGCCGGGCGCGAGCGCATAGGCCGGCGGGTGGGTGGAAGGCACGGCGGTGCGGGCATGCGTGGCGTCGACCACTTTGCGGCGGGCCGTGACCGTCCAGCTCCGCCCGCTCAGGATCGAGCGGACTTGGTGCTCGCCGCCGGTACCGATCTCGCCCTCGCACATCGGGAAATAGCGCACCCGGCCCGAGGGCAGGAAGCGCTGGTTCATCACCTGCTCGTAGTAGTCCAGCACCTCGGCGCCGCTGGCCAGTTCGTGCAGGCCCTCATTGAGGCCCGCGCTGTCCCTGGAGCCGCTGCCGAGCTTGCGCGAGTCGACGCCATACAGCGCGGACGGCGCATGCAGCCGCACGAAGGGATAGGCATCGTTCCAGTGCCCGCCGGGCCGGTGGTGCCGGTCGACCATCACGATACGTCCATCGGACTCGGACAGCAGCGTGTCCACGAAGGCCATGGCCGTCGCGCCGGTGCCGACGATCAGGTAGTCCGTCTCGATGGGGCTGGGCGTCATGGGGCGGCCTCCGGCGTGAGTGGGTGTGCGCGATCGATGCCAGCGCGCATCTTGGGCGACACTGTCGCTCCATGCAATCCGCTTCTCCCTCCGGCACCCTGCCGAGCCCGCCCCTGAGGCGCCCCACGCTGCGCTTCATGCTCGCCCACCCCGCGCACCTGATCGCGCTGGGCTTCGGCGCCGGCCTCGCACCGCGCGCGCCCGGCACCGTGGGCACGCTTTGGGCCTGGGCCGCCTTCGTGCTCATGCAGCGCTGGCTTCCGGCGGGCGCGCTCGGATGGATCATCCTCGCCTCGCTGCCCCTCGGCTGGTGGGCCTGCACCGTGACGGCACGCCACATGGCCATTGCCGACCCCGGCGCCATCGTCTGGGACGAGGTCGCCGGCTTCTGGCTGGTGCTGTGGCTCGTGACGCCGGCCGGCCTGCTGGCCCAGCTGGTGGCCTTCGCGCTGTTTCGCCTCTTCGACGCCGCCAAGCCCGGGCCGGTGGCCTGGGCCGACCAGCTCTTCAAGCAGCGCCGGGCGACGCCGGCCGCCATGTCGTGGAGCGCGGCGGGCTTCGGCATCCTGTTCGATGACCTGGTGGCTGCCTTCTGCACGCTGCTGGTGATCGCACTCTTCCGCAGCTGGTGATGACCATGAACGACACTCCTCCCGCACCCGGATTCGATACGCCTGCGCTGCTGCCGCAACTGGCCGAGCTGCTGCAGCGAAAAGGCTGGATGCTCGCCACCGCCGAGAGCTGCACCGGCGGGCTGATCGCGGGCGCCTGCACCGATCTTTCCGGCTCCAGCAACTGGTTCGAGCGCGGCTTCGTCACGTATTCCAACGCGGCCAAGAACGAGATGCTCGGCGTCGATGCGGCGCTGATCGCGGCCGAGGGCGCCGTCAGCGAGCCGGTCGCGCGTGCCATGGCCGAAGGCGCGGTGGCACGGTCGGCCGCGCAGATCGCGGTGGCCGTGACCGGCGTGGCGGGCCCGACCGGCGGCAGCGCCGACAAGCCGGTGGGCACCGTCTGGTTCGGCTGGTCGGTCGCGGGCCGCGTGCACACCGAGCGCCGGCGCTTCGGCGGCGACCGGGCTACGGTGCGGGCAGCCACGGTGCATCACGCCTTGGCGACGCTCTTGACGCTGTTGCATGGCGCTGACAGGCCCTAGCTCGGCTACGATCGCGGCCCATGTCCAACGAAGCCACCATCCAGCGCCTCTACGAGGCCTTCGCCAGGCTCGACGCCGACACCATGGCGGCCTGCTACGCGCCGGATGCGCGCTTCGACGACGAAGCCTTCTCGCTGAAGAACGGCCGCGAGATCGGCGCGATGTGGAAGATGCTGTGCGAGGCCACGCGCGCCAAGGGCGCCGATGTGTGGAAGCTCAGCTGGCGCGACGTCCAGGCCGAGGGCGCCACCGGCCGTGCCCACTGGGATGCGCACTACCGCTTCGGCACCACCGGCCGCATCGTCGACAACGCGATCGACTCCGAGTTCCGCTTCACGCCCGAGGGGCTTATCGCCACCCAGCGCGACCGCTTCGACTTCTGGGCGTGGTCGCGCCAGGCGCTCGGCGCGCCCGGCCTGCTCCTGGGCTGGACGCCGATGCTGAAGAACAAGGTGCGGGCCGGCGCCGCCAAGAACCTCGCCGCCTACATGGCGCGCACACCATGACGATCACCATCACGAACCATCCCGAAAAGCACCGCTACGAGGCCGCCATCGACGGGCAGCTCGCGGGCTACTGCGAATACAACCTGCTTGCCAATGCGGTGATGTTCACCCACACCGAAGTGCTGCCCGCCTTCGAGGGCCAGGGCGTGGGCTCGGCCATCGCGCGGCATGTGCTCGACGAGGCACGGGCGCAGGGCACGGCAGTCATCCCGGCCTGCCAGTTCATTACCGGCTATATCCGCAAGCACCGCGACTACGTGGACCTGGTGCGGCCGGAAACGCAGCGCGCCTTCAAGATCTAGCGTCTGGGGGCTACGGCGCCCGGCGGCGCCGGCAGCCACGCGAAGGCCGCGCAGCCTGCCACCAGCAGCGCGGCGATGGTCGCCAGCACGGCGGTGTAAGGCTCGATGCCCTGCGACTGGGCCACCGAAGCCGCCACGCCGGTGAGCCACTGCATCAGCGCCACGCCGAGGAACATCGCCATGGTGAACACCGCCATCGCGCGGCCGGTGAGCGCAGCCGGGTAGGCCACCCGCACGTCGGCGTACTCCCAGACGATGAAGCCGGACAACAGTCCGATCAGGATGGCGCAGCCAATGTCGATCCAGGCCGCGTGGAAGATGCCGATGGCGGCGAACAGCGCCGCATAGAGCGCGCAGCAGGCCACGATGCGCCGCCGGCGCGCCGGTCCGTCGCGGTCCAGCCGGCCGAACAGCGGCGGCCCGAACAGCGAGACGACCGACACGATCAGTGCCACGTTGCCGCTCTGCACCAGCGAGTAGCCATGGCGCTCCACCAGCAGCGGCCCCAGCCACAGCCCGCGCAGCGAGATGAAGGCCGCATAGGACACGGCGCCGAGCAGCAGGATGCCCAACGTGTGCGGCATCGCGAACAGTGCGCCGAAGCGGCGCAGCGCGGCAAGCAGCGGTTCCTTCGCCTGCGCTTCCTCGCGCGCCGGCTCGCGCACCCACAGCAGGATGCTGAGCCAGGCCAGCGCCGAAGCCGCTGTCAACACCGCGAAGCCCATGCGCCAGGAGCGCGCCTCGATCAGCCACGCGAGCGGCGTGCCCGTCGCCAGCATGCCCAGCCCGCCGATGCCCAGTACCAGCCCCGAGACCGAGGCGAAGCGCGCCGCCGGGAAGTGCCGTGCGATGAACACGGTGCACACCAGGAAGGCCGGCGCGCAGCCGATGCCGATCAGCACCTGGCCCGTGATCAGCAGCGGGAAGCTGGTCGCCAGCGCGGACAGCAGCGCGCCGGCGATCGCGAGCGGGAAGGCCGTGAGCACCGTGCGCCGCACGCCGTGCAGGTCGATGCCGATGCCCATGAAGAGCTGCATGGCGCCGAAGGCGAAGTGGAAGGCCCCGGAAAACAGGCCCAGGGCCTGCGCCGACAGCCCGAACTCCGCCTGCAGCGGCCCGGCCATGATGGCGCCCACCGTGCGGTAGGCCTGGCTCAGCGCGAAGGCGGTGCACAGCGTCAGCACCATGGCCCAGGCGCTGCGCGCCGGGAGCGTCGGGCTCAGGTCACGCGGCACCGTGGCACTTCTTGTACTTCTTTCCGCTGCCGCAGGGGCAGGGGTCGTTGCGGCCCGGCGTGGCTTCCTTGCGGATGGTCTCCACCCGCGGTCCCTGGCTGCGCCAGAGCCGGCGCAGGTCGTACACCGCCCAGATGGCATCGCCGAAGTCGTCCACCCGCTGCTGGCTCACGCTGGGCGGGCCGTCCTCGCTGTACATCGAGAGCGTGGGCTTGCCGCGGTCGTTCTCGGTCAAGGCGACGATGGCGTTCAGCGCCTCGTCGAGGATGGCAGCCGCCTCCTTGTCGCGCGGCGGAGTCCACTCCTCGGGCCAGTTCTCTACCGCGTACATGAAGCCCAGGGCCCAGACCTGCGCGAAGGAAGGGATGTCCTCGTCGGCGATCTCGCCACGCTCTTCCTGCGGCAGCGCCGCAACGGCGCCGCGCGTGTCCAGCACCTCGGGCTGCCAGGCGCGCTCGTCGTCGAGCGACTGCACGTCGGCGTCCAGCCCCTCCTCGGTTTCGCGCCAGCGCCGCTTCCAGCGCCAGGCGAACTCCATGTGCCGGGCCGGCACGAAGCCGTCGCCGAGCAGCACCGGCCAGTACTCCGCGGGCTCGACGGGCCGGCGCATGCACACCAGCGCGGCCATGAAGCCCTCGCAGAACTCCCACTGCGGGATTTCCTCGTCGTGCTCGCGCATGGCGTCGAGCGCCTGGTCGAGGGCGTCGAAGTCTTCGGGGCCGAGGGGCGGCTGGTCGGGGGAGGGCGAGGGGATCGTCGTGGTCATAGCAGGGGGGCGGCAGCCCTCTATGATGCAGCAAGCTCCCGGAGACCCGTCATTTCAGCAGCACCGTCCTCTGCCCTCGAACCCGCACAGACCGTCCTGGCTCCATGAACTCCGTGAAACGCGGCACGCGCGTGCAGACGCGCAAGAGCCTGGCATCGGCGCCGGCACCCCTCGAAACCAACGAGCCCCCGCTGGAACCCGGCGACTATGCGGAATTCCTGCGCGCCACGCTGCCGCATCAGCACAAGGCGGTGGCCAGCCACCGGCTCGGCAGCGAGCGCGTCTGGCTCAAGAAGGCCGGCCCGCCGCACGGCAAGCTGGGCTATCACTTGATGGCGATGGTGGCCGGCCTGCTGCGGCTCGATGTGCTGACGCCGGTGCCCAACCCCGGCGGCGAGGCCGCCATCGCCACCGAGGCGCGCCGCCTGCGTGCGCTGGGCGCCGCCGGCCTGCGCGTGCCGGCGGTGCTGGCGCAGCAGCCCGACGGCCTGCTGATCTCCGACCTCGGCGAAAGCGGCCGGCCGCCGGTGGTGCTGCAGGAGCGGCTCGACCACGCCGCGGCCATCGGCCCGAGCGCCCTGCTGGCGGTGTGGCGCGAGGGCCTGGACGCCATTGCCACCGTCCATGCGCACGGCACCTATCTGAGCCAGGCCTTCGACCGCAACCTGGTGCTGTGCCCCGACGGCACCATCGGCTACATCGACTTCGAGGACGACCCGGGCGAGACCCTGCCTTTGGCCGAATGCCAGGTGCGCGACTGGCTCAGCTATCTGCACTCCACCGCGATGCTGGTGCGCGCCGCCTCGTCCGGGGCGGCCGGCACGCACTGGCATGCGGCGCTGGCCGATGCGAGCGACGAGGTGCGCGAGCGCCTGGCTTTGGCCGCGCGGCGCATGCGCTGGCTGCGGCATTTGCCGGCGGGGCGGCGCTGGGGCCGGGATACGCAGCGCTCCCGGGCGGTGGCGCGGCTGCTGTGGCGCTGGTATTGCAGCGACCCGCCGCCGACGACGCGTCGCTAGCGCAGTGCATCCGCCGCGCAGGTCTCGCCACTGAGCTGCGTTTGAACGTGCCGGCACCGGGAGGAAGTGCCTCCACCCGGAACCTGCAGGAAGGTCATCCGGCCGAGACCTCGACGTCGAGCGCCGCGAGCTGCTTGCGCATCTCGAGCAGCGCGCGGTCCTTGCTGAGCAGCCGCGCGCCTTGCGCGACCGCCAGGTCGACGAAGATCTGGTCGTCGGGGTCGCTGCACAAGCAGGGCGCGCGGTCCGGCACCTCGTGCACCGGCTGCACGTGCCGGTCGAAGGCCGCGAGCACGCTCTCGGCATCCCGGCCGTTGCGCGCGAGGCGCTCGGCCACCAGCCTGTAGCCGAGCACGCGCGCCAGCTCTTCGCGCATCGCGGCGGTGGCGATCCATTGCAGCTTGCCGGCCTCGAGCGCGGCGAGCAGCGCCGCGGAACCCGGGTCGTCGAAGACCAGCAGGTCGAGGGCGATGTTGGTGTCGATGACGATGCGCATGGGGCGATGCTAGTGGCTCCCTCAGAACCCCCGCAGATCCTCCACCGGCAGCGCCAGCTTCCCCCCGGTGATCCGCTCCAGCGTCCGCGTCATCAGGCCGATGTCGTTGTCGAACCCGCCATGCGTCGCCGCCTGCAGCAGCGGCTGGCCATCGGCGCCGAGCGCCACCTCGATGCGCGGGCGCTCGACGCGCCGGGTGCGGGCTTCGAGCTTCGAGGCCTTGGCAGCCTGGCGCCACACCGCCAGCGCCTCGCCGGTATCGGAAGAGCCGTCCCAGCCCGAGTCGCCTTCGTCATTGACGCGGTCCAGGCCGAGGATCGGCGTGTGCAGATCGGCCTCCAGTGCGTTGGAGACCAGGTACAGCAGCGACTTGCGATAGATCGGGCCCACGGTGTCCCGGCGCTCGACCTCGTCCGTGAGCACTTCCAGGTGCAGGCGCTCCATCACAGCCGTGTCGCCCGCGTAGTGGCGGTTCGCGAAGGCGACCGAGCAGGCCGGCGCGTGGAGGTTGACCGAAGCCACGCGCTCGCTCAAGCCGCCATCGCGGCCGGCGCGCTTGCGTGCAGCCAGCGCCGAGAGCAGGTGGCCGATGGCGATCGACCCCGCCGAATGGCCGACCAGGTGCAGCTCGAACTGCGCACCCCAATTGCCGCAGAGCGCCTGCAGCGCATCCAGCAGCAGGTCGCCGCCGCGCCGCTCGGCGAAGGCCAGGCCGGCGTTCTCCTTCATCTCGCTCCACAGCGGCCGCGCTGCCGGGCGGCCGACGGTCTTCTCGATCAGCAGGTCGGTCTGCTCGCTGAACCATTCGCCGAAGCCGGCGCGGGCCGGCTCGCGGCGGAAGGCATCGGCGATGAGGTTCGTCACCGACTCGAGGAAGCCCGTCTTCCAGACCAGGAAGAGGGGATAGCAGCCGTTGCCGGTGAAGTAGCGGCCCATGGCGCTGGCGCGCTTGATCGCCTCCTCCTCGTTGTTGAGGCCGCCGTGCACGTAGAGCACCAGGCGCTTGCGCGCGGCCGTCTGCTTGCGGAACCAGTCGTCCGGCAGCACGCACGCTTGCTGCTGCAGCTTGCGCGGCGGCTCGTCCTCCGTCAGGTAGCGGCTCACGCGGCCGTCATTGCCCAGCACCACGCTGTGCCGGTAGGCCAGGCCGGTGTCCCACCACTTGCTGCAGTCGGCGCTGGTGAGGCCGGCGGCGCCGCTGCTGCCCACTGCCAGTTGGCCGGCGATCACCCCGGGCACGCCCAGCGAGACCACCCATGCGTCCATCGCGTGGGCCAGCCAATCGAGGTAGCCCAGCACCGCGAAGCCGCCGGCGCCCCAGTTCTTGCCCCAGGAGTTCTGCACGATAAAGCCCTGTGCATTGAAGCCGATGAGGGCGAAGGCATGGCCCCCGGTCTCGGAACGTCGGCCATCGAAGGCGATGAGCGGCAGCTCGGCATGGTGCTTCGGCGCGGGCGTGATCGGGACCGCGTCCCAGCCCGGGTGGGTGAAGGCGGAAACGAAGACCGCGCGGTGCTGCGCGATGGCGGCCTGCACGTCGGTGATCGAGCGGGTGTCGATGCGGTAATAGATGCCCAGCGTGTTCTGCGCCGCCCGCGTCGCGAAGCCGTAGTTGGCGGGGTTGGCCTTCTCGGGCAGGTAGGGCCAGTCCGGCTCCAGGCAGACGCCGTGGTTGAACCAGCCCTTGAGCGCCCCGCGGCAGCTCGAGCCCTCGTAGTTCTCGCCGTCGTACTCGTCGTGCCTGCGCGCCAGCGTGTAGAGCATGCGCGGGCTCACCGAGTCCATCTTCGCCGGCAGGCCGGACTTGACCCAGCGCAGGTAGTTGATGACGCAGCTGAGGCCGAAGCCGGTGCAGGCGCCTTCGCGGCCCTGGTCCAGGATCAGGCCGGCCCGCGCGTAGGCCGGTAGGTACTCTCGCACTTCCTCGGCCGGCGGGAATTCGTCGGGCAGGCTGATCGCGCTCGGCTGGAACAGGCGGTCGCGCAGGTCGGCCGCGTCCTTGCGCGTGCGGGAGACCGTGGAGCGGCGCGAAGCCGCTTCCTCCTCGGCGGCGGAGGTGCCGCGACGGCCGGCGCCCGCGCCCACGCGCGGGGCGGGCCATACCGTGGCGGCGCGCTCGAACACGTCCTTGAAGCGATCGAGGCCATGCACGCCGCCGTTGACAAGCCGGCGCGCCTGCGCGAAGTCGCCCTTGCTGATGGCCTGGCGGGCTTTGGTCGCCTTGTCCGAGAGGTAGAGCGCGAGCAGCACCGCCGCGACCTCCGGGGCGTTGGCCCGGTCCGGCGCCGCGTCGAGCGGCACGCCGATGCGCTGGCCATAGCGGGTGTAGTTGTCCTTGCCGGTGAGCTGCACGAAGCCGCGGCCCCGGTAGCGCTCGCCGTCCCCCGGCCGGCTGTTGCCGAGCGCCGTGCGCGTGTCGTACAGGCTGAAGGGCGCACCGCCCGGCGGCGTGTTGAACTTGGAGGGCGCCTCCGCGATAGGCACGAAACCTTCGGTCTCGGCGCGGATCGTGCCCAGGGCGCACAGGATCATCGCCCGGTCCGTCAGCTCGGCGACGCCGAGCGCGGCCTCGATGTAGGGCAGATAGCGCGCGATGTTGGCCGGCTTGGTGGCGGGGAACAGGCGGCTCACGTGGCCGACGTTGAGCACGAGCTCGAACTTGTTGGCGTCGATCGCGACGAGGTCCAGCAGCAGCTGGCAGCGCGGGCCGACCACGCCGTCGCCGATCAGGCCGACACCGGCCTGCCAGCGGCGGATCGCGGCGTCGAAATCTTCATCGATCGGCGTGCCCGAGGCCTGGAGCGAGGGGAACAGTTTCGCGTCCTCGCCGAGCGCCTTGGCGAGCGCCTGGCGCAGCCGTTCGACGTCCTCTCCGGTGCTTCCCTTGCTCATCAGAATGTGCATCGCAGCTCCTCGGGCGGCGGTGGGTGCCCGCCGAGCGACGCATGGTGCTGCGTGCGGCGGCTGGTGTCCATCCATCGAAATGGCTAGACCGTCGGGCCGTCGCATTCGTGCCCATGCCCCCGTTCGCCAGCCGTGCATTGCCCAAGGATGTCGCCTTCAGGGTCTAGGATGGGTGCTGGCGCGGCCCTTGCGTGGGCCGTGGCGATCCACCCACTCCGGGAGCTGCGACCCATGAAACCCGTCTCCGAACTGCTCAAGCGCCGCAACTCGGCCGTCTGGCGCATCGAGCCTGGCGCCACCATGTTCGACGCCCTGGAGGCGCTGGCACGCCACGAGGTCGGCGCGCTGATGGTGATGACGCACGACAAGCTGGTCGGCGTGATCTCCGAGCGCGACTACACGCGCAAGGTCGCGCTGCAGGGGCGCAACTCGAAGGAGGTGCTCGTGGCCGAGTTGATGACGGCCGACGTGATGACCGTGACGCCTTCCAGCCGCACGCGCGAGTGCATGACGTTGATGAGCCAGAAGCGCATTCGCCACCTGCCGGTGGTGGACGGCGAGCGTGTGGTCGGCATGATCTCCATCCGGGACCTGATGGACGACATCATCGCGGACCACGAAGAAACCATCGAGCAGCTGCGCAGCTATATCCAGAGCTGAGAAGGCCGTGGCATGCTGCGCTGCGATGGCGTCGAGTTCGGCGCAGGCGAAGTATTCACGACATGTCTCATCCGGATGACTGCGCGGCGAGCGAACTGGTCTGGCCCGCGCGCCAATATCTTTCCAGCTATGTTGCGGCGCTCGAGCGCGGCTGGTCGCCCAACAACCTGTGGCCTGCGGCCGGGTTCGAGGACCTGGCGCGGATCCGGGCCGACCCCGCGCGCTTTCTCGAAGGGATGGTCGACCGCGACGCCAAGGGGCCGCCTGTTGCCCTGCCGGACGGCACCGTCGTGCCCCGACTGCCCGGCTATCGCCGCTGGATCTGGGATGGCGAGTTCTGCGGCAGCATTTCCTTGCGCTGGCAGCGCGGCAGCAACACCCTGCCTGCGTACTGCCTGGGCCACATCGGCTACGCCGTGGTGCCGTGGAAAAGCGGCCGGGGCCACGCCACGCGGGCGCTCGGGCTGATGCTGCACGAGGCCCGCGCCGAAGGCCTCGCCTATGTCGAGATCACCACAAGTCCCGACAACCTGGCATCGCAGCGTGTGATCTGCGCCAACGGCGGGGTTCTCGTCGAGAAGTTCATCAAGATGCCTGAGCTGGGCGGCACGCCCGAGTGGCGGTACCGCATCGACCTCTGAGGGGTTTGCTGCGTGCGCCGCGCCCGCGGCTACTTGATCGCCGCGCCTCGCGCGGGCTGCTGAGTGAGCAGGAAGTTGCGGATGCGGCGGCAGGGCCACAGGCCGGTCCGGTCCAGCGACTGGGCCTGGTCCAGGGCGCTTTCCTTCTCGGCGGGGCTGGGCGATGAAGTCACCCGATCACGCGTGTGAGCGGGCGTTTCGGCGTTCGTCCGTTGGCACATGACAAGGCTCCTTCGCAGTGAAGAGCCCGCGGCGGGAACGATCCAGGCAGCTGCGGCCGTGCAATGCGCGGCTGCGCACCGATGGCTGCATGCATCAGCGACGGGAAGCGGACCGGAGAAGGAAGAAGCGCCTGCGGGTAACAGGCTTTGCGCTGCGGCGTATTCGGCGTGCAGCGCATGGGAGCTGCGCTACTGAGTTGCCGAAGATGCCGCAAACGACTGGGTTCGCGTCACATCACTGATTCGACTGGCACTGTCCACGCACGAGGCTCCGAAATGAAGATGCGAGATTGTTGCAAGGCAACATGGCAGGGTCAACCGAGAGTCCGCGTTTTCCTTGCGTGCTGTGTGCTTTATGCAACCGTCTTGCTGCGCGCCGAGCCCGCGACCATGTCGAAGCGGAACAGCCGGCACTCGATGGGGCCGTTCCACATCGGCACACGCCGGGACTCCTTGAGCCGCATCCGCCTGGGCAGTTGCAGGTCGGGCGTGAGCACCCAGGCGGTCCAGCCGGCGTAGTGCTTCTTCCAGTGGCTGGCGAGCTGCACGAAGAACTCGCCGCCGTCTTCGGTCTGGCCTTCTTCGCGACTGCTGCGGCTGCCGCGCCCGCCGCCTGCCACGCCGCCGACCTCGATGCGCTCGCCATAGGGCGGGTTGAGCACGATCACGCCAGCCTCGGCCGGCGGCATGCGCTGCAGCGCATCGCCGCCACGCAGCTGCACGGCACCGGCCACCCCCGCGCGCTCGGCATTGCGCTCGGCGAAGTCGACCATGCGGTGCGACACGTCGGAGCCGAAGATGGGGCCCGGCAGCGCCTCCTTCACCGCGGCCTGCGCCTCGGCCTTGAGGCCCTGCCACACATGCGCCTGGAAGGGCAGCAGCTTTTCGAAGCCGAAGCGCCGCCGGGCGCCGGGCGCGATGCCCAGCGCCAGCTGCGCGGCCTCGATCACGATGGTGCCGCTGCCGCAGCACGGGTCGTAGAGCGGCATCTGCGAGACCTCGCCGCGCTCGGGGTTCCACCAGCCGCTGGCGGCCAGCATGGCGGCGGCCAGGGTCTCCTTCAGCGGCGCGTCGCCCTTGTCCTGGCGCCAGCCGCGCTTGAAGAGCGGTTCGCCGGAGGTGTCGATGTACAGGGTGCAGTGTTCCGCGTCGAGGTGCGCGAAGACGCGCGCGTCGGGCCACTGGGTCTCGATGCTGGGCCGCACGCCGTTCGCCTTGGCGCGGAAGCGGTCGGCGATCGCATCCTTGATGCGCAGGGTGGCGAAGTTGAGGCTCTTGAGCGGACTGTGCTGCGCGGTGGTCTCGATCTTGAAGGTGTTCTTCGGCGTGAACCAGAGCTCCCAGGCGACGCTGCCGGCGATGTCGTACAGATCGTGCTCGCCGCGGTAGGGCGCATGGGCCAGCTCGATCAGCACGCGCTGCGCGAGCCGGCTGTGCAGGTTGAGCTTCAGGGCCTCGCGCCAGTCGGCGCGCACCCGCACACCGCCGCGCAGGACCAGGAGCTCGTCGCCGGCGCGGCCGGTCAGCGCGTGCACCTCCTGGGCCAGGAAGTCCTCCACGCCGGCGGCGCAGGGCAGGAAAAGGGAAAGATCGTTCATGTAAGCGGGATGCCGGCCAGTATCCCATGCGTCCCGTACCGCCTTTGCGCTATGGCCGGGCGCAACCCCGGTGGGAAAATCCCCGCGTTCGCATTGCCGCGTTGCAACAGGGGGCCGCCATGACCACCAGCGTGCTGATCGTCGAAGACACACCCGAGTTCATGCGCCGCTTCTCGGAGGCGGTGCTCGCCGACCCGGGCCTCGCCCTCGCGGGCGTGGTGGGCACCGGGCGCGCGGCGATCGCGATGCTCGACGCCCAGCCGCCCGACGTGATGCTGGTCGACCTGGGCCTGCCCGACATCGACGGCGTGGAGGTGATCCGCCACGCGGCGCGCTGCCATCCGCAGTGCGATGTGCTGGTGGTGACCATGTTCGGCGACGACCAGCACGTGGTGGCCTCGATCGAGGCCGGCGCCACCGGCTACCTGCTGAAGGATGCGGGCGCCGGGCACATCGCCGCCAGCATCCACGAGCTGCGCGCCGGCGGCTCGCCCATCAGCCCCAGCATCGCGCGGCGGGTGCTGGCGCGCTTCCGCATCGGCACCGCGCCGCCGCCCGCTGCCCAGCCGGCGCCCAGGGAGGCACCGCCTTCGCCGCTGACGGAGCGCGAGACCGAGATCCTGCGGCTGGCCGCCAAGGGCCTGAGCTTCGAGACCATCGGCGAGTTGACCGAGATCTCGCCGCACACGGTGGTGGCGCATGTGAAGAAGATCTACCGCAAGCTGGCCGTGCATTCGCGCGGCGAGGCGGTCTACGAAGCGAGCCAGATGGGGCTTCTGTGATGCCCGGCGCGCGCCGCCCGGGCGCGCGGACGGCCCGGCTGCTGCTGCTCCTCCTGGCCCTGGCCTGCCTCGCGAACGGCGCCGCGGCGGCGCTGCAGTCGCCGCGCCACGCCGTCGTGCTCTCGGCGCCGGCGGTGGAGCGCACGCCGCCACCGCCCGGCGCCGGCTGGCAGCCCGTGACCTTGCCCGACGACGCGGGCTATTCGCGCCCGGCGCTGGCGCGCTCGCCCGCCTGGTACCGCATCGGCTTCGACTACCCGGACGACCCCGCGCGACAGGTGCAATGGGCGGTCTATGTGCCCTACTTCTACGATGGCGGCCAGATCTGGCTCAACGGCAGCCTGATCGGCAGCGTGGCGGAGCGCAGCGCGGCCGTCCATGCGCGCACCTACCGGCCGCAGACGGCGCTGCTGCCCGCCCTGCTGCTGCGCCCCGGCTACAACGAGCTGGCGATCCGCGCCGCGCCTTCCAGGGACTATCCGCTGCGCTTCCCGCAGGTCAGCATCGGGCCGCAGGACGAGATCCAGCCGCTGCACGACCGGCGCCTGTTCTGGGTGCGCACGGTGCCCGAGCTCACGGTGCTGGTCTCGCTGCTGGTGGCCGGCTTCGTCGCCTTCATCTGGTGGCGCCGTCCGGGCGAGTCGCTCTACGGCCTGTTCGGGCTGGCGGCGGTGCTGTGGGCCATTCGAACCATGACCTTCCTGATCGACACCCTTCCCATCGGTGCATGGCAGTGGTGGCGCGTGCTCTACCAATGCGCCACCGGCGGCTTCGTGATCGTGATGGCGGTGTTCACGCTGCACTACGCGGGGATGAGCGGCGCCCGGCCGCCCGAAGCGGCTCGCACCGCAGCCGCAGGCGGAGGTACTCCCGTACGCAGAGCGTGGCTGGACCGGGGGCTGGTCGCCTACGGGCTGGTGGGGCCGCTGTGGTTCGCGCTCGGCGGCTTCGAGGCCGAGCAGGCCATCGCGCGCTGGTGGCTGGGCGGCATGGTGGGCGTGGGGCTGCTGATCATCGCGGTCGCCTTCGTCTATGCGCGGCGCCGCGGCACGCTGACGGCTGCCGCGCTCTCGGCCGTGATGGCCTTCGCGGTGCTGGTGGGCATCCACGACTACCTGCTGACCTGGGACCCGCGCCTGCTCGGGCGCTTCTTCCCGGAATGGACCGGCCACCGCATCCACCTCCTGCACTACGGCTCCAACACCCTGCTGGTGGCCATGGGCGCGCTGCTGACGGCGCGCTTCCTGCGCACCCTGAATTCGCTGGAGGAGCTCAACCGCACGCTGGAGACGCGGGTGGCCGACCGCGAGCGCGCGCTGGCCGACAACTACGCCCGCCTGGCCGCGCTGGAGCGCGAGCATGCCGCCGCGGAGGAGCGCCAGCTGATCATGCGCGACCTGCACGACGGCCTGGGCTCGCAGCTCTTCACCTCGCTGTCGCGGGTGGAGCGCGGCGACATGGACGAGGACCAGATCGCCGGCGCGCTGCGTGCCTGCATCGCCGACATGCGGCTGGCGCTGGACGCGCTGGCCTCCGGCGAGCACGACCTGGGCGCGGCCCTGGGCAACTTCAGGTTCCGCTGGGAGGCGCAGCTGATCGCGGCCGGCGTGCGCTCCGGCTGGGACATCGACCTGCCCGACAGCGGAGCCACGCTTTCGCCGCACGCCGCGCTGCAGCTGCTGCGCGTCGCGCAGGAGGCGCTGACCAATGTGCTCAAGCACGCCCGCGCCACGCGGGTGCAGGTGCGGCTGAGGCGCGCGGGCGAGATGCTGGAAATGGAGATCGAGGACAACGGCCGCGGCCTTGACCCCGAGCCCGGCCGGCAGGGCGGCCGTGGCCTGCACAACATGCGTTCACGCGCCGAGCGCCTGGGCGGCACGCTGGCGCTGCGCCCGGCGGCCAGCGGTGGCTGCTGCGTCGTGCTGCGCCTGCCGATGACAGTGCCCGCGGCAGCCGCGGCCTGAGCACCGACGGCGCGGTCCTCCCGCGAACGCGGGATGCCCGGGCGCGAATGCGGAATTTCTCAGAACGCGCCTTCTTTCTAGATTGGATGCATGCGCACGTC
Organism: Variovorax stachyos; assembly: GCF_051400855.1. Taxonomy (NCBI): domain Bacteria; kingdom Pseudomonadati; phylum Pseudomonadota; class Betaproteobacteria; order Burkholderiales; family Comamonadaceae; genus Variovorax; species Variovorax stachyos. The sequence goes on along the minus strand of NZ_JBLFFN010000014.1, from coordinate 27,224 downwards.
GCGCATCTCGATGAGCAAGGAAGGAACCGTCATGCAGCCGCATCCGCACCCGCACCCGCACACCGTCTTCGTCAACCGGCCGGCCCGCCTGCGGTCCCGGATGCCGCAACTGCTGTTCTCCGCGACGCTCGCGGTGGCGCTGCTGGGGGCAATGGTCCTGCTCGGCTCCTGGGAGGCGGGGGCAAGCCACGCCGACGCATCCACGGCCGCGCCGCTCATGGTCGCCGATCCCTGGAATTCCTCGGTCCCCGCCGCGAGCGAGGTGCTGCGCGGGGCCGAGCCGGTGCCGGATGAAGCGGTTGCCACCTTCTGAGCGTCCGTAGTCGAAGGGAGATCGCCATGAACACCATGGAAGACAAAGAGCAGCACGACGCACCGTGGCTGGTCGTGCCGCTCGTCCTGCTGCTGGTGCTGGGCCCGGGCCTGCTGCTGATCGCGCGCTGGAGCATCGGCTAGTGCGTAGGCCGAGCGCTTGCCTTCTTCATCGAGAAGCCGCGCGGGCATGGTGGGCCGTCAGCTGAACACGTCAGCCCGCGATTCCAGCAACCTTGTTCAGCCCGGAAATGTCGATCACGCGAATCTGCCCGTACTCGACGGCGATCAAGCCGACTTGCTGCAGGCGATGCAGTCCGCTGCTGACGACCTGACGCGACAGTCCACAGAGCTTTCCGAGTTCTTCCTGGGAAATGCGAACCTTCCGGCCTGCCGACGGATTGAGCAGCGGATCGAACAAGCTGGCGAGCCCGAAGGCAACCTGCGCGGAGGTATCGCCCATGCGGGCCCGCTCGACGACCGAAATGAACTGGCCGAGTCGAGCATTGAGTTGCGAGATGAGGAAGTGGTTGAACGAAAGGCTGGTGTCGTAAAGCCACATGAAAGTCCTGCGAGGCATGAAGGCAATCCGGCTTTCCTGCAATGCCACGACTTCGTAGGGTCGCAACTCGCTCTTGAGCACCGAACCCTCCCCGAGCCACCCGCCGCGAGACACCCCGATGAAGGTGGTGCTTCGCCCGTCCTCCTCCATGGTGTCGACCTTCACCATGCCGCTCACGACGCCGATCCAGTGGTCCGAGGGCTCGCCCTTGCGGATCACGATCGATCCTGCGGCGAACCGCCGCTCGTGCACGCTCTGCTCCACGGCGGCGAGGTCGGCCTCGGACAGCCCATGGGCCCAGCTGGCGTCCCGGAGTGCACTTGAGAGTTCGGCGCTTCCTTCGAATGGCATGGGGTCTGGAGGCATGCGGTTTGTACTCCAGTCATTCTCACTACGGCTTGCACCGGTGTAAACGCCAAGCGCCTCCGCTAGGGACTTCCCCTTGAAATGTTCGCGCGACAACAGTCAGCGCCGGTACACGTGGCTCCAATGCCGGGAGCAGTTCGTCACCGGTGAGCTGCGCAACGTCAAGAGGAGACACAGCATGAGACCGTTCCTGTCGCACTTGCGGGCATCGTTGGCACTCGCCTTCGCCGCGCTGCTTGCCGCCTGTGGCGGCGGATCGGGCAATGGCGGCGGCTTTTTTCCGCCTCCATCCGCTCCCGTCGCCGCCGCACCGACCGCCGTCAAGACGGTGTCGAATCGAGCCGACCTGATAAGTGACGGCGATGCACTTATCGAGATCGTCCTGCCGGAGGGGGCCAGCGCGACAGGCATCAAGGTCGATCTCAATGGCGGCACCGACGTCACGTCCCAGTTTGCTGTCCGTGCCGACGGGCGCATGCTCGGCGTGGTCTCCGGACTCAAGCCGGGCGCCAACACGGTTGCCGCAACGGGCGGCAACGGGAAGGGCGCGAAGCTCGTCATCACGAACCACGAGCGCGGGGGCCCGGTGTTCGCGGGGGTCCAGGTCAAGCCGTGGATCTGCGCGACAGCCGACGGCAGGGCGATCAACCTGGCCGTCGAAGGCACGAATCTCTCGGACAGCGTGACCACCCGGGTCAACGGGCTCGGGGCCGACCCGACCGATGACAAGTGCAACGCGCCCACCAAATTCTTCTACTACTACCAGCCGAAGGCAAAGCAGGGGACCGCGTGCACGTACACGACGACCGGCGCAGACCCGTGCTTCGTCGAGTACCAGCCCGCGGCCCGGCCGGCGGATGCCGACATCGCCGACTTCACCAACGACAGGGGCCAGGTCGCCAAGCGCCTGCTGCGGCTCGAACTCGGAACGATGGGACGCGGGATGTACAGCATCCTCGCCTATTTCGATCCCGCACAGCCGTGGGCACCCTGGTCCCCGCAGAAGGCCTGGAACGGAAAGCTTCATTGGAAGTTCGGCGCATCGGCGTCCGGCAATCGCTTTCAGCAGTCGCCCGGCACGTCCGTGTTCGACGCGAATGCGCTGGCCGCAGGCTTCATGGTTGCGAACGCTCAGCTCACCAACCACAACGACAACAACAACGAACTGCTCGCCGCCGAAAACATGATGATGGTCAAGGAGCACATCATCGATACCTACGGAGAAATCCGCTACACCATGTCCGACGGCGGCTCCGGCGGCTCGATGATGCAGACGGTGATCGCGTCGGTCATGCCTGGATTGCTGCAAGGGCTGCAGACGGGCGTGAGCTATCCGGACGCGGTGTCCACCTGGATCGAGACCCGTGACTGCGGGCTGCTGGGGCGCTACTACCAGACACCCAACGGAAGCGCGCTGGGCGACAGCGCGCGCGCCGCGATCAACGGCCATCCGACGACCTATTGCCAGACCTGGATCAACTCGTTCATCAACCCGCAGGATCCGACGCGACCGGCCAATTGCGGTCCGGGATTCCCGGCATCGCTGGTCTATGTGCCCGGCACGCGGCCGAACGGCGTCCGGTGCTCGATCCACGACATGATGATTGCGATCTTCGGTACCGTGACGGACATCGACGGCAGCGTGAAGCCGAGGCTTCCCTACGACAACACCGGTGTGCAGTACGGGCTGAAGGCGCTGCAGGACGGTGCCATATCGGCCGAGCAGTTCGTCCAGCTCAACGAGAGCGTCGGGGCCTACACGGCCGACATGGCCTGGACCGGGGGCGACCCCGCGGCGCCGACGATCCCGGCGCCGCGCTTCCGGGCAGTGCCCGATCTTCTGCCGCAGATCTACCGCAGCGGGCTGCACAGCAACGCAAGGAACCTCGCGAAGGTACCCATCATCGACCTGCGGCCCGAGCGAGGTGCGGACATCCACATGACATGGCGCAGCTACGAAGCCCGTGCGCGCCTGGATGCTGCCAACGGCCATCACGCCAACCATGTGATGCGCGGAAGCAATACCGTGACGGGCGCCGCCCTGACCGCCCAGTCCTTCAAGATGATGGATCGCTGGCTCTCGGCCATCGAAAACGACGCCGGCGACGCGCCGCTAGAGGCAAAGGTCATCAGCAACAAGCCTTCCGACGTCAAGGACGGGTGCTTCACGACGAGCGGCGTCACCGAAGCCGACCTGGCCGCCGAACTCGCGTTGACCGATCCGGCCTGTCCCTTGAAGCCGACCCTGTCGCCGCGGCGGGTCGCGGGCGGACCGACGGCTGAGGACATCTATCAATGCCAACTGAAGCCGCTGGTGCCGACCAGCCCCGACTACGCAGGCGTCGCATTCAGCGGGGCGCAACTCGCGCGCCTGGCGGCCGTGTTCCCGTTGGGCGTGTGCGACTGGTCGAAGCCGGGCGTCGGCCAGACCCCCGAATGGCAGTTCACCAACTTCAACGCCGGACCGAGCGGCGTGCCGATCGGTCCCGAGCCGGCTTCCGTGGCCTTCTGAGCGCTTTTCGGGTCAGGGCTTCCGGGGAGTCGCGAGGTCCGTAGCGGGGCGGGGCAGCGCGCCGGTGGCCTTATGCTCCGGCCATGCCCGCCGAGCCGCTGAATCCCCAGGCTGCAGTCGCCCACCGCGTTCCCGCCCGCCGCTACGGCCCGGTCGCGATGGCGCTGCACTGGCTGCTCGCGCTGATGATCGTCACCTCCTTCAGCGTCGGCGTCTACATGAGCGGCCTGCCCTTCTCGCCGCTGCGGCTCAAGCTCTTCAACTGGCACAAGTGGGCGGGCATCGCCATCCTGGGGCTCACGGCGCTGCGGCTGCTGTGGCGCCTGTCGCGCCCGCCGCCCCCGTTGCCGGCCTGCATCGCGAAAGCGATGCCCGGCTGGCAGCTGGTGGCGCACCGCGGCACGCACCTGCTGCTGTACCTGCTGTTCTTCGCGGTGCCGCTGGCCGGCTGGGCCTACAGCTCGGCGCTGGGCTTTCCGGTCGTCTGGCTGGGCCTGGTGCCGCTGCCGGACTTCGTGCCGGTGGACAAGGCCTTCGCCGAGGCGGTGCTGAAGCCCTTGCACCAGGGCAGCGCCTTCGCCCTGGGGGCCGTGGTGCTCCTGCACGCCGCGGCGGCGCTCAAGCATCACTTCGTCGACCGCGACGGCCTGCTGGACCGCATGTGGCCGTTCTCGCACCAGGGGCACGCCCGATGAGCCTTCTTCGCCCCGCGTGGCGCGTTCTGTGCGCGGCCGCGCTGATCCTTGCTTCGGCCGCCGCCATGGCCGGCACCGGGCCCATGGCCCAGCTCGTGCCCGGCCACAGCCAGATCGAGTTCGTCAGCAAGCAGATGGGCGTGCCGGTCGAGGGCCAGTTCCGCAAGTTCGATGCCCAGGTCGCCTTCGACCCGAAGCAGCCCGAGGGCGGCAGCGTGGCGCTGGAGATCGACATGGCGAGCGCCACGCTCGGCGTGCCGCAGAGCGACGCCGAGCTGCCCAAGGCGCCCTGGTTCGACACCGCGCGCTTTCCCAGGGCCAGCTTCCAGTCCAGCGCGATCAAGAGCCTGGGCGGCGGCCGGTTCGAGATCGCCGGCCGGCTGACCATCAAGGGCCGAACGCAGGAACTCGTGGTGCCGGTGACGATCACCCAGTCCGCGGACCGCTCGACCGCCGCCGGAAGCTTTACGATCCAGCGCCTCGCCTTCAAGGTGGGCGAGGGCGAATGGGCCGACACCGCGATGATCGGCGACGAAGTGCAGGTGCGCTTCAAGCTGGTCCTGACGGGCCTGCGTCCACTCTGACCTTGCCATGCACGCATCCACCGCCATGAAGATGATCAAGTCCGTTGCCGCCGCCGCGCTGCTGGCCGGCGCCGCCCTCGCCGCCGCGCAGACTGCGCCGGAAATGGCCGCGCTGCCCGCCGGCGGGCCGGTCAAGGGCGCGACCTACGTGGTCGACCCCACGCACACCTTCGTGATGTACGAGATGGGCCACTACGGCACCACCACCAACCGCGGACGCTTCAGCACCAAGGACGGCACGATCAAGATCGACGCCACGGGCAAGGGCGGCAAGATCGACATCACGATGGACATCGGCTCCATCAACACCGGCGTCGACCTGCTCAACCGTCATGTGCTGAGCAAGGATTTCTTCAACGTCGCCGAGTTTCCGGTCGCCCGCTTCGTGGCCGACAAGATCGACTTCAGCGGCGACAAGGTGACCGAGGTCGAGGGCTCGCTCACGATGATGGGCCAGACCCGGCCGGTGAAGCTCAAGGCCAACCGCTTCGGCTGCTACCTGAGCCCGCTGATCAAGCGGCAGGTCTGCGGCGGCGACTTCGAGACGACGGTGGAACGCAGCAGCTGGGGCATCAGCTGGGGCATTCCCTTCGGCTTCGAGGACAAGGTGCGGCTGCTGGTGCAGGTGGAGGCAGTGAACATCACGGGCGGGCCGAGCTGAGCCCGAGAAGACAGGCTGTTCGGAAGGCTTCACTCCGGCAGCTGGTCGCAGGTTGCGACCCCCTCGGCCTTCTCTACAACAAGCTCTCCGGCGCCAGCGGCGCCAGGATCTCGAGCATCACCCGGTCCCAGAGGGTGGAGTCGGGCTCGCTGGTCAGCACCTGCTCGACGCCGGCCTCCTCGCTGACCCATTCGATGCGCTCGGTGCCCGGTGCGAAGCGCACCTTGTAGGCACCCTGCTGCTTGAGCACCTCGATCAGCTTGAGCACCTGCTGCGCCATCTCGGGGCTGAAGATGATCAGCCCGATCTCGGTGTTGTGCACGTCGGAGCGCGGATCGAAGTTCATCGAGCCGACGAAGAGGGTGCGCCCGTCGATCACCGCCGACTTGGCATGCAGGCGCCCGATCTGCGTGCCGAAGAGGCCCAGGCGCACGCTGCGCCGGGTGCGCTGCGAGCTCAGCTCGTAGATTTCGACGCCGAGCTTGAGCATGTCCTCGCGGTAGCGCCGGTAGCCGGTGTGCACCACCGGCTCGTCGGTGGCGGCCAGCGAGTTGGTGACCACGCTGATCTTCATGCCGCGCCCGCGCACCTCGCGCATCGCGTCCAGCCCGCCCTTGCCGGGGATCAGGTAGGGCGAGACGATGGTCACGTCGGAGCGCCCGCGGCGGATCTGCTCGATGAAGTTGTAGCGCACGCTGTCGACATCCAGCAGCGGGATGCCGCCATAGGTCACCTGCTTGCCGATCACGCGCTCGGGCGAGTCGGCGTAGGCCTCCGCGCGGGTCCAGATCAGGTCCAGCCTGCCGGCCTTGATGTCCTCCATGATCGGGCTGTAGCCCAGCAGGTCGTTGGGTGCGGGCGGGCGCGGGGGCGGCGTGGTCTGCGGACCGCTCAGCGACTCGAAGCGGCGCTGGCGTTCCTCGCGCGGCACCGCGGATGCGACCACGGTCTCGATGGGGCGCACGTACTCGCTGTTCCAGTACTGGTCGAACAGGCTGGCCAGCCGCGGGATCAGCGCGCCCGCGACGAAGGTGTCGAGGTCGATGAAATTGGCGCCGGCCGTCTGGGTGAAGTATTCGTTGCCGATGTTGCGACCGCCGGCCACTGCCATCGCGCCGTCGGCGATGAAGAGCTTGTTGTGCATGCGCCGGTTGACGCGGCTGAAGTCGAGCAGCGAGGCCGAGAAGCGCCCGAGCATGCCGCCGCGCCTGGCGGGGAAGGGATTGAACAGGCGCAGCTCGACATTGGGCGTGGCGGCCAGGGCCAGCAGCAGTTCGTCCGCGCCCGAGGTGTAGAGGTCGTCCATCAGCAGGCGCACGCGCACGCCGCGCCGGGCGGCGTCGCGCAGCGTGCGCAGCAGGTAGCGGCCGGTCTCGTCGTCGTGGATCTGGTAGTACTGCACGTCCAGCGTGCGCTGGGCCCGGCGTGCCAGCTCGAGCCGGGTGTGGAGCGCGAAATCGCCGCTGGGCAGCAGGCGGAAGCCGCTCAGGTCGGCGTCGGGCTGCGAGCTTTTCGCGATGCGGCCCAGCGCGGTGTCGGGTGACAGCGGCACTGCCCTGGAAGGCGTGCGCTCGAACTCGGCAGGCAGCATCGCGCAGCCGCTGGCCAGGAAGAGCACCACCGCCAATGCCAAGCCCAGGCGCACCCACTGCGGCCAGCGGCTTGGGCGCGCACGCATCGCTACAAGGCCTTGCGCAGGTTGGCAGGCGCGATGCGCAGCGCCTCGCGGTACTTGGCCACCGTGCGGCGCGCGCACTCGATGCCCTGTTCCTTGAGCATCTCGGAAACCTGGCTGTCCGACAGCGGCTTCTTCGCATCCTCGGCGCTCACGAACTGCTTGATCAGTGCGCGCACCGCGGTGCTGGAGGCATTGCCGCCGGTTTCAGTGCCCAGCGCCGAGCCGAAGAAGTACTTGAGCTCGACCGTGCCGTAGGGCGTGGACATGTACTTGGCGGTGGTCACGCGGCTGATGGTGGATTCGTGCAGGCCCAGCTCGTCGGCGATCTCGCGCAGCACCAGCGGGCGCATGGCGAGCTCGCCGTGGACGAAGTAGTTCTTCTGCCGCTCCACGATCGCGTTCGACACGCGCAGGATGGTGTCGAAGCGCTGCTGGATGTTCTTGATGAACCAGCGCGCCTCCTGCAGCCGCTGCGACAGCGCCTGGCTGCCCTCGCCCTTGTGCGCCTTCAGCGCGCCGGCGTAGATGTCGTGCACGCGCAGCCGCGGCATCACCTCGGGGTTGAGCATGACGCGGAACCTGGCACTGGTGCCGTGGCCGATGCGCGTGACGATCACGTCGGGGATGACGATGTTGCGCTCGACGTTGGCGAATCGGCGCCCGGGCTTGGGCTCCAGCCGCGCGATCAGCTGCAGGGCGGCGCGCACCTCGTCCTCGTTGCTGCGGGTGAGCGTGGCCAGGCGCTTGAAGTCGCGCTTGGCGAGCAGCTCCATCGGCTGCTTGCAGACCGCGATGGCGGTCCTGCGCACCTGCTTCTCTTCCTCGGTGTGGTCCTCGTCCTGCCGTGCGCGCAGCTGGATGGTGAGGCACTCGGCCAGGCTGCGCGCACCGACGCCGAGCGGCTCCAGGCTCTGCAGCAGGCCGAGCGCGACCTGGAAGTGGTGCACCAGCTCGTCGAACTGGTCGTTGTCGTTGCCTGCCAGGCCGGAGGCCAGGGCCGGCAGCGAGTCCTCGAGGTAGCCGTCGTCGTTGAGCGACTCGATCAGGAAGCGCAGCGCGGCGCGGTCGTTCTCTTCCAGGCGCAGGCTCAGTGCCTGGCGATGCAGGAAGGACTGCAGCGACTCCTGGCTGCTGGCGAGCTCGGTCGCATCGGGGCGCTCGTCGCCGGTGCCGCTGTTGCGCGCGGGGGCGTCGCCACCCCATTCGCTGTCATCGGGCGCCAGGTCGATCGTTCCGTCGCCTTCCCAGTCGGGCTCGCCCTCAGGACCTTCGGTGGCTGCGGGCGTCTCGCTGTCGGCGGCCGCGGCGGGCGGGCTGTCGAGTGACGCCGCTGCCGGCCCGGCCACGAACTCGGCCTCGGCGTCGCCCTGGCGGTCGTCGTCACGCACCGGCGCGTCGGCCGATTCGAGCCCGAACTCCTCGCGCGGCGCCTCTTCGGTTGCGCGCTCGAGGAAAGGGTTCTCGTCGAGCATCTGCTCGACCTCCTGACTCAACTCGAGCGTCGACAGCTGCAGCAGCCGGATCGACTGCTGGAGTTGCGGCGTCAGCGCGAGATGCTGCGAGACGCGCAGCGAGAGCCCTTGCTTCATCTCTACATCCGGAAATGCTCGCCGAGGTAGACGCGCCGGACCTCGGCGTTGTCGACGATCTCCGAGGGCGTGCCTTGTGCCAGCACATGCCCGTCACTGATGATGAATGCGTGATCGCAGATGCCCAGCGTCTCTCGCACGTTGTGGTCGGTGATGAGCACGCCGATGCCGCGCTCCTTCAGGAAGTTGATGATCCGCTGGATCTCGATCACCGCGATCGGGTCGATGCCGGCGAAGGGCTCGTCCAGCAGGATGAAGCGCGGCTGGGTGGCCAGCGCGCGCGCGATCTCGACACGCCGCCGCTCGCCGCCCGACAGCGCCAGCGCGGGGGAATCGCGCAGGTGGTCCACGCGCAGGTCGTGCAGCAGCTCGCTCAGGCGCTCCTCGATGCGCTGCTTCGACAGCGGCAGCGGCCGTCCGTCGCCGTTCGGCTCGCGCTGCAGTTCGAGCACCGCGCGCACGTTTTCCTCGACCGTCAGCTTGCGGAAGATCGAGGCCTCCTGCGGCAGGTAGCTCAGGCCCATGCGCGAGCGGCGGTGGATCGGCATGTGCGCGATCGGCACGCCGTCGATGCTGATCTCGCCCGCATCCGCCCGCACCAGGCCGACGATCATGTAGAAGGAGGTGGTCTTGCCGGCGCCGTTGGGGCCCAGCAGGCCGACCACCTCGCCCTTGTCGACGCCCAGCGAGACGTCCTTGACCACCTTGCGGCTGCCGTAGGTCTTCTGCAGGCCGCGCGCCTCGAGGCGGCTGCCAGTCGTCGTGTCGCTGGAGCCGCTGGCCATGCCCGGGTCCGCCCTCACTTGCGCTCTTCCCCGCCGAGCGTGGTGGTCGAGCGCAGGCCGCTGCCGCTCGCCGGTGCCGCGGCAGGCGCCGCGGCCGGGCGGGCGCCGGGCGCCGGCGCCGAAGCGGCCGGCTTGGGTGTGAGGATGGCGCGTACGCGCCCGCCCTGCGTCGCGACGCCCGCGTTGGGCGGCAGCGGGGAGCCGTTGACGGTGAAGGTGTCGTTGCTCTGGTCGTAGACGATCAGGGGTCCGCTGCTCTCGTCGTTGACGGTGGCGCCGTAGAGGCGGCGCATCACGGCGCGGCGGATGAATTTCACGTTGTCGGCACGGCTGTCGTATTCGATGACCTCCGACTCGCCCTCGATCCACTCGTCGGTGCCGGCATCGCGCTTCTGCTTGTAGTAGGCCAGCTTGCCCGGCGCCGCCGTGACCACGCCGTATTGGTAGCCCTCGGGGTCCTGCCGCACGTCGATGCGCGCGCCGCGGATGATGATCGTGCCCTTGGTCACCACCACGTTGCCGGTGAACACGCTGGTCTGCTTGAGATCGTCATAGCGCATCGCATCGGCCTCGATGTTCATCGGCTTGGTGCGGTCGGCCTTCTCGGCCTGCGCCAGGGGAACGAGCCCGGCCAGCATCAAGGCGAATACGAAAGCACGACAGAAGTGATTGGGGCGGGGGGGAATTGCGAACGAAGTCATAAAGGCACGAAACTTGCTGGGGATTGTATGCGTCCTCAGGGGCCGGACTTCGAGCACCCGGATGAAAAATGGCCCACCCGCTCCATCACTTCGCGTGGCCGCGCCCCCAAGGGGGCGTTTTCATCTTGGGGCGGCCCGGCAATGAAAAGCCCGCCAAAGCGGGCTTCCTGCCGGGGAGCAGCCTCAGGCGCTCTTGCGCGCTTCGCCGACCAGGAAGTCGGTGACCTGCAAGGCGCGCTCCATGCTCTTTGCGAGGTCGCCGTCCACATACCAGCGCCCCGCGATGCCGATGGAGGGCACGCCGGCCACCTGGTAGGCCTCCTGCAGCTGCTTGGCGCGCTGGATCTTGCTCGCCACGCTGAAGGACTTGTACTGCTCGGTGAACTTGTCCTTGTCGAGGCCATTGGCGGCGGCCCAGTCGATGATCTGCTGCTCGCCCGAGAGGTTCTGCCGCTGCTGGTGGATGGCGGCGAAGACCTTGCGCTGGTATTCGTCGACCTTGCCCATGGCCTCGAGCGCGTAGTAGAGCTTCTGCTGCGGCTGGAAGCTGGCCTGGAAGGCGACCGGCACGCGCTTGAAGGCCACGTGCGGCGGCAGCTTCCTGATCCAGCTCTCGAGCGTGGGCTCGAAGGCGTTGCAGTGCGGGCAGTTGTACCAGAAGAACTCGATCACCTCGACCTTGCCGGCCGGCGCATCGACCGGCACGCGCTTGTCGAGCACTGCGTAGTCGGTGCCCGCCTTGGGCGCGAGCGTCTGCGCGTGCGCCTGCGGGGGGGTGATCAGAGGAAGCAGCCCCAGCGAGGTGGCGGCCAGCGAAAAGTCACGGCGTTTCATGTGTAAGGTTCTCCAGTGCGGCTGACAGAGCCCGCCATGGCGCCGGGAGTTCCCCGGGACGGCGCGGGCATGAAAAGACGAAGGCTCAGCGCTGCACGCGCACCAGGGCCGATTCGAGGCCGCCGCCGTCGAGTCGTTCCTTGAGCCGGTCGGCATCTTCCTTCTTGTTGAAAGGCCCCGCACGCACCCGGTAGACGGTGCGGCCGGCCTGCTCGCGCTCGGTGACGCGTGCCTCCACGCCCATCAGCGAGAGCCTGGCGCGCTGCGTCTCGGCGTCCTCGGGGGTGCGGAAGGCGCCGGCCTGCACGAAGTACATGAACGGGTCGCTGCTGCTGGGCGGGGCGGCGGCCGTGGTGGTGCCGGCGCCGGCGCCCGAACGGGAGCGCGCGAGATCGCCGATCGGGTCGTTCGACGGAGGCACTGCGTTGGCTTCGGCCGGCACGGGCGGACGCGCCGCGCGTTGTTGCTGTTGTTGTTGCTGCTGCTGAGCGGCGGGCGGCACCACCACCGGGGCCGGCGCGGTCTGCGGCATGCCCGGCGCGGCGGCAGAAGGCGGTGGCACCGCGGGCGGGGCCGGCGGCTCTGGCGGACGCACGGCGCCGGCCTTGCCGGCCAGCGGGGCGTTCGGGTTCCAGTCGCGGTTCTTGCGCGCCTCGGCCTCGTCCTGCTCGGGGCCGCCGCGCTGGGTCTTGGTCATGAAGGGGATGGGCACCTTGGTCACGTAGACCGCAATGCCCAGTGCCACGCCGAGGCCCAGCACCAGCCCGATGATCAGGCCGATGACGATGTTGCCGCGTTGTCGTCTTTGAGTCATGGTGAGGGTAGCAATCACATCTTGCGCGGCGCGCTCACGCCGAGAATCGCGAGGCCATTGTGCAGCACCTGCGCGGTGGCGGCGACCAGCGCCAGGCGGGCCAGTTTGACCGGCTCGTCGTCGACCAGGATCCGCTCGGCATCGTAGTAGCTATGGTAGGCCGCGGCCAGCTCGCGCAGGTAGAAGGTGACGTCGTGCGGCGCGAAGTCCTGGGCCGCGGCGGCCAGCATGTTGGGGTACTTGGCCAGCATCAGCAGCAGCGACTGCGCGGCCGGGCTCTCGAGCGGCGAAAGCTCCGCCTGCGCAAGTGCGGACGCGTCCCCGCCCCAGGCCGCCAGCACCGAGCAGATGCGCGCATGGGCGTACTGCACGTAGTAGACGGGGTTGTCGTTGTTCTGCGCCAGCGCAAGGTCGATGTCGAAGGTGTACTCGGTGTCGGGCTTGCGGCTCAGCAGGAAGAAGCGCACCGCGTCGGTGCTGGTCCACTCGATCAGGTCGCGCAGCGTGACATAGCTGCCGGCGCGCTTGCTGATCTTGACCTCCTCGCCGCCGCGCATCACGCGCACCATGGTGTGCAGCACGTAGTCGGGGTAGCCGGGCGGGATGCCGAGCTTGTCGAATTCACTGGCCGCCTGCAGGCCGGCGCGCACGCGCGCGATCGTGCCGTGGTGGTCGGTGCCCTGGATGTTCACCACCTTGTGGAAGCCGCGCTCCCACTTGGCGAGGTGATAGGCGACGTCCGGCACGAAGTAGGTGTAGCTGCCGTCGCTCTTGCGCATCACGCGGTCCTTGTCGTCGCCGTAGTCGGTCGACTTCAGCCACAGCGCGCCGTCCTGCTCGTAGGTCTTGCCGGCCTCGACGAGCTTCTTCACCGTGGCCTCGACCCGGCCGCTGGTGTAGAGGCTGGACTCCAGGTAGTAGTTGTCGAAGCGCACCTGGAAGGCCTTGAGGTCCAGGTCCTGCTCGTGGCGCAGGTAGGCCACGGCGAACTGGCGGATCGAATCGATGTCCTCCACGTCGCCGCTGGCGGTGTATTCGCGGTCGTCCGAGCGCACTGTCTTCTTGGCCTTGAAGTCCTCGGCGATGTCGGCGATGTACTCGCCGTTGTAGGCCTGCTCGGGCCATTGCGGATCGCCCGGCTTGAAGCCCTTGGCGCGCAGCTGGGTGCTGGTGGCCAGGGTCTGGATCTGGACGCCGGCGTCGTTGTAATAGAACTCGCGATACACCCGCGCACCCTGCGTGGCGAGCAGGTTGCAGATGGCGTCGCCCAGCGCAGCCTGGCGGCCGTGGCCCACGTGCAGCGGGCCGGTGGGATTGGCGGAGACGAACTCGACCAGCACGCGTTCGCTCTCGCCTTTGTCCGCCTCGCGGCCGAAGGCCTCGCCGGCGGCGAGCACCTCGCGCACCACTTGCTGCTTGGCCACGGTCTTGAGGCGGATGTTGAGGAAGCCAGGGCCGGCGATCTCGACCGCATCGACCCATTGCTGAAAGGCGGGCGTGGCGCGCAGCGCGGCGCTGATGTCCTCGGCGAGCTCGCGCGGCTTGCGCCCGAGCGGCTTGGCGAGCTGCATCGCGGCCGTGCAGGCGAGGTCGCCATGGGCCGCGACCTTGGGCGATTCGAAGACCGCCTTGGAGCCGGAGCCGGGGGAGAGGGATTCGAGCGTGTTCGCGAGCGCCTCGAGCAGCGCCTGTTTGACCAATAGCATCGCGGGATTTTACCGGGGGCAAACCGGGCCCCCGGGGCAGCGGTCATCCGGCGGTCAGGCGCGCCCGTTAGCATGGGCGGCCCCGGCCGGGGCTGCCTTCACAACCCACCCCGAGGACATCACACCATGAAGAAGCTTCTCCCCCTGATGGCCATGGCCGCCTGTCTTTCCATCGGCGCCGCGCACGCGCAGGACAAGGCCCCGACGGCCCAGCAGAGCAAGATGGCCACCTGCAACAAGGACGCCGCCGACAAGAAAGGCGACGAGCGCAAGGCCTTCATGAAGACCTGCCTCTCGGCCAAGCCGGTGACGCAGCAGGACAAGATGAAGACCTGCAACGCCGACCCGAAGGCCAAGACGCTCAAGGGCGACGAGCGCAAGGCCTTCATGAAGGAATGCCTCTCGGCCAAGCCAGCGGCCTGAGCGTCGCGGCCTTCCCCGATCCAGCCCCGCGGACACTCCGTCGGGGCTTTTTCATTACCTGAGAACGCTGAACAGGTTGTTGAAATCGTCGGTCCACGGCGCCAGGTCCGCGGCCGGCTCGGCTTGCGTGGCGACGCTGCGCACCGGCTCGCGCTGAAGGGCCTGCGCGTCGCTCGCCACCAGCATCCAGATGCTGCGCTCGGCATCGACCGCGGCCGGGTCGTCGTCGATCAACGCGGTGTGCAGGCCGCGCACCTGCGCGAGCTTCGCCACCACGGCATCGAGATCGAGGTAGCGGTTGGACACGTGGAAGGCGATCACGCCGCCGGGTTTCATGTGGCGCAGGTAGATGTCCATGGCCTGCACGGTCAGCAGGTGCGCCGGCACCGAGTCGGCCGAGAAGGCGTCCACGGCCAGCACGTCGAAGCCCTGCGGCGCTTCGCGCTCGAGTGCCAGGCGGGCATCGCCGAGCACGCGCTCGATGCGCGCCTCGCTGTCGCGCAGGTAGCTGAACTCCGTGTCGGCCAGCTCGAAGACGCGCGGGTTGATCTCGTAGATGCGGTAGACATCCCCCGGCCGGCCGTAGGCGGCCAGCGTGCCCGCGCCCAGCCCGATGAGCCCGACCCGCCGCGGGCCGGCCGGCGCCGCCTCGATCGCACGGCCGATGCCCGAGCTGCTGCTGTAGTAGGAGCCCGGCCAGCGGCGGTTCGCGGGCGACAGGTACTGCTCGCCGTGCAGCGTCGCGCCGTGGTAGAGGCGCCGCACCCGGTCGTCGGGCAGGATGCCGGAGTCGACCACCTTCATCGCGCCGTAGAAGTTGCGGTCCATGCGCCTGGCGCGCGCGTCGTCGCGCAGCTCCTCGGCCAGGAACCAGCCGCAGCAGGCGGCCATCGCCAGCGATGCCAGCACCCCCGTGCGCCGGTGCCGCCACACCAGGGCCGCCGCGAGCGCGCACAGCACCAGCCCGATGCCCAGCTCGTAGAAGGTGGGCAGCACATGCGGCGCCACGAGCCCGACCAGCGCGCCGCCGGCCGCACCGCCCAGCGAGAGCATCAGGTAGAAGCGCGTCAGGTAGGCCGATGCCGGCCGCAGGCGTGCCGTTTCGCCGTGCAGGCAGAGGCACAGCAGGAACAGCCCGACCAGGTAGATCGGCAACCCCGTGCGCAGGCTCGAGCCGATGCTGTCCTGCAGGCCGTAGGCGCACAGCGCCAGCATCGCCGCCGTGAGCGGCAGCACCACGGCGCGGCGGTACCAGCGATCGCTCTCGAAGCTCAGGATGAAGGACAGCAGGTACACCGACAGCGGCAGCACCCAGAGGAAGGGCACCGGCGCCACGTTCTGCGTGACGTGGTTGGTCACGGCCAGCAGCAGCCAGGACCCGAGCGCCGGCAGCAGGAGCCATAGAAGCTGGTCGATGACACGCGGCTTCGTGTCCGGGGCGCCCGCCACGGCCGGACCGTCGCCAGCCTGCGTCGCGGCCGGCATCGCCGCCGGCCAGCGCGCCGCGATGTAGATGGCCGTGGCCCCGCACAGCAGCACGAACACGCCATAACCTGCCGACCAAGCCCAGGCCTGCTGCCGCACGGTGCTGTGCGGCTCGATCAGCACCGGATAGCAGAGCAGCGCCGCCAGCGAAGCCAGGTTGGACAGCGAGAAGTAGCGGTACACCTGCGCGCCCCAGGGCGTGCGCGTGATCCACGCCTGCACCAGCGGCCCGGTGGTGGACAGCAGGAAGTACGGCAGCCCGATCGTCGCAACCAGCAGGCCGAGGATGCGCAGCGTCGGCTCCTCGCCGCCGCCGGGCTTCCAGGACGCGTCCGCCAGCACCGGCATGAAGGCCAGGCTCGCCAGCAGCAGCGCGCCGTGCAGCTTTGCCTGCGTGCGCGGCTGCAGTTTGCAGGAGATCCAGTCGGCATAGGCGTAGCCCGCCAGCAGCGCGACCTGGAAGAAGACCATGCAGACCGACCACACGGCCGCCGAGCCGCCGAACCAGGGCAGGATCTGCTTGGCGACCAGCGGCTGCACCAGGAACAGCAGGAAGGCGCCGATGAAGATGGTGCCGGCGAACAGCGCCTTGATCGCCGCCGGCTGCATGTCGCTACCCTCGCGCGCCGAACCCGCGCGCCAGGAACACGGCCACCAGCGGGACCAGCGCGATCACGTGGGCCTGGATCATCACCAGCTTGCGCGTCTTCTTGATCTCGGCCGCATCGGGCAGCGTGCCGCTGGCGCGCACCGCCTTGCGCCAGCGGAAGTACGTGAGCGTGGGAAAGATCGAGAGCACGCCGATGATGATGAAGAGCCCCAGCTTCACGTGCAGCAGCGGATTGGTCCAGTACCAGGCCGTGCCCTTGATGCCCCACCAGGTGCGCGCCAGGCCGGTCAGGAGCACGGCGATGGCCGCGATGCCGTACACCATGTCGACCCGCGCGATGCGCTCGACCGCCGCCGCGTTGAGCCACTCGACGCGGCACAGGGCGGCCTCGCTGGCGATGAAGACCACCATCGTCAGGATGGCCAGGAAATGAACGTACGCAAGGATCGCTTCGAGGGTCATCGGGTTCTTTCCGTTGAAGTCGCGGGCGCAGCGATTGTGCCGCCCCAGAACTCGGGCCGCGCATATTGGGCCTTCAGGAAGTCCAGCCACAGCCGCACCCGCAGCGGCAGGTGCTTGCGCTCGGGAAACACGGCATAGATGCCGTTGGGCGGCGCGGCGAACTCGTCGAGCAGGGGCACCAGCAAGCCGGCGTCGATCTCGGCTTCCACCTCCCAGGTGCTGCGCCAGGCGATGCCGTGGCCGGCCAGGCACCAGTCGTGCAGCACCTGGCCGTCGGAGCAGTCCAGCGGACCGCTTGGCTTCAGGTAGACGACCTCGTGTTCGCCTGCCTCCGTCGGCACGCGAAAGGCCCAGCCGCGGGTTTGCGAGGCGTCGCTGGACAACGTCAGGCAGGCGAAGCGCGCCAGCTCGTCCGGATGCCGAGGCGCGCCGTGCCGGCGGATGAACTCCGGCGTGGCCACGCAGCGGCGGCGGTTGTCCGCCAGCCGCAGGCTGACCAGCGAGGAGTCGGGCAGGTCGCCCACGCGCACCGCGCAGTCGAAGTTCTCGCCGGCCACGTCGATCACGCGGTCGCTGAGATTGAGCGAGATCGTGACCTCCGGATGCAGCGCGTGAAAGCGCGGCACCAGCGGGGCCACATGGCGCCGGCCGAAGCCCGCGGGCGCCGTCACCCGCAGGTGGCCGCTCGCCTTGACGCCACCTGCGCTCACGCTGGCTTCGGCATTGGCAAGCTCGACCAGCAGGCGCTGGCAGTCCTCCAGGAAGGCACTGCCCTCGTGCGTGAGCGTGATGCGGCGCGTCGTGCGCAACAGCAGCTTGACGCCCAGCCGCTCCTCCAGCGCATCGAGGCGCCGGCCCATGATCGCGGGCGCGACGCCCTCGGCCTTGGCGGCGGCCGTGAGGCTGCCGCGGGCGGCAATCGCGACGAAGGATTCGAGCTGCTTCAGGCGGTCCATCGGCCGGGATTATCCGGAGCGGCGCGCGTGCGGGCGTCGCTCGGGCGAAGTGGTGCGCGTGCGCGCGGTCGCGCGCAATTCAGGAAGACACGCGCCCGGCGCGCCGTGTCGACAACAGCGCCCTGAGCTTGGCCGGCGCCACCGGCTTGGTGAGCAGCGTGACGCCGCCCTGGCGCAGGCGCTGCAGCACCTCGGGCCCGGTTGCGCCCGAGACCAGCACGGCCAGCGCGTGGGGCTGCAGGCGGCGTGCGGCCTCGATCACTTCCATGCCGTCCTCGGCGTCGGCCAGCTGCAGGTCGCACAGCAGCACGTCGAAGCGCGTCGAGGGTTCGGCCAGCCGGCGCATCGCCTCGCTGCCGCTGACCATGCACTCCACCTCGCAGTCCCATTGCGTGAGCAGCGCGCGGGTCGCATCGAGGATGGCGGGGTCGTCGTCCACCACCAGGCAGCGCAGCCCGGCCAGCGGAGAGCTGGCCACCGGCTCCGGCGCCGGCGGCGGCACGTCGCGCGGATCGGCACCGGGCAGCTCCAGCGAGAAGGTGCTGCCGGCCTGCAGCGCCGAGCGCAGCCCGATCCGCGTGCCCAGCAGTGCGGCGACGCGGGCGCAGATGGCCAGGCCGAGACCGAAGCCCTGGCGCCGGTCGCGCTCGGTGTTCGCGACCTGGTAGAACTCCTCGAAGATGCGCGCCTGGTGGATCGGCGCGATGCCAACGCCGTTGTCGCGCACCTCGATGCGCACCCGGCCGCCGCGGCGCCGCGCCGCCACCAGCACCGTGCCTTCGATGCCGCTGTGGGTGATCGCATTGCCGACCAGGTTGCCGAGAATGCGCAGCAGCAGTGCCGGGTCGGAGCGCACCGCGAGGCCGCGGTCCCGCCACACCAGCCGCACCTGCGAGGCTGCGGCGCGCGCCGCATGCTGGGCGCCGAGCTGGTCGAACAGCATCGCCAGCGAGACGTTGCCGATGGCCGGCGTCAGTACCTGCGCATCCAGGCGGGAGATCTCGAGCAGGTCGTCGAGCAGCACGCCCATGAACTCGGCGCCTTCCTGCAGCCGCAGCACCGCGGGGCGCTGCGTCGGGCTGGCGGTGGGGAGCAGGCCATCGATGAACAGGCCCATCGCATGCAGCGGCTGGCGCAGGTCGTGGCTGGCCGCGGCCAGGAAGCGGGCGCGCGAGAGCGCGGCCTGCTCGGCCTCGGCCATGCGCTGCAGCGCGACGGCGGTGGCCTCGCGCACCTGTTCCTCGCTTTGCTGCCGGTTGCGCTGCAGGCGCTCGGCCAGGCGATTGATGTCGTGCGCCAGGCCGGCGAGCTCGTGCTGCGCGCGGCGGCCGCGCTTGTCGCCGTCCGCCTGCGCCGCATTGCCCTCGCGAGCGACCACGTTGCATCGCGCGTCGAACCGGCCGGCCTCGAGGGCGGCCACGGTGCGCGAGATGCGGCGCAGCGGCTGCGCGACGGACCGCGCCGTGTGACGCACCCAGGCCCAGGCGGCGATCAGCGCAATCATCGCGATGCCGATGCCCGCCATCAGCGAGCGCGTGCGCTCGTGCGCGTAGGCCGTGGTGTCGCGGAAGGCCTGCACCAGGCCGATGGGCTGCTCGCCGGCGGCGGTCGCCCCCTCGGGCGCGAAGGCGCTGGCCTTCGAGGCTTCGCGCAGCGTCACCGGCGCGGTGAACATGCGCAGCTGACCCATGGGCGCGGCCTTGGAGCCGGCCGTCACGTAGATGCCGGAGCTGTTGCTGATTTCCACCCGCGTCACCTGGCCGCCGCGCAGCGCCGCGTTCGCCACGTTCTGCAGCGCGGGCAGGTCGCCGGCATAGAGGCTCAGGTCGGACATTGCGGCGACCTGGCGCGCCACCGCCTGGCCCTCGGCATCGAAGGCAACTTCCAGCGTGTCGAGACGGCTGTGGGTGAACCAGGCGGTGAGCGCCAGGGCCACTGCCGCGCAGGGCACCACGCCGAGCCGGAACAGGTCGCGCTGCAGGCTGCCGCCGACCTCCACCGCCCGGGCATCGGCGGCGGGTTCGGCGGGGCGTGCGTCAGCGGGCACGGCCAGAGGCGGGCTCGAGGAAATCATCGAGTGGCGGTCACCCGCTCGTTCAGCTCGCGCTCCTCGGGCAGGCGCAGGCCCAGGCCGCGTGCGACGGTCGCGTTGACGCGCACCGTGGAGGGCGTCGCCGCCTCCACCAGCAAGCCGCCTGCAACCGGCCCCATGGCCAGCTTTTGCCCAAGCGCGCGCGCCTGCTGGGCGAGCTGCCCGGGCGTGGAGACCGCGGCCGCGAGCCCGCCGGAACGCACCAGGCCGTCGCTGGTGCCGAACACCGGCAGGCCGGCCGTGGCACCGGCACGCAGCACCGAGAGCGTGGCGGGCTGGCTGTCGCCGATCAGGTCGGGCAGCACCATCAGCGCATCGCTGCGCGACACCAGCGTGCGCAGCACCGATGCCAGCGATTTGGCATCCGGCGCGTATTCGACCTGCAGGTCCCAACCCTGGGCGGCACGCTGCAGCTCGCGCACGATCGGCTCCGACTCGGCAGTCGCCACCACGCCGAGCCGGCGCTTCTGCGGCAGCACGGCGTCGATGAGCGCGAGCTGATCGGCCATCGCCGGCTCGCGCAGCAGCACGCCGACCTGGCGGTCGCCGCGCTTGAGTGCGGGGTTGCCCTTGAGGCTCTCGTAGTCGAGCCGGCTCAGCATCGCGAGCACCAGCGGGTCGTGGCCCGGCCGCTCTATCGCGTTGCGCGCCGCCGCGACGCCGACCGCCATGGTGACGGGCAGATCGACCGGCGGATGGGGGCGCAGGCTGCGGGTGCGCACGCCCGCGTTCGCGCGGTCCTCGCCGCCGGCCGCGACGCGGTCCGCCGCCGTGCCGTCGGCGGGCAGGCGCACCAGCTCGAAGCGGCTGCTCGCGTCCTGCGATTCGCGCAGCAGGCGCACGAATTCCGCGTGGGCCGCGTTGTCGTCGGCCAGCAGCACCGTCAGCCCGGCTGCGTGCGCGCCGGCAGCGAGCAGGGCCGCGCAGGCCGCGCCCGCGATGGCGCGCAGCCCCCGAAGGAGCCAAGAGGAAGGATTCACGAACATGAACTGCACCGGCTGTGGGTGATGCAGCCAATGTACGAAGCCGGCTCTTTCAGCGCGATAAGGCAGAGGGCTTATGTCGGCCCGTGCGAGGGCGCATTGCGCCTACCGACGCGAGGAGTTCGCGGCCTCTCGGCCTATGCCTTATTTCGTATCTCTTCAATCGTTGTCTGACGCACCGCCGCCAGCTGCGCGCCGATGGCCTGCCGCAGCAGCTTGGGCGACACCGGCTTGTAGAGCACGGCCACGCCAGCGCTGGCGACTTCGCGCAGCCGGTCGGGCTTGGTCTCGCCGGTCACCAGCAGGCGCGCGGTCGACGCGCCGATGCCGCGCGGATGGCGCTCCAGCGCGGCCAGCACGTCCAGGCCGTTGTCGCCGCCCTGCAGCAGCAGGTCGCTCACCACCAGGTCGGGCGGGCGATCCCAGGTGTCGGCGAAGGCCAGCGCCTCGCTGCGCGTCTGCGCGGTCATCACCTCCGCGCCCCAGTGGCTGAGCACCACCTGCAGCCCCTCGAGAATGCTGCGCTCGTCGTCGATCACCAGCGCGCGCACCCCGCGCAGGCTGGGCTCTTCGTCGACGGCGGCCGCCCCCGGCACTGCGCCGGGCGCCGGCAGCGCGGCCTCGGCGGCGCGCACCAGGACGCGCACGCAGGTGCCCTTGTGCGGCTTCGAGCTCAGCTCGACCTGCGTGTTCAGCAGCGACGCCAACCGCTGCACGGTGGCCAGGCCCAGGCCCATGCCGCGGGCGTCGCGGCCCTGGCGCGGCTGCGGCTCGACCTGGTAGAACTCCTCGAAGACCCGCGACTGGTGGTGCTCCGCGATGCCGATGCCCGTGTCCACCACGTCGATGCGCACGCTGCGCCCGCGCCGCCGCGCGCCGACCAGCACGCCGCCCTCGGTGGTGTGGCGCAGCGAGTTCGACACCAGGTTGTTGAGGATGCGCGAGAGCATCACGTAGTCGCTGCGCACCCACAGCTCGGTCTTGCGCACCACCAGCCGCAGGTTCTGCTGCTCGGCCACCGGCCGGAAGTTGCGGCTGATCTCGTCGAACAGCTGGTCCAGCGCGAAATCCGCCCACTGCGGCTGCAGCACGCCGGCATCGAGCTGCGAAAGATTGAGCAGCCCCGAGAACAGCCGGTCCAGCGAGTCCACGCATTCGCGGATGTGGCCGATGCGCTGCAGGCGAACCGGGTCGGTCTCGCCGTTGGCCAGGCCGTCGGAGAACAGCGTGAGCGCATGCAGCGGCTGGCGCAGGTCGTGGCTGGCAGCGGCGAGCAGCCGCGTCTTGGCCTGGCTCGCCACTTCGAGCTGCTGGTTCTTGCTGGCCAGCTCGGCGGTGGCCTTGGCGATGCGGCTCTCGAGCAGGGCGCGGCTTTCCGACAGCGCGGCGGCCGCCTCGTTGAAGCCGTGCTGCAGCCGCCGCACCTCCGCCGTGCCCTCGACAGCCACCTGCACTGCCTCGCCGGCGCCCAGCCGGTCCACCGCCTCGCCGAGCGCCCGGATCGGTGCGCTGATGCGGCGCGCCGCCCACCAGCCGGCCAGCCCCACGCCCACGAGGCTGGCCGCCAGCACCAGCACCACGTTGAACCAGACCGACCGCTTCGCCCGCTCCACCGCGTCGAGGCTGATCTCCACCATCACCTTGCCGGCGTGCCGGCCGTCGTCCGCCACGATCGGTGCCACCACCTGCAGGCCCTCGCCGCGGTCGCGGTCCAGCGTCTCGGAGTTGGCCAGGATCTCGCCGTCATCCGACCAGATCTGCACCTGCTGCACGTGCGGCTGGTAGCTGCCGGACTGTGCGGTGCGCTGCAGCGCGCGGCGGTCCATGCGCTGCAGCTGCGACTGGGCCACGGTGGCCACCTGCAGCGCCACCGTCTGCGCGTTGGCGCGCATCAGCTCGGTCACGCTCGTGAGGTGCTGGCGCGTCAGCACCGCGATGGCGCCCAGCGTGGCCACGGTGGCGGGCAGCAGCGCCAGCAGCACCAGCTGCTGGGCCAGCGTCAGGCGCACCAGCAGGCGCAGGGCGCGGAAGGGCCAGCTCATCGCTGGATCAGCCGCGCGCCGGCGTGGCGCCGGGGCTTCGACTGAAGTACATGTCCGGAGGAAAATGTCACGGAATCTGCCAAAGTTGGTTTCTAATTGTGTTCCCGAGAGAACAGCTTTGACCAGCCTGTTGCCGGAGCCCCGAGCCCAACGTGTTCCCCAAGAAGATGCAGGCCCCTGTCCATGCCGCCCACTGGAGTACCTTCGCCTTCGGCTTGGCCGAGCGTGTGCGCATGATGGCACGGTGCCTGTCGGCGCTTGCATGGCGCTGCGTGCTCGCCGCCTTGATGGGCCTGGGCTTCGCGGCCCCGATGCAGACCGCTGCCGCGGCCGACGATGCCGCGTTGCGCTTCGGCATCCTGCCGCTGGGCGGCGCCTTCGAGTCGCGCAACGACTGGGAGCCGCTGCTGGCGGACCTGAGCCGCGCCATCGGCCGGCCGGTGAGCATGCTCTCGGTCAACTCCTACGAGGCGCTCGAGCAGGCCATCCAGCGCGACCAGGTCGACATGGCCTTCCTTTCAGGAAAGATGGCGCTCGACGCCGTGTCCCAGCGCCGCATGAACGTGGTCGCCCAGGTCACGCGGCACGACGGCCTGCCGGGCTACCGTGCCCTGCTGCTCACGCGCAAGACCGGGCCGCGCAGCACGCTCAAGGGCCTGCTGGCCGAGCCCGAGCGCTGGCGCCTGGCCCGTGGCGAGAGCCGGTCGGTCTCGGGCTTCATCGTGCCGCAGCTGCAGCTCTTCCTGCCCAACAACATCGTGATGGAGACCCGCTTCGCGAGCGAGGTGGTCGGCACGCACCAGGCCACAGCGCTCGCCGTCGCCAACGGCGAAGCCGACGTGGCGACCAACAACACCGCCGACTTCGAGCGCTTCAAGCTCCAGTTCCCGGTCGAGGCCGAGCGCCTCCACGTGATCTGGGAATCGGAGCTGATCCCGCATGCGCAGATCGTGGTGCGGCGCGACTACAGCCCCGAGTTCCAGAAGAAGGTGCAGGCCTTCCTGGTCGACTACGCACGCAGCAAGGGCCCGCGCGGCGATGCCGAGCGCGCCGTGCTCAAGTCGCTGCACGACCTTGCGGGCTTCCTGCCGGCCGACAACACCTCGCTGCTGCCGGCCGCCAAGCTGGCCTATCAGCTGGCGCGCCAGAGCGCCATGACCTCGCAGTGGGTCAACGAGGCCGCGCGGCAGGCGCGGCTGCAGCGCATCGAGAGCGGCTATGCCGATCAATTGGCGGCCTTGCGCGGCAGGGCACCCTGAAGCCGGCGTGCGGCGGCGGCCCTTTTTGGCATTGGGCGCGGTGGTGCTGCTCGCCCTGCCTGTGGCCCCATCCTTTGCACAGCGCGTGCGCGCCGAGGCGGCTGCTCCCCTGCGCTTCGGCGTGCTGCCGGTCGGCGGTGCCGTCGAGTCGCGCGAGAGCTGGACGCCGCTGCTGAGGGACCTGGGCCGCGCGCTTGGCCGGCCGGTGAGCGTGCTGTCCGTGAGCTCCTACGAATCGCTTGACCAGGCGATCCGGCGCGGCGAGGTGGACTTCGCCCTCCTGTCTGCGAAGCTGGCACTCGACGCCGTCTCGACGCAGCGGATGAACGTCGTGGCGCAGGTGAAGCGGAACCCCGGCGTGTCCGCGCATCGTGCCGTGCTGCTCACCCGCAAGGCCGCCCCGCCCCGCACGTTGAAGGAGCTGCTCGACTCGCCCGAGCGATGGCGCCTGGCGCACGGCGACAGCCACTCGATCTCGGGCTTCATCGTGCCGCAGCAGGAGCTCTTCCTCCCGCACGGCATCGCCATGGAGCGCTTCCGGAGCGAGCTGGTCGACACCCACCAGGGCACCGCCCTGGCGGTGGCCAACGGCGATGCCGACGTGGCCACCAACAACACCACCGACTTCGAGCGCTTCAAGCTGCAGTTCCCGGTCGAGGCGGCGCGGCTGCAGGTGATCTGGGAATCCGGCCCGACGCCGCCGGCGCTGTTCGTGGTGCGGCGCGACCAGCCGTCGGCGCTGCAGAAGCAGCTGCAGGATTTCCTCGCCGGCTACGGCCAGGCCCGCGGTCCGCGCGGCGATGCCGAGCGCGACGTGCTGAAGCAATTGCACGCGCCCCTGGGGTACCTCGCTCAGGACAACAGTGCGCTGCTGTCGACGGCGGCCCTGGACTATCGGCTCGCCCGGCAGCAAGCGCTCAACGCGAAATGGGTCAGCCGGGCGGCGCGCGAGGCCCGCCTCGAGCGCATCGAGCGCAGCTACGCGCAGCAGGTCGCGGCGCTGCGTGGCGCCGCGCCCTGAGCGGCCGCGGCTGCGCGCCTTCGTTCGCGCAGCAGCTCAACTACCACGAAAGATTTCACGCAGCCACGAGCCGCGTCGCTCGGCCGCGCATTTGATCACCGAAATCTAAAGTTTTCTGACGCGGCTGCCGATATCTGCGGAGGTGCACACCAGAATCCAGCCCGTTCAAAAACCAAGAAGGATCGTCGTGGTGAATGTCAGGGGAGGCTTCGGGTCCGCGGCCCGGAAGCGCGCGCGCGCCCATGGGATGAAGCGCAAGACATGGGTGATGGCATTGCCTGTCGCGCTGGCTACGCTGGCACATGCCCAGACGGCACCGCTGCCCGCGGCGCCCAATCCCTTCGTCGAGGAGCAGCGCCAGCAGGAGCGCGAGCGGGCCTTGCGCCGGCAGCAGGAGCGCACCGTCGACACCCGCCTGCAGACCGACGCACGGCCCGAGGCTCGCCGGCTGCCGAAGGACGAGGCACCGTGCTTTCGCATCGAGCACATCGTGCTGGCCGGCGAGCGCGCCGAGGACTTCCAGTGGGCGCTGGCCGCGGCCGCCGGCGAGGACGGCAGCGACGATCCGCGCGGCCGCTGCCTCGGCCCCGAGGGCATCGACATCGTGATGGCGCGGCTGCAGCAGGCCGTGGTCGCGCGTGGCTACGTCACCACCCGCGTGCTCGTCCCGCCGCAGGAACTGGGCGGGGGCACGCTGGCATTGACGCTGATCCCCGGCCGCATCGCCCGCATCCGGTTCGCCGACGGAAGCGAGGGGCGCACCAGCCTTGCCGCCGCCATTCCCGCGCGTGCCGGCGACCTGGTCGACCTGCGCGACATCGAACAGGGCCTGGAGAACCTCAAGCGCGCGCCCACCGCCGAGGCCGATATCCAGATCGAGCCTTCGACGGCCGCCGGCGCACGCCCCGGCGACAGCGACCTGGTCGTCAAGTACGCGCAGCGCTTTCCGCTGCGCACCACGCTGAGCCTCGACGACGGCGGCACCAAGGCCACCGGCAAGACGCAGGCAGGCGCCACTGTCGCCTGGGACAACCCGCTGGGACTCAACGACCTGTTCTACCTCAGCCTCAACCACGACGCCTTCAACCACCGGGGGCAGGGCACCAGCGGCCAGACCGTGCACTACTCGGTGCCATGGGGCTACTGGCTGGCGAGCGCCACGGCCTCGCAGGGCAAGTACCACCAGACCGTGCACGGCGCGGACCAGGCGTATGTCTACGCGGGCGAGTCGGCCAACGCGGAGCTCAAGCTTTCGCGCCTGGTCTATCGCGACCAGCGCCGCAAGACCACGCTCGCCCTGCGCGGCTTCCGTCGCAGCGCGCACAACTTCGTGGAGGACGTCGAGATCCCGGTGCAGCGGCGCGCCACCGCGGGCTGGGAGCTGGGCCTGGCGCACCGCGAGTTCATCGGCGCGGCCACGCTCGATGCCAACCTGGCCTGGCGGCGCGGCACCGGCGCCTTCGGTGCACTGCATGCGCCGGAAGAGCAACACGGGGATGGCACCTCGCGCTTCCGGATCGTCACCGCCGAGCTCGGCCTGAACGCGCCCTTCGCGCTCGGCGCGCAGAAGCTGCGCTATTCCGGCCTGTGGCGCGCGCAGTGGAGCCGCAGCGCGCTCACACCGCAGGACCGCTTCTCGATCGGCGGGCGCTACACCGTGCGCGGCTTCGACGGCGAGTCGAGCCTGATGGGCGATCGTGGCTGGCTGCTGCGCAACGACATCGGCTGGGCGCTCGGCGCGAGCGGCGCAGAGCTCTACCTCGGCATCGATCACGGGCAGGTCGGAGGCCCCTCCGCCCGGCAGCTGGAGACGCGCCACCTGAGCGGAGGCGTGATCGGGCTGCGCGGCGCATGGAAGGGGCTGAACTACGACTTCTTCGTCGGCGCGCCCATCGCCAAGCCCGAAGGCTTCCGCACGGCCGGCACCACGGCGGGATTCAACCTGAACTACAGCTTCTGACGGCAGAAGGAAGAACATGAACAAGCACCTTCACAGGGTCGTCTTCAACGCCGCACGCGGCATGCGCATGGTGGTGCAGGAGACGGCCAGGAGCGCGGGCAAGGCCACCGGGGCGACGTCGGCCGTGCTGGC
>NZ_JBLFFN010000013.1:0-146019 GCF_051400855.1 Variovorax stachyos | reverse complement strand
TGTTCGTCCGGGCACAACCTGATCAGACCCACGCGCAGCAGAGGCCCTTCGCCCAGGTCGAAGGGCGTCTGGCTCAGGCGGCGGGCCTCCTGCTGTGCACGGCCTTCGCGCTTCGCGGCCTCGCACTCGCCGAGGTCGACGAGCGGAATGTCGAGACCGGGAGCCGGCGCAACCACGGGCTGCGCCAGCCCCTGCGCATCGGCGCGGAACACGGTGCGCAGCGACTCGTGGCGCTGCACCAGCGCATGGAAGCTGGTGCGCAGCGCATCGACGTCCAGCGCCCCCTGGAGCTTCAGCGCCCCGGCGATGTGGTAGGCCGCGCTGCCGCGGTCCAGCTGCCACAGAAACCATTGGCGCGCCTGGGCATGCGACAGCTGCGACAAGCCGGCGCGCTGCGAAGCCGGCGTCGCGACGATCGCCGGCGCCGCCTCGCGCTCGGCCACCATCGCCTGCACGACCCGGGCGAGGACCTGGTGCTCGAAGAGCTGCCGCAGCACGAGCGGGCAGCCGCGCTCGCGGGCCCGGGCCATCATCTTCAGGCTCAGGATGGAGTCGCCGCCCAGCGCGAAGAAGCTGTCGCCGCGCCCCACGCGCGGCACACCCAGCACCTCGGCCCAGACCTGCGCCAGGTTCTCCTCCATCGCGCCCTGCGGGGCTTCGTAGTCGGCACTGCCGAACGCCGGCGCCGGCAGGGCCTGCCGTTCCAGCTTGCCGTTCGGATTGAGCGGCAGGGCCTCGAGCACCATGATCGCACCCGGCACCATGTAGTCCGCCAGCACGCGGCCCAGTTGCGCCTGGAGCGCCGCGGCGTCCAGCGTTCGTCCGCTCACGGCCGTGACATAGGCCACCAGTCGCGCGCCGCCCGCGCCCTCGCGTGCCACCACCACCGCCTCGCGCACGCCCGGCTGTGCCAGCAGCTGCGCCTCCACCTCGCCCAGCTCGATGCGAAAGCCCCGGATCTTCACCTGGTGGTCGATGCGCCCCAGGTACTCCAGCTGCCCCTCGCCGTTCCAGCGCACCAGGTCGCCGGTGCGGTAAAGCCGTGCGCCTTCGCTGTCGAACGGGTCGGCCACGAAGCGCTCGGCCGTCAGGCTGGCACGCCCCAGGTAGCCGCGCCCCAGCGCGGCCCCGCCCAGGTACAGCTCACCGGCCACGCCGGCCGGCACCCGGCCCAGGCCGGCATCGAGCACATGGGCGCGAACCGCGGAGATCGGCCGCCCGATCGGCACCTGGCTGCGGCCGTCGGCGCGGCAGGTCCAGTGCATGACATGGATCGCGGTTTCAGTGGGCCCGTAGAGGTTGTGCAGCCGTGCCTGCGGCAGCCGCTCGGCAAGCAGGGCCTGCGCTTCGGCCGGCAGCGCCTCGCCGCCGACCACGACGCGCCGGAGCGAGCTGCAGTGCCCGGCCTCCTCGTGCTCCAGGAAGGCCCGCAGCATGGAAGGCACGAAGTTGATGGTGCCGACGCCATGCCGCCGGATCGCAGCGACCAGCCGGTCCGGATCGCGATGGTCGCCGGGATGGGCCACGGCCAGCCGCGCGCCGACGGTCAGCGGCCAGAAGATCTCCCACACCGACACGTCGAAGCCGAAGGCGGCCTTGTGCAGCACGGTCTCGTCCTCGCCGAGCCCGTAGGCCTGCTGCATCCATGCCATGCAGTTGGACAGCGCGCCGTGCCGGTTGGCCGCGCCCTTGGGCCGGCCGGTGGAGCCCGAGGTGTAGATCACGTAGGCCAGCTGCTCCGCGTGCACCTCGACCCGCGGCGCTTGCGTCGGCTCGGCGTCGAGGTCCAGCGCGTCGAGGTCCAGCACCGCCGGCGAGCCGACGCCGGCGATGCGCGCGCCCAGGCCGCCGTGCGCGAGCAGCAGGCCCAGGCCGCTGTCGGCCGCCATGTACGCCAGCCGCTCGTCCGGATAGGCCGGGTCCAGCGGCACATAGGCACCGCCGGCCCTCAGGATCGCGAGCAGGGCCACCACGAGCCCGGGCGAACGCTCCATCACGACCCCGACCCGCGTCTCCCGCTTCACGCCCAGCGCGACCAGCCGGTGTGCCAGGCGGTTGGCCCGGCGGTCGAGCTCGGCGTAGCTCAGTTCCTCGTCGCCGAAGACCAGCGCCGCGGCGTGCGGCCGGCGCCGCGCCTGCTGCTCGAACAGCCGATGCACGGGCTGGAAACTGGCATGCCGCTCGTCGTTCACGCTCCATTGCGAGAGGCGCGCCAGCTCGGGCGCACCCATCAGCGCTACCTCGCCCACTGCTTCCTGCGGCCGCTCGGCCAACGCCTGCAGCAGCGCCAGGTAGTGCCCGGCCAGGGCTTCGATGGTTGCGCGCTCGAACAACTCCCCGGCATACAGGAACTTCGCTTCGACGCCGCCGTCCTCGAACTCGCAGGTCTCCAGCGCCAGCTCGAACTGCGCGGCCTGCTGGTCGATGTCCTGCCGCTCGACCGCGAGCCCGGGCCATTGCGCCAGCGAGCGCCGGTCGCGCCGCAGGTGGTTGAACATCACTTGGAACAGCGGCGTCGTGCTGCGGCTGCGCTGCGGCTGCAGCGCCTCCACCAGCCGCTCGAAGGGAAGATCCTGGTGGGCCTGCGCGCCCAGCGCCGCATCGCGGGTGTGGGCCAGCAGCTCGGCCAGGGGGGTGCGATGGTCCAGGCGCGCGCGCATCACCAGCGTGTTCACGAAGAAGCCCACCACGCCAGTGGTCTCGGCGCGGTTGCGGTTCGCGATCGGCACGCCGACACGGATGTCGGTCTGCCCGGTGTAACGGTGCAGCAGTGCATGGAAGGCCGCAAGCAGGGCCATGAAGAGGGTGGCCCCCTGCGCCTGCGCCTGCCGGCGCAGCGGGGCGAGCAGCGCCACCGGCAGCGTCACGACATGGCGCTCGCCACGGTAGCGGCCATCGGCGCGCCGCGGTGCGTCGGCGGCAAGCGCGAGCACCGGCTGCGCATCGCCGAGTTGCTGCTTCCACCAGGCCAGCTGCCGCGCCCCCTCCCCGCGCCCCTCGCCCTCGAGCCAGCGGCGCTGCCAGGCGGCGTAGTCCGCGTAGCGGATGGGCAGCGCGGCCAGGCCGGGCGCCTCGCCCCGCAGCCGTGCGCGGTAGAGCACGGCGAGCTCGTCCATGATGAGCTGCGTCGACCACGCGTCCGAGCTGATGTGATGCATCACCACTGCCAGCTGGTGCAGCTCGGGCGCCAACCTGAACAGCGCGGCGCGAAACATCGGCCCCCGACCGAGGTCGAAGGGCTGCTCGCAGAGCGCGCGCATCTCGTCCTCGATGCGGCTCTCGCGCTGCGGCTCGGCCAGTGCGCTCAGGTCCATGCAAGGCAGCTCGAGCGGCTGCGCCGGCAGCACGTGCTGTTCGGCACTGCCGTCGGGCCCCGGCCGGAAGACGGTGCGCAAGGATGGATGGCGCTCGACCAGCGCCTGCAGGCTCTGCCGTAGCGCCTGCGCGTCGAGCCGGCCGCGAAAGCGCAGTCCGCCCCCGAGGTGGTAGGCCGGGCCGTGCGGGTCCAGCTGCCAGAGGAACCATTGCCGCTGCTGGGCGAAGGACAGCAGCGCGGGCGCGTCGTCGGGACCGCGCGTGATCGTTTCATTGGCCGCCTGGGCTGCCGCGCCAGCGCCGCGCAGGCGCTCCTGCAGCAGGGCCTTCTGCTGCGGGCTCAGGCGGGCGCGGCGCTGTTCGATATCAGACATGTTCGACTTTCTCGGCGATGAGATCGGGCGCGCCGGCCGGCCCCGGATCGGTGTTCTCGATGTCCTCGATCAGGCAGGTCTCGACGAGCAGGGCCAGCGCCCGCACCGTCGGCGTCCTGAAGAAGGCGGCGGGATGCAGTGCCACGCCATAGGCGCTGCGCGCGCGGGCGAGGATCTGGATCGCGACCAGGGAGTCGCCGCCCAGCTCGAACAGGCTGTCGTCCATGCCGATGGGCGCGATGCCCAGGAACTCGCTGCACAGCAGCGCGAGGTCCTGCTCCAGTTCGCCTTCGGGCGGCACGTAGTGCGTCGACAGCGCCGGCCGCGCATGGGTCTGGCGCCGGCCCGCCGGCGCAGGCAGCAGGCGGTCGGCGAGCTCGGTGGTCGCCATCTGCGCAAGCTGCCGTTCCAGGTGTGAGGTGGAGACGATGGTCTGCGCCACGGCGGGCCCGGCCAGCAGCAGCTCGAGCAGCGCGCCGCCCTCCCCGGGCGCGATGCCCACGTCCTCGGGTAGCGTCTGGCCGGCCGCCATGCCCACTCCGCGCCAGGCGTCCCAGTTGACGGACAGCACGAAGGGCCCGGGTCGCCGGCCGGCCTCGGCCGCGAAGGCGTCGAGGAAGCAGTTGGCGGCGCAATAGTCGACTTGGCCGAAGCCGCCGGCGATCGCGCTGAGCGAGGAGCACAGCAGCACGAAGTCCGGCGCATCGCCGCGCAAGGCCTCCATCAGCACGCGGGTGCCCTGCACCTTGGGCGCGAAGACCTTCGCCACCGCGGCGCGGGTCCGGTTCGCGATCACGCCGCCGCCGGGCTCGCCGGCCGCATGGATCACGCCGTGGATGGCGCCGAAGCGCTGCCGTGCCTGCGCGAGCGCCGCTTCGAGCTGTGTCGGATCGCTCACGTCCGCCTGGAGCGCCAGGAACTCGGCACCCTCGGCCTCGAGGGCCTGCAGCCGCTGCAGCCGGGCACGCAGGGGGCTGTCCGGCGGCTCGGCCACCAGCAGCGCCGGCCAGTGCTCGCGCGCCGGCACGGCGCTGCGCCCGATCAGCACCAGCCTGGCCTGCCACGCGGAGGCCAGGTACCGGGCCAGTTCCATGCCGATGCCGCCCAGGCCGCCCGTGACGAGAAAAACGCCGCCGCGGCGCAGGCGCGGCGGCACGGCCTCGGGCTGCACGCCGGCCGCTTCGAAGACCCGGGTCCAGCGGTGCGGGCCGCGCAAGGCCACCGGCGACTCGCCGGCCGGCAGGCCCATCTCGGCCACGATCTGCGCGGCCAGACGGTCCTGCGCCTCGCGATGGGCGGGCGGCAGCACGTCGATCAGGCGGCAGGCGAGCTCCGGCCATTCCTGGGGGATGACCTTGCAGGGGCCCAGCAGCAGCGCCTTCTCCGGGCACAGGGCCTCGATGCCGGCCACGTCCGCCACCTGGCTGGCGACGACGGTGATCGTGCGCTTGCGCTGCGCGTGCGCGGACGGCGCCGCGCCGAGGGCCTGGGCCAGGGCCAGCAGGCTGAAGTAGCCGCGCTCCAGCAGGGCCGGCATGGCGGCACGCGCGGCTGCGTCGTCGTCCAGGCTCCACAGGTGGCAGATCTCGGTAACGGGGGCGGCGTCCGCCTCGGCCTCCCGCAGCAGCCGCTCGTGGTCCTCGCGCTCGCCGATGCGAAGCCGGTAGTGCAGCGGCCCCAAGCGGGAGAAGGCCTCGGCGGGCTCGGCCAGAACCACGGTGCGCCCTTGCGCCTGCAAGGCACGCAGCAGGCCCTGCGCCAGGCCGGCGCCTTCGCCCAGGACCAGCACGCTGCCCCCCTGCGCGGCCGGCGGCGCCGACGCCGGCGTCCGCCGCCAGGCCGGCCGATGCAACCAGTCGGCCGGCCGGCGCGCGGCGCTGCCGGCCGCGCGCGCTTCCTGCACCGCGGCGAGGCTGCCGGCCTCGATCCAATAGCGCCGGCGCTGGAAGGGATAGGTGGGCAAGGGCACCCGGCGCGGCAGCGCACCGGCGCGGCACGCCGCCCAGTCGACGGCCACGCCGGCGCACCACAGGCCGGCCGTCGCCTGCGCGAACTGCTGCTCGTTGCGCGCCTGCTGCTGGACATGACCCTGGCTGGCCCAGCAGCGCGCATGCAGCGGATGCAGGCGCGCCAGGCCGGTCAGCGAGTCGCCCGGCCCTACTTCGAGCAGCACGCGGCCGGGCACGCGCAGCGCCTCGCCGAGGCCCTCGGCGAAACGCACGGTCGCGCGCAGGTGCCGGGCCCAGTAGTGCGGGTCGGTCGCCTGCTCGGGCGTGATCGGCTTGCCGCTGACATTGGAGATGAAGGGGATGCGGGGGGCATGCCGCGGCACAGACGCGACGAGCTTCTCCAATTCGGCCATGACCGGCTCGGTCATGGCCGAATGGGAAGCGACGGCCACGTGCAGGCGGCGCGGCACCTGCATGCGGGCCGCGAGCTCGCGCTCGACGGCCTCGATCCGCTGCAGCGGGCCGGCCAGCACGCACATCTGCTCGGCGTTCACCGCCGCCAGATCGCAACCCTCGGCCAGGAAGGGCCGCAGCTGCGCCTCCGGCAGGGCGACCGAGGTCATGGCGCCCTCGCCCATCGAGGCCAGCAGCCGCCCGCGCGCGGCGACGATGCGCAGCGCGTCCTCCAGCGAGAACACGCCGGCCAGGCAGGCGGCCACGTACTCGCCCAGGCTGTGGCCGAGCATCAGCGCCGGCTGCACGCCGCGGCTCATCCACAGGCGCGCCATCGCATAGTCCACCACGAAGAGCGCGGGCTGGGCGAGCGCCATCCGGAACAAGGCCTCGTCGGCAAGGGATTCCTGGCCCGGCGCCGGAAAGAGGTGCTCGCGCAGGTCGATGCCGATCTCGGCGCGCAGGAACGCGCAGCAGCGGTCGATCTCGTCGCGGAAGACCGCATGCCTGCGGTAGAGCGCGGCGCCCATATTGGCGTGTTGCGCCCCGCCGCCGGGGAACAGGAAGACGACCTCCGGCGTCTGTGCGGCCACGGGAGCGGCCGGCGGCAGCTCGAGCACGCGCAGGGCCTGAGCGGCCTCGGCCGCCGTCTTCGCCACCACGGCGCCACGGTGGGCCCAGGCGCGCCGTCCGCACTGCAGCGTGTGCGCCACATCCGCGAGCCGCATCTCCGGATGCGTCTCCAGGTGGCCGGCCAGGCGCTCGATGGCCTCGCGCAGGGCCGAATCGCCGGCGGCGGACACGGGCAGCACCTGCCATTCGTCCTCGCCCTCCCCCTCGCTGCGGTCCTGCGTGGCGGGCGCTTCCTCGAGCACCGCGTGCACATTGGTGCCGCCGATGCCGAAGGCGCTCACGCCGGCGCGCAGAGGGCCATCCCCGCGCGGCCAGGGCCGGGTCGCCGCGTTCACGTGGAAGGGGCTGCCGTCGAAATCGATCTTCGGGTTGGCTGCCTCGAAGTGCAGGCTGGCCGGCAGCGTCCCATGCCGCAGCGCGAGCACGGTCTTGATGAGCCCGGCTACGCCGGCGGCGCAGTCCAGGTGGCCGATGTTGGTCTTGACCGAGCCGATCGCGCAGAAACCCCGGCGCTGGGTGCCAGCCCTGAAGGCCTGCGTGAGCGCAGCCACCTCGATGGGGTCGCCCAGCGTGGTGCCGGTGCCGTGCGCCTCGACGTAGCCGATGGTCTCGGCCGGCACATCGGCCAGCAGCTGGGCGGCGCGAATCGCCGCCGCCTGGCCGGCGACACCGGGCGCGGTGAAGCCGATCTTGTCGGCGCCGTCGTTGTTTGCGGCAGTGGCCTTGATGACCGCATGGATGGTGTCGCGCTCGCGCAGCGCGTCTTCCAGCCGCTTGAGCACGACCACGCCGGCGCCGCTGCCCAGCAGGGTGCCGGCCGCCTTGGCGTCGAAGGCGCGGCAATGCCCGTCGGGCGAGAGGATGGCGCCGGCCTGGTAGCGATAGCCGCCGTTCTGCAGCAGGTTGAGCGACACCCCGCCGGCCAGGGCCATCTCGCATTCGTGCGCCAGCAGTGATTGGCAGGCCAGGTGCACCGCCGCCAGCGAGGTCGAGCAGGCGGTCTGCACGGTCATGGCGGGCCCGCGCAGGTTGAGCTTGTAGGCGACGCGGGTGCACAGCGACTCGGCCGAGCTGCCGCCCACCAGCGCCAGCAGATCGGCGATCCGGCTGCCGGCGTCGAGGCCGCCCTGCTGCGGCAGCAGGTGCCGCATCAGATAGACGCTGGCGCCCGGCCCGGCGAAGACGCCGACGGCGCCCGGCCATTGCTGCGGGTCGTAGCCGGCATGCTCCACCGCCTCCCACGCGCATTCGAGGAAGATGCGGTGCTGCGGATCGAGCTGCTCGGCCTCGCGCGGCGTGTAGCCGAAGAAGGAGGCGTCGAACTGGTCGGCGCCCTCGAACACGACACCGGCCTTCACGTAGTCGGGGTCGGCCAGCAGCGCCTCGGAAACGCCGCGCGCGCGCAGCTGCTCGTCGGTGTAGGTGGCGACGGACTCCACGCCGTCTCGCAGGTTGCGCCAGAAGGCGTCGATGTCCTTCGCGCCGGGGAAGCGGCCCGCCATGCCGACCACGGCGATCTCCAGGCCCGTGAGGCCGTCACGCCCCTGCATGGAATCTTCTTCTTGCATCAGTTGGCTTTCTCTCTGGAAGGACGGCGCTGCTGAAGTGCCGCGCGCTGGCGCAGCACGCGTTGCTCCTCGCGCTGCTCGGCCGCACCCGGTGCGGCGGCGCCCTGCTCGATACGCCGGCAGAGCGCAGCGATCGACGGAAACTTGAAGAGGTCGACCACCGTGAGGCCGGCCGCGAGTCGCTCCTCCACCAGTCGGTGCATGCGGATGAGCTGCAGCGAATGGCCGCCGAGATCGAAGAAGTTGTCGTCGGCGCCGACCTGCTCCATGCCGAGCACCTCCGACCAGATGGCGGCGAGCGCCTCGGCCACGTGTCCGCGCGGCGCCTTGTAGGGATGCTGGCGGACGGCCACGGGCGCCGGCAGGGCCCGGCGGTCGAGCTTGCCGTTGGCGTTCAGCGGCAGCACCTCCAGCACCATGATGGCCGAGGGCACCATGTAGGCGGGCAGCACCTGCGCCAGCCTGTTCTTCAGCGCGCCCACGTCGGCGTCGCGGCCGGCGTGCACGGTCACGTAGGCCACGAGCTGCGCTTCTGAGGCCCCTTCGCTTGCGACGAGCACCGCAGCCTCCTTCACCGGCGGCCAGGCCAGCAGCTGCGCCTCGATCTCGCCCAGCTCGATGCGGAAGCCGCGCAGCTTGACCTGGTGGTCCGCGCGCCCCAGGTATTCGAGCTGGCCGTCGGCGCCCCAGCGCGCCAGGTCGCCAGTGCGGTAGAGGCGGCCGCCGCGCGCATCGAGCGGATCGGCGACGAAGCGCTCGGCGCTCAGCCCGGCACGCTGCCGGTAGCCGCGCGCCAGGCCGGCGCCGGCCACATGGAGCTCGCCCGGCAGGCCGGCCGGCAGCAGGTTGAGATCGCCATCGAGGACGCGCAGCCCCAGGTCGGGGATGGCCACGCCCATCGGGCTGCGCCGGCTCTGCGCCAGGTCGTCCCGTGTGATCGGCCGGTAGCTCACGTGGACTGTGGTCTCGGTGATGCCGTACATGTTGACGAGCCTCGGCTGCGCATCGCCGAAGCGCTCGATCCAGGGACGCAGGCTCTCGGGCTCCAGCGCCTCGCCGCCGAAGATCACGCAGCGCAGCGCGAGCGGGTCGCCGGCGCCAGCTTGCACGGCAGCATGGATCAGCGGCCGGAAGGCGGAGGGCGTCTGGTTCAGCACCGTGACGCGCTGCG
The DNA here is from genome assembly GCF_051400855.1 of Variovorax stachyos. Lineage (NCBI taxonomy): Bacteria > Pseudomonadati > Pseudomonadota > Betaproteobacteria > Burkholderiales > Comamonadaceae > Variovorax > Variovorax stachyos. Next base: position 136,556 of record NZ_JBLFFN010000013.1, on the reverse strand, counting down.
CGCGCAGCAGCGCCAGGAAATCGTCCGGCGACCGGCTGGTCCAGAAGGGCACGATCACCAGCCTGCCGCCGGTGCACAGGGCGCCGAAGATCTCCCACACCGAGAAGTCGAAGGCGAAGGAATGGAACATCGTCCATATGTCGTCGGGCCCGAAGCGGAACCAGGGCTCGGTCCCGGCGAGCAGCCGGGCCAGGTTGCGGTGGCTGAGCTGCGCCCCCTTGGGCCGACCGGTGGAGCCCGAGGTGTAGATCACGTAGGCGAGCTGCCCGGGGTTGATCGCCACGCACGGGTCGTGCGCAGGCTGCGCACCGAGCTCCAGGACATCGATCTCCAGCACCTGCATGCCGTGGCAGGACGGGGTCCGCGCGCGCGCATCGCTGCGGGTCAGCAACAGCCCGATGCCGCTGTCCTGCACCATGTAGGCCAGCCGATCCGCCGGGTAATCCGGATCCAGCGGCACATAGGCGCCGCCTGCCTTCAGGATCGCGAGCAGGGCCACGACCATGTCCAAGCCGCGCTCCATCGAGATGCCAACCCGGGCCTCGGGTCGCACGCCGAGCGCGATCAGGTGCCGCGCTAGCCGGTTCGCGCGCGCGTTCAGCTCGCCATAGCGCATCGCTTCCTCGCCGAAAACGAGTGCCGTCGCCTCGGGCCGCGCCCGCGCCTGCTGCTCGAACAGCGCATGCAGCGTGCAGTCCGGCGCGCCCAGGGGCGCGTGGCGGCCCCATGCCGCGAGCGTTGAGCGCTCGGCCTCGTCGAGCAGCGGCAGATCGGCGATCGCGGCCTGGGGCTGCGCCGCCAGGGCCTGCAGCACGCGCAGATAGTGCGCGCCGAAGCGCTCGATCGTCGCCGGGTTGAACAGCGCCGCCGCATAGCGCAGCAGCACCAGCGCGCGGCCCTGGACGCGCTCCCGCACCTCCACCGCCAGCTCGAACTCGACGGCCTGCACCTCGACCGGCAGCGGGGCGACGCTGAGGCCACTGTGGCGCTCCAGCACCCGGTAGTCCTCTCGGAAGTGGTTGAACAGAACCTGGAACAGGGGCGTGTGGCCCAGGGCGCGCCCGGGCTGCAGGGCCTCGACCAGTTGCTCGAAGGGCAGGTCCTGGTTGGCCTGGGCATCCAGTGCCGCCCGCCGCACCTGGGCCAGCACCTGAGCCAGGTGCATGCGGCCATGCAGGCTGTTGCGCTGCACCTGCGTGTTGACGAAGAAGCCGACCACGCCTTGCGTCTGGGCATGGTGCCGATTTGCGACCGGCACGCCGATGCGGATGTCCTCCTGCCCGCCGTGCCGGTACAGCAGCACCTGGAGCCCGGCCAGCAGGACCATGAAGACGGTGCAGTCATGACGGCGCGCAGCCCGCTCCAGGTCGCGCAGCAGCGCGGCTGGCAACTCGAAGGCATGCTGCCCCGCCCGATGGCCGGCGAGGGCCTGGCGGGGATGGTCGGTCGGCAGCGCCAGCGACGCGCTACCGTCGCCGAGCTCGGCGCGCCAGTAGGCCAGCTGGCGCTCGCGTTCGCCCTCGGCCAGCCAGCCGTCCTGCCAGGCCGCGTAGTCAACGTACTGCAGGGCCGGCGCCGGCACGACGAGCGGCTCGCCCGCGAGCGCCGCGCCGTAACGCAGGCCGAGCTCGTCGATCAGGATCTGCATCGAGCTCGCGTCGGACACGATGTGATGCATGACGAGGACCAGCGTGTGCAGCTGCGGTGCCAGCCGGACCAGCGCGGCGCGCAAAAGCGGGCCGTGCACGAGATCGAAGGGCTGCGCATGGATCGCGCGGATCGCCTCGGCTTCGCGCGCCTCCCGGTTCCCGGGCGCCGCCTCGCCGAGGTCGATCAGCGGCAGCGCCACGCGAAGGCCGTCCAGGATCCGCTGCACGCCGTTGCCGTCCGCGGCGGCAGGAAAGACGGTGCGCAGTGACGCGTGGCGCTCGACCAGTCCGTCCAGGGCGCAGCGCAGCGCATCGGGCTGCAGCATGCCGCCGAGTCGCCATGCACCCGCCACGTGGTGCGCCGTGCTCGAGCGGTCCAGATGCCAGAGGAACCATTGGCGCTGCTGGGCACGCGACAAGGGACGCACGGCGGCGCGGTCTTGGGCGTCCAGCACGGGAATGCGCTGCACGCCCGGCGTAGCGCCGCCGGCGAGGCGCTCGCGCAGTGCGGCGGCGCAGTCCGAAAGCCGCGGCGCCTCGAACAGCGCGCGCACCGGGAAATCGATGGCCCAGTGCTCTGCGATGCGGCCAGCGACCTGGACCGCCGCCAGCGAGTTACCGCCGCTGGCAAAGAAATGCGTATCGCGCGCCAGAGGCTGCTGCGCATCCCGCCTCAGCACCTGCTGCCAGATGGCGGCGAGCGCGCTCTCCAGCACGTCGCGCGGCGGCGCGGGCTCCGCCGCCTGCAGGCCGCTGCCGACGACGAAGCGGCCCCATTCGAAGACGCCATAGGCGGCGAGGCTGCGCTCGGCCCAGCCCTGTCGGCATGCGCTGCGCTGGAGCTTGCCGCTGGAGGTCTTCGGCAGCGCGCCTGGGTTCAGCAGCAGCACCACGGACAGCGGCTCGCCGAACACTTCGCTGACCGCTGCGCCGAGCGCATCGACCAGCGTCTGCGGTGGCACCAGCTTCTGCATGCTTCGGGAGACCTCGACCGCCACGCCGATGCCCTCGCCCGAGGGGCCCTCGACCGCGAAGGCCGCGATACGGCCCTTGCGGACCGCGTCCACCTCGGCTTCGATGGTGCGCTCGATGTCCTGCGGATAGAGGTTATGGCCGCGGATGACGATCAGGTCCTTGATCCGCCCGGTCACGTAGAGCTGGCCCTCGCGCACGAAGCCGAGGTCGCCCGTGCGCAGCCAGCGGCGGCCTTCGTGCTCGACGAAGCTCTCTCGCGTCTCGCGCTCGCGCGCCCAGTAGCCGCGTCCGAGGCTCGGTCCGCTGGCCCAGATCTCGCCGACGCGCCCGTCATGCGCCGGCGACTGCGTCGCGGGATCGACGATCGCGAGCAGGTGGCCCGGCGGCGGCGCGCCGCAGCCCACCAGCAAGGTGCCTTCACAGCCTTCTTCCGGCGGCTCGCCCAAGCCCGCGGCCAGGTCCTCGGCGCAGAAGCCGCGCGCGAGCATGCCGCCGCCGCGCCGCCCGCCGGTGACGAACAGCGTGGCTTCGGCCAGGCCATAGCAGGGGTAGACGGCGGCGGGATCGAAGCCGGCGACAGCGAAGCGGCGCTGGAATTCCGTCATGGTGTCGCAGCGCACCGGCTCCGCGCCGGTGTAGGCCACCCGCCAGCTCGACAGGTCGAGCTGCGCCAGTTGCGAATCCTTCACGCGCTCCAGGCACAGGCGGTAGGCGAAGTCCGGACCGCCGCTGATCGTGGCGCGGTGCCGCGCAATCAGTTCCAGCCAGCGCACCGGCCGCTCCAGAAAATGGCCCGGCGAGGTCAACACGAGTGGGATGCCGCTGTACAGGGGCTGCAGCAGTCCGCCGATCAGGCCCATGTCGTGATAGAGCGGCGACCAGCAGACGAACTTGTCCTCGGCGCTGATGCCCATGCTGTGCTGGATGGCCTGCTCGTTGGCCATCAGGCTGCCATGGGTCACGATCACGCCTTTGGGGGCGGAGGTGGAGCCGGAGGTGTATTGCAGGAAGGCGATGTCGCCGTCCTGCGGCATGTGCGACCGCCAGGCCTGCGCGAGCGCATCGTCCACCGCGTCCACGGCGATCGCCTGCATCGTGCCGAAGAGGCCGCCGCCCGGCGCCGCCGCCATGAGCGCGTTGGAGCTCAGGACGCATGTGGCCTGCGCATCGCCCGCGATCACGCGCAGGCGGTCGAGGTGCTGTGGCCGGGCCGACTCCGGCGGGAACACCGGCACGGCGATCACGCCCGCATAGAAGCAGGCGAGCATGCCGATCGCGTACAACTCGTCGTTGTCGAGCATGACGAGCGCGCGCTCGCCCGGCGCGGCCTCCTGCTGCAGCCGGGCAGCCAGCGCCCGCACGCGCAATTCGAAGGCGCCATACTCGATGGCGCGCTCGCCCGCGCCGTCCGCCACGACCATCCAGGCCTCGCCGGCGCGCTCGCGTGCCAGCGCCTGGAGGTGCGCCACGAAGTTCTGTGGGTGCCGACGTGCCGGGGGCGGTGTCGTCATGCTGGACTCCTGCTTGATGAGCCTTGGTTCTCGCAAAGGTCCGGCGAGGCGGCGCGCGCACAGGGCTTCGCAGCAGAGGCCGCGCGCCAAGCCAGCGCGGCGGCATAGCCTGGCGGCGCCGCCAGGCTGACCGCCTCGACATCGGACCACCCAGGGACGGCGCATTCGATGGCCAGCGCGTGATCGGCGCCCGGGTGGATGCCGACGCTTTTCAGGTGCAGGGGGATGCCGACGCCGATCGCCTTCAGCACCGCCTCCTTGCCCACCCAGCGCCGATACAGGGCCTCCTGCCGGTCGCGTGCACCGCGCACCTCTCGGCCCTCGCGCTCGGTGAAGGCCGCCTCCAGGATCAGCTCGGCATCCAGGTCGGGCTGCAGCACCTCGATGTCGACGCCCAGCGCGCGTACCCCGCGCGGCGGCGCCAGCGCAACGAGTGCATGGCGGCCCGAATGGGCGATGTTGAACAGCGGCGCACCAGCGGGGGCGGCGACGAAGGGCTTGCCGCTCTCGGCGATGGCCAGCGGCACGTCGCCGGGACGGCATCCGAGCCGCGGCGCCAGCAGCAGCCGCGCCGCCGCGCGAGCGCGGGCGAAGCGCACCTGGTCCGGGCGCCGCGCGAAGCAGCGCACCCGCGCCCGCTCCTGCGGCGCGAGCAAGGGCCACACGTCGGTCAGCTCCGCCTCCAGGTCGAGGTCCAGCCGATAGACCTCGATGCCGACGGGCAGGGGCTCATGCAAGCGCGCAAGGAGCATGTCCGCCTCGCACCAGCGTCTGGGCCAGGCGCCTTTCAAGCGCGCCGAGGAACGCAGCCTCATGCTGCCGGATGAAGAAGTGGCCGCCCTCCAACCAGTCCAGCGTGAAGCCGCTCGCGGCCTCTTCGGACCATGCCTGCATGGACGCGGCCTCAATGTCGTCGTGCCGCCCCGCGAAGACGTGCAGGGGGATCGGCAGCGGAGCGCCGCGATCGTGGCGGAAGCTCTCGCAGAGGCGGTAATCGGCGCCCAACACGTCCAGCGTGATGCGCATGAGCTCCTCGCTCGCGAACACCGCCTCGGGCGTTCCACCCTGCCGGCGCAAATCGGCGGCGAGGGCCCCGTCGCCGTCGATGCCTGCGAAGCGCTCGGCATCGCGTCGCGATGGCGCCGCGCTGGCGGACACAAGCAGCGCGGTGGGCAGCGCGCGGCCCCGTGTGCGCAGCCGATTTGCTACACCCCATGCGAGCAAGGCTCCCATGCTGTGTCCGAACAGCGCGAAACAGCCGCGCATGGCTTCGGCCTGCTCGTCGCAAAGCCGCTCCACCAGGGCATCGAAATCCGCTGCGGGCGCCTCGCTCAGGCGCGCGCCGCGCCCGGGCAGCTCCACCGGCAGGATCTGGATCCAGCCAGGCAACAGGCGGCGCCAGCGCAGGTACATGGTGGCGCTCGCGCCCGCGCAGGGCAGGCACAGCAACGAGACGGCAGGCCGCATGCGCGTCAGCCGGCGGTGGTCGCTGCGGGCTCCTGCTGCGCCATCCAGTCGCGCAGCGACTTGGGGCGCATGTCGGTCCAGGTCTTCTCGACATAGTCGAGCACCGTCTTCTTGTCGCCCTGCACACCATCGACTGCACGCCAGCCGCCGGGGACTGCCTTCCAGTGCGGCCAGATGGAGTATTGGTCTTCGTGGTTGACCAGAACGATGAAGCGCTCGTCTTCGCGGTCGAAGCAGCTGGTAGACATCGGATGCATCCTCTTGCGATGGTTGACGGAAGCGGAGACGAAGTCACCGGCGAAGCCAGCGACAGTGCTTCCGATCAGCAAGACGGTTGGGGCGCGAATCTGTTCAGCGCCTGCATCCGGAGGGATGCGGTGCGAGGCTCAGCGAGGCGCCGGTGGCACCAGCCCGGCCAGCAGCCAGAGTCGCGCGGCCTTGTCGTAGGCGGTGCGATGCGAGGGATCGGCGCGCAGCCACGCCATCATCTCGGCGCGTGCCGCGTCGTCGAAACGCTCGCGTTCGTGCTCTCGCTGGACCCAGGTCCATGCGGTGTGCCAGACGGGGTCATCCTGCTGTTGGGTCATGACGGGAGCGGGCTTCGGCCTGCGCGTGTTGAAGGCTTTTACCTTACACCACCGGGCGCAAACCGTTTCAATCACCCGTCAAGCAGATGGCGGCATTGCGCAATCGCAATCGTCGCCTCCCCAATCAACCCGTTGACCAGGCCCAGGGAGCAGCCGAGGCGCTGAGCGATCTCGCGCTGCGTGAGCCCCTCGATCCGGTAGAGCTCGAATGCATGGCGCGTGCGCGGCGGCAGTGCGCCGAGCAGGCGGTCGATAGCGTCGATCACGCGGCGCTCGCGCAGGGCGCGGTCCGGCGTTGCCACGCAGGGAACTTCCACCACCTCGACGTCCACGTCGAAGCTGCGGTACGCGGCCTCGATCGTGTGGCGACGGCAGTAGTCCAGCGCCAGGTTGCGCACCACTTGGCAGCAATAGGAGAAGGGTCGCTCGGCCTGGCGCTCACAGGGGCCGTCGACGATCTTCAGATAGGCGTCTTGTGTGACGTCGTCGGCCAAGTCGGCGGTACGAACGATCTTTCGCGCTATTCGCCAGAGCTGTGCGCGGTTGACGATGAAAACTTCTCCAAGCGAGGGCTCGGACGGGTGAAACGACATGGTTGCGCCTTCCTGTTCTCGGGACCGGGCGATCAGGCGCCGGTCGATGGCAAGTCGATACGTGGGGCGACGAGGCAGGGGTCCGGCCATGGATGCCCGACAGGCACAGAGGGCGGCTTTCAGGTCGTTGTGCAAATATGAAATGAGAACAATTACTGTTTGATGACCTGCCAAGCCGTTTTACATGCGCCTTCACTGACCTAGACGTTCGGGTCAATCGAACGAAGACAGGGCTACGTGTAACTCAGCGTATCGCTTTCATGAGTTGGCGACGGCCGGAGGGAGTGATGACCACGAGACCGAACGCGGATCGGGGCTCACCGATCGTGGCCTCGATCTCCAGATCACTGCGAATCGCGGGCTGGCTCAGACCGCCTCAAGACAGTTCAGCAGGTGCACCGCGGTGAGCGGCATGCCGCGCTTCTCGAACAACTCGATGAGCGACTCCGGTGTGTGCTTTGGGTTGTTCCAGCGCAGGCGCATCTGCCGCAGCGCGGCGAGCGCCATCGGTTGATGGAGCGTGATCTGGTTGACGATGAAGACGTCGGGCGTCTGGACCTCGATGCAATGCTGATCGAGCAAGCCGACCGGGAAGTCCTTGACATTGTTGGTGACGATCGCATCGGCGTGCCCGACGATCGCCGCCGCGAGGACATGGCGGTCGTCCGGGTCGGGCATATCGAGGCTGTCGATGAACTTCTCGTAGCCGAGCACCATGCAGTCGGGAATCGCCTCGCACATCTGGCGCGCCTTCTCGGCGATGACCTCCTCAGTACCGGGGTACTTCGCGAGCCGAGACGCCATCCATTCGCGTTCTATGTCAGCGCTCCACTTCGCGGCATACAGGCCCGCGTAGGCCAAGCTGAGCAACGCGTCGCACTGCAGCTTGGCGAACAGGACGTTGGCGTCGAGAATCGCCGTGAACCGAGATGCGCCCGCCATGCGTCAGGGCTCCTCGCCGATTTGCGCGTCGAGTTCGTGCATCCGGCGCAGGGCGGCTCCGCTGCGTTCCTTCTGCTCGGTCTGGTAGCGCTGCAGCTCCTCGAAGTCGATGCGCCGGTGCGTGTTCACCATGTGACACTTGATCCGGCCCGCCTCGATTTCCTTCACGACGAAGGGTCTTGACACGTTCAGGAACGACGCCGCCTGCTGCGTGGTCATCTGCGCGCTTTGCGGCACGACAACAAGCGGCTCGCGCAGAGCCATCTGCCGGAGCACGGCCGCAAAGAATCGCAGAGCGCGCGGCGGCACTTCGAGCACAGGCGCGTCGCCCTCGCCCCCCTCGATCGTCAGCTTGATGCGCTTCGCCGTCGAGTGATCGAGCGCGGCGACGAGCAATCCCCTTGCCGTTGCCGCCATCTCCGCCTCCGCCTGGGTGGCGGGTGCCAGTACTTCCTGAGCCATACATTTCTCCTTGCGTTTTGCAGTTGCCGTCTTGCTATGGTCGGCGCTCTTCTTGGCACCGGATCCCACATGGTACCGACAAACGAAATAAACGCAAAAAGAGAAATAACCGCAGCGCAGCCCTCTGAAAGTCATACGTCACTGCGCAGGGTCTGATGATGCCGATTGGGATGTTGCTGCGCCCCGCTCATCTCGCCCATGCTGCCGCACGTTCAGGGGGCAAGCTCCGGCCGCTGGCCGTGCTCTCGCCTTGTCGCAACCCGCGGCTGGACCAGGTGCCGACGCGGGCGAAGCCCGGGTGCCCGGCATCTCGCTGGTCTCCTTCGGCGCGCTAGCCTTGCCGAAGGGAAGGCCGGCGCCCCGTGGTACAGAAGGTGAAGGTGCGCGACGCGCTGGCCAAGGCGCTTGCGACGCCCGAGGTGCGCGAGAAGCTCGAAGCCAATGGGGCGGCCGTCATGCCGAGCACACCTGAGGGGTCCGCGCAGAGCCTGCGCGCCGAGACCGCGTTGACCGAGAAACTGATGAAGGTCGCGAACATTGAGGCGCAGTAGCAGCTGCGGCGCGCGCCGCAGGTCCGCCTGCGCTTGCGGGCTGCCCTCCTCACCTGCCGGAGAAAGATCTTGGGATGGCGCAGTCCCTGCGGCGTCTCTTGGCCACGTCATGGCAGGCCGCGGAAACCTGGTCGGCCCCAACCGGTCCACCACCAGATAGGCCTTGTGCCTGGCGGCCTGGTCCTTCCTGCAGCAACAGGAGGGGCGCGGTGCGCGATCAGGAGCGGGGTGGCGATTCTGGCAGGTATCCGGCCGCGCGCTCTTCCAGGCTCACGAGCCAGAAACGCGCCTCCGTGGCATCGCCGTAATACGGGCAGCCACGCGCCAGATCTGCCGTACTCCGCTTGCAGTTCATCAAGCGGCGGGCACGACATGTCACCGGCTCGCTCGTTGAGCGCTCGCGTCAGCACCGATCGCCAGGTGGCGGGCAACTCAATGGTGGGCAGATCGGTCGCCGCCATCCTCGCGGCTGTGTGCGATAGGCGTTCAGCATCGGCACGAAGCACGCGCAGTACGGCGAACTCGTGCGCGGTTGGGAGTCTGGGCGAACTCATGGCCTTGGCAGCATCGAGAGGTTGTCGACGTTAGGTGCGGCCCCGTGTGCATCATGCCGGTCCGCCTGCGTCTGCGCGGCCTCCAGCAACATCGCGAGCTTGACTGTATCAACCTGGTGCGCTGCTGCGGTCCATGTCAGAAAGGCTGCCGGTTCTCACCTGACGCGGCCCACGGGAAGCCGCAGGCAAGAAGACCTGCGCACGAAGTCTTGCCGAGATCGCGACTTCAAGCGCCCGTCGCGCCAAGTGCCCTGGCATTGGTCCGAAGCGCGCGAACGCCGTGCCCCTCTGCCGATGACTGGCAACGGCTCAATCCTACGTTGCCTCCATCGCAATTCCTTCCTCGCCAGTCATCCACCGGCAGACGATGAGCGTCCGATCTCGGGAGGCGACGATGAAGCCTTTGTACCTTTGCCGGCGGGTCATTTCCATCGCCGCATTGACGCTCGGGGGATGCGCGTCCGCACCTCAGCGTGAGGTTGAATGGATCGATCCGGCATTGGGCCAGGACTCCAAAATCCTGCGCGGGGAAAAGGTGCTCATCGCCTGCGATGCGTACGACGCGGCGATCCGGCAGATCTGCCAGGACCGCTTGTTTCGTAATCTTTCAGACAGGGGCGCATCTCCGATCGTGGTGCCCGCCGGGGTGATGCTGCTGAATGACCGGGAGCTCGACGGGCAATTGGTCGAGAGTGCCAGAGTTGCGGGAGCAAAAGCGTTGTTCGTCCTGTCGCTGGCTCCGGCAAGCACCGACGCTGGCTCTGGCCTATCGATTGGCATCGGCGGCTTCAGCTTTGGCAGAAACAGCGCGTCCGGCATTGGCTTGAGCGCACCGATCGCGACAGGTCGGGCGAACACCGGCTTTGCCGCCAACGGGCGGGTGACCGACGCCCGCAGCGGTCGGCTGGTTTGGACCGCGACCTTCGTGGCAGCGCCCTCGGCCGATCTCGGGGCCCAGTTCGAGAATCTCTCGCGCGCCATGCTTGAGGCAGCACAACGCGCGGGCCTGCTTTGACACGTCGACCCGGACGTGGACTGGCCGGGAGCGCCGCGCCCATGCACAGGGACTGAGTCTAGTCGCCGCGCGGTGGCACTTGCGGCGAATGCCCCGCCTGTGCCATGGCGACGAAATTCTGTACCACGATGTCGGCTGCGCCGTCGCGCCAGACGCAGTAGGCCTCCGAGCGCGCGACCTGTTCCTCCAGCGGCCGGAACACCGCACCGCGAAGCGCGGCGAACTGCATGGCGCTCGGCACCAGTGCCACACCCATGTCTTGCGACACCAGCGAGACCACGGACAGCCAGTGCCGCACCTCGTGCTGCACCTCGGGCCTGAAGCCGCCGCTGGCGCAGATCGCCAGGATTCGGGCGTGGTAGTCCGGTGAGGCACTGCGGGAGAAGAGCACGAAGGGCTCGTTGCTCAGGCTGGCGAGCGCGACGGTCCGCCGCCTTGCAAGCCGGTGCCCGGCCGGCAGGCACGCGACGAAAGGCTCGGACATCAGCAACACATGCCGCAGTTCCGGCGGCAGGCGGCTGTTGTGCACGAAGCCGACATCCAGGCGGTCCTGGATCAACTCGTTGACCTGCTCGCCCGAGTTCAGCTCCGCCAGCGTCACCCGGACCGCGGGATGCGATGCACGGAACTGCGCAAGCGCCTGCGGCAAGCCGCGATAGAGCATCGAACCGACAAAGCCGATGCGCAGCCGACCTACCAGGCCAAGCGACACGTCGCGCGCCTCGTTGGCGGCCTCTTCCACCTGCCTGAGCACTCGCGCAGCCGAGGACTGCAAGGCCTGGCCGGCGGGCGTCAACCGCACCTCCTTGCTATTGCGCTCGAAGAGCCGCGCGCCCACGGAATCCTCGAGCTGGCGAATCGCGACGCTCAGCGGCGGCTGCGAGATGGCGAGCCGGCGCGCTGCGCGCCCGAAGTGCAGCTCTTCGGCGAGCACGATGAAATACCGAAGATGGCGCAGCTCCATGGAATTTGACGATAGGCAGGACAGATAGAACAAGACCCAAACGATATTAGACAGGAATCGATGTCGATCCAAGAATGGGCGCCAACAAGGAGACAAGCCATGTTCAGCCCCTCGTCGCGCGCAAGCGACAACGACGCGCATCCCGTTCCTGACCGGCACGGGCAGAATCTCTTCACCACCGATGTCGAACTGCAGCGCATGCTCGCGCTGTACCTGCCGGCCGATCTGCTGCGCCACATGCAGCCGTACTTCGAGCGGCTGGGCGCTTTGGCGGGTGGCCCGCTCGACGAACTGGCCCACGCGGCCGACCGCAACCCGCCGACACTGACGCTTCGCACCCGCACCGGCGTCGACACGCAGAAGATCGAAAAGCATCCGGCGTACATCGAGATGGAGCGCCTCGCCTACAGCGACTTCGGCCTTGCCGCCATGTCGCACCGCGACGAGACGCTGGGCTGGCAAGGCCGCATGCCGCCGCTGGTCAAGTACGTGCTGACCTATCTCTTCGTGCAGGCGGAGTTCGGTCTGTGCTGCCCGGTGTCGATGACCGATTCGCTCGCGCGCACGCTCAAGAAGTTCGGCAGTCCGGAACTGGTCGAACGTTTCCTGCCGCGCTTCCAGTCGCTCGATTTCGACACCCTGGCCCAGGGTGCGATGTTCATGACCGAGCAGGCTGCGGGCTCGGACATCGCGGCGACGCAAACCCGCGCGGCGCAGGATGATTCGGGCGCCTGGCGCATCCATGGCGACAAGTGGTTCTGCTCCAACCCCGATGCCGACTTCGCGATGGTGCTGGCCCATGTGGACGGCGCGCCCGCGGGCATGAAGGGCGTATCGCTCTTCCTGCTTCCGAAGCGGCTTGAGGACGGCAGCGCGAACAACTACCGGATCATCCGGCTCAAGGACAAGCTCGGCACCCGTTCAATGGCGAGCGGTGAGATCCGGCTCGAGGGCGCCATCGCCTACCTGGTCGGCGAGCAGGGTCGCGGCTTCGTGCAGATGGCCGATATGGTCAACAACTCGCGCTTGTCCAACGGCGTGCGCGCGGCGGGCCTGATGCGCCGCGCGGTGGCCGAGGCCGAGTACGTCGCGAGCCAGCGGCGCGCCTTTGGGCGCCGCCTGGAAGAGATGCCGCTGATGCAGCGCCAACTGCTGAAACTGCGGCTGCCGTCCGAGCAGGCGCGTTCGATGGTGTTCCAGACGGCACAGGCGCTCGCGCGCTCCGATGCGGGCGATGCGGCCGCGTATCCGCTGCTGCGCATCCTCACGCCCCTCATCAAGTTCCGCGCCTGCCGCGATGCACGCAAGGTAACGGGGGATGCGATGGAGGTTCGCGGCGGGTGCGGCTACATCGAGGAATGGGCCGACCCGCGCCTGCTGCGCGATGCGCACCTGGGCTCGATCTGGGAAGGCACCAGCAACATCGTGGCGCTGGACGTGATTCGCGCCGTCAAGCGCGAGAACTCGCTGCCGGCGCTGCAGGCGCACTTCGGCGCGCTCGCGGACGAGGCCTCGCTGGTGCCGGCGTTCGCTCAGGCGCTGCGCGAGGCACTTGCCCGCGCGGGCGCGCTCGCCACCAGCGCTGCGCAGGAAGGCGGCGAGCCGCTGGCGCGCCAGGCGGCTTCGGCGCTTTACCACTGCTGCAGTGCCATCGCCATGGCCTGGGAGGGCGCCGCGGCAGGTTCTTCGCAGCGCGTGGACTGGGCGCAACTGGTATTGCTGCATCGCGTGCTGCCGCGGGACCCGCTGGCGCCAGGCGGAGTGCCCCCGACATGGCGCAAACAGCACGGACAAGCCGCAGCCCGCGAATCCTGAAAACCGACGAACAACTCACCCTGGAGACGAACCATGCGCTTCTTCTGCACCCTTGCTCTCGCCTGTTCGGCCATCCTGCCGCTGATGCCGGCCGCCCACGCGGACGCCTTCCCCGACAGGCCGATCACCCTCGTGATCCCGTTCCCGCCCGGCGGCCCGACCGATGCGATGGCACGTACGCTGGCGGCCGAGATGAAGGACCGCCTCGGCCAGCCGATGGTGGTGGAGAACCGGGCAGGCGCCGGCGGCAATATCGGCGCGGAGTACGTCGCCCGGGCCGCGCCCGACGGCCAGACCCTGCTCTTCGGCACCTCCGGCCCGCTTGCGATCAATGCGAGCCTCTATCGCAAGATCAACTACGACCCGTCGAAGAGCTTCTCGCCCGTGATCCAGGTCGGCCATCTGCCGAACATCCTCGTTGTCAATCCTTCGGTGCCGGCGAACAACGTGAAGGAGCTCATCGCCTATGCGAAGGCCAATCCAGGCAAACTGAGCTACGCCTCTTCGGGCAACGGGGCGTCATCGCATCTTGCCGGCGTGCTTTTCAACGCGAGCGCGGGCGTCGACCTGCAGCACATTCCGTACAAGGGCACCGGGCCGGCGCTGAACGATCTGCTCGGGGGCCAGGTGAGCATGAGCTTTACCGATGTGCTGACCGCGCTCCCGTACGTCAAGGCCGGCAAGCTGCGTGCGCTGGGCGTGACCACGACCGAGCGATCCCAGGCCCTGCCCGACGTACCCACCGTGGCCGAGCAAGGCGTGCCGGGCTACGACGTCAGCGTGTTCTTCGGCATCGTGGCGCCTGCGGGCACGCCGCCGGAGCGCATCGCCAGGCTCAACGCGGCCTTCGTCGAGACGCTCGGGACACCGAAGGTCAAGCAGCTTTTCGCGTCGCAGGGTCTCGAGCCGGCGCCCTCCTCCAAGCCGGAGCAGCTGCGCAGGTTCATCGAGGAGCAGAAGAGCAAGTGGGCCGGCGTAGTCAAGCAGTCCGGCGCGCAGCTCGACTGAACGAGGATCCGCCATGAGCACCCGCCTCAACACCGGCGCACTCGCGGGCATTCGCGTGCTCGACATCTCTCGCATCCTGGGGGGGCCGTATTGCGGTCAGATCCTCGGCGACCACGGCGCCGACGTGCTGAAGGTGGAGCCGCCGCAAGGCGACGATACGCGCACCTGGGGCCCGCCCTTCAAGGACGGCGTGGCTTCGTACTACCACGGCCTCAACCGCAACAAGCGCACCTTGCACCTCGATCTCGCCAGCGAGGAGGGACGCGACGCACTGCTCGTGCTCGCCGCCGAAGCCGATGTGCTGGTCGAGAACTTCAAGGCGGGCACCATGGAGCGCTGGGGCATCGGCTACGAGGTGCTGTCAGCGCGCTTTCCGAAGCTGGTGTGGTGCCGGGTCTCGGGTTTCGGCTCCGATGGTCCGCTGGGTGGCCTGCCTGGCTACGACGCTGCGGTACAGGCGATGACCGGCATCATGAGCATCAACGGCGAAGCCGCGGGCGGACCGCTGCGCGTCGGGCTGCCGGTGGTCGACATGGTGACCGGACTGAACGCGACGATCGGCGTGCTCCTCGCGCTTCAGGAGCGCAACCGCAGCGGACGCGGTCAGTTCGTCGAGGCGGCCCTGTATGACAGCGGGCTTTCCCTGCTTCATCCGCACGCGGCCAACTGGTTCCTCGATGGTCGCAGGCCGGGGCGCACCGGCAACGCGCATCCGAACATCTACCCCTACGACGCGCTGAAAACGCGCACCGAGCCGATCTTCGTCGCCGTAGGCAACGACCGGCAGTTCGCGAGCTTCTGCCGGTGCATCGACGCGGCGGAGCTGGCCGACGACCCGCTGTACCGCGACGCAGGCGCGCGCTCGGTGAACCGCGAGTCGCTCAAGCAGCGGCTCGAAGCCGCTCTGCGCGAGCACGACGGCGCGGCGCTCGTCGACCGCTTGATGGCGGCGGGCGTGCCGGCGGCGCCTGTGCTCTCGGTCGATGCGGCGCTCCAGCATCCGCACACCGCGCACCGGGAGATGGTGGTCGAGATGGAAGGCGGCTGGCGCGGCGTCGGCTCGCCGGTGAAGCTGAGCCGCACGCCGGCGAGCTACCGATACGCGCCGCTGACGACTGGCGAGCGGTTTGAGGACAGCTGAACAGGGACTCCAGGGCGATGGTTCAGGCGAGGATGGCCCATTGCCATTCAGAACGACTCCAGCTCTTTGGGGGACCTGTCTGCGCGGCCATCGGCCATGAGGTCGGCGGACATGCCGACCAGGGCGTCGAAGATGGCGGCTGCGCTGACGGGTCGCTCATCTCCATTGCCACACCGGCGAGAGCACGTGGAGCGCGCGGCTGCAGCAGCCGTCAGCCCGGGCACCGGCGCCTCGCTGTCCTCCATTCGGAGGATGCCCTCGTACTCTCGCGCCTATACATTTACCCGCACTTCAGGAGAAGTACATGGCCCTTCATCCAAGCATGCGCAAGCTCTGCCTGGCAAGCGCTCTTGTGGCCTGCGCCAGCAGCGTTCTCGCCGAGGACGTGCCGTTGACGGCAGAGGAGTTTCGGTCATTGATGGTCAACAAGACGGTCAAGGTCCAAGCTCTCTCGGGCAAGGCATACGAGACGCAGCTGAAGGAAGATGGTCGAGCGGTGGTGGCAATCGACTACAACGACGTCGGACGATGGCGGCAATCGGGGCCCAATGGCTACTGTGTCATCTGGAACAAGCAGGCCCCTGCCGAGTATTGCTACACGCTGGCCAAGCGGGACGGCAAGGTCGCATTCTTTTCAAGCGATGGGAAGCTCGGCAGTTGGGTAGTCAGCTCCCAATAGCGTGACATGAGCCTCTACCCGCCAGTACGCCTCAAATTGAGTCCGGGTAAAATGCCGCATGTCCAACACCCAACTCACGCAGGATGGTCTGCGCTATGTCAAGAAGGCGCCAGGTACCATCATCACGACGCCGCGCGCCGACTCTATGATGTCGTGCTTCAAGTGCGGAAAGTTCGCCTTCCGCACCGCGATGACTTCGAAACGCTTCCTCGGCAAGAACCACCTCGTCTGCGCACCCAAGTGCCCATAGGCGAGGCTTGCGGTTGAGGAGCCTCAGCCTTTCTCGCGGATCTCTTTCGCCCTTTGCGCCAACTCCACCGCGTCCGCGGCCTCCCGCACTGAAGGCGGGGCCAGCCAGTTCAACGTCGCCAGAGCACGCTCTCGAGCGGCTTCCCGCCCTACCCGACCGGCAACCAGGCAGACGCCGACGCGTTCGATCCGCCGCCGAACTTCGCGTGCAGCAACTTCCTGCAGTGCGGCTCACCTCTGAGAATCTGAGAACGCCTCCTGATCCACCGCAGTCGATGCCGCGCGCACAAGCAGGCAGAACACTTCGGCTTTTCGGCGTCGTTGCGCAAGCGGCGAGCCGTTGCGGTGCTATGGGCTGTGTATCCAAGAAGTGCCGGTTCGCTTGCGCCAGTGAATAGATGAATCTGCTCTCTCTGATCAGCATAGTTTGATTTTTAGGGTGGGTTGTTCACCCATCTTTGAATTTTCCGTCCCGGCGAGTTGGGATGCTGCTCCCCTCTAGAACAGCGGCTTCCGCCGCTACGGGGCGCACCTAGTCGAACTTGGGGGGCCGGAGCCAGGCCACAAGCGGACCTACCAGCCCAACCACCGGTTCAGGCCGCTATCACCGCCTATCCGGAAATCACATCACCAATCGCCCGTGCACGGCGGAGATTGAGATCACGGCCTCCATTCCTGCCGTGAAGCGCAGGAAATCGGATTCGATGCCATCTGAAAAGATCACACCGTTGTCCGGCATGCGCGAGCGGATACGCAGGGGCTTGTTCCCGTCAAGTCGACCGTAGACCAAGCTAGTCTGCGAAGCTCTGCTCGGGAAAGGTTCTCGAACTGCAAACTGCAGTTGGGGCGCATCCCAAGGCATGGGCTTGTAGTCGAAGTTCGACTTCGGAATGCCCAGTGATCGGGCGATGGCCATCGAACCAGTCATCAAGCTCTTCATCCAAGCTGTCGACCCCAACCCCGTTGAGACGATCAAACCAGAGGAGGACTGGAACTCCGTCTTGCCATCGAACTCGATCTCATAGAGAGCCGAAGTATGAGTGCGTGGCCCAATGAAAAGATCATTCACAGCCCGAAGTGTTTGCCCGTCCGACAGATCGGTCTGCGCCATCGTTACCGACTTGATCGGACGCTTATCGGCTACGACATCAGCAAGCACTTTGCCGAGATCTGCGGGCCCAAAAGGTAACAAGACACCATCCCAGCGGGTTGGCTCGGGGTTCAGTCCCACCAATGGCTGGCCCTCCAAGTACTTCATCGTATTGGCCACGATTCCATCCTGTCCCAATGCGACGACGATGTCACCGGGTCCGAAGACAAAGTTCGCCAGCATTTGTCGGTCCAGGATTTGATAGCGGCCCCAGCTTTGCAAGGCCTCAACGGTGATGCGCAAGCTTCGGGCGTACGCCTCGTTCTCCGCCAGATAGTCCCCAAAGTCTGCGCCCAGATGCTCAACATAGAACTTGGCTTGGGCCAGAGAGTTGTGGCGGACGATCAGTTCTTCCAGACGGGTGTGCCGGGTGATCAGCACCACCTTGCGCTCCACGCCGCTTGATCGTCCGCCGCTGGCAGCCACCATGCTCACACCGCCCCCTTGCCTTGCACTCCGGCGCATGCCGTGGAGCGCATGAGCGAATTGAGGAGTTCTGGCGACATGTTCAACTGGCCGATGCGCTCGGCCTTCTCGGCGATACCCCCGAACGCCTGTGCGATGAGCTGGGCGGGCTGCATGCCCACTGCTGCCAAGGCTTGCACCACGCGCGGATCGGCCTTCTCCAGCGCTTGCATGAGCGTGCTGACCTTGTGAGCTTCTGCCTCGGCCAACTTGCGCGTGTTTTCAGCCTGCCCCTCGACCAAGTCCTTGCGACGTTGCTCGAGCTCGATGTCCGAGCCCAGCTGCTCGCCGCGCAACTCGTTCTGCCGCCGCATGGCGGACGCTTTGGCCTCCATCTGCGCTTCCTGGATCTGTCGCTTCTTCTGCTCGACAGCAACTTCGGTGTCCAGTTCATTCTGCCGAATAGATCGTTCGTTCTGCACCGATGCCATCCTCCGCAGATAGATGGCATCGTCTGCAGCCTTCAGATTGGATTCACGCGCTTCGGCTTCCAGGGCACGCGCGATGTCCGACGTAGGCTTGATCGCGACGATCGCCACGCCCAGGATCCGCAGGCCGAGCGCTTCGATCTCGGCTTGCGAGCTCAATTGCTGATGGACTGACCGCGCGATGGCCGCCGACGCCTTGAGCGCCTGCTTGAGGTCGAGCGCTTGGACAGCTTGCTGGATAACCACTTTGGCCTGCATGGCCACGCGATCCGGCAGCCGCGCAGGATCGTCCGAGGCATACGCCTTGCCATTGGCCGAGAGCGAAAAGTCCATGAGCGCCGCAGTGCGCTTCGGATCGTCGACGCGGTAACTGATTTCTCCCTGAACCGTGACCGCCTGGAAGTCGCTGGTCACCAGCTCCAGCATGAAGTTGCTGGCCTGGCTCGCGATCGGGACGGCCACCAAACTGCTGCTTGGCGCATAGTAGAAGAAGGACAATCCAGCGCCCTCTCGAACGATACGCCCCTTGCGGAACTGCATCAGATGCGTCGTCGGCTGCGTCTTGATGAACTGAATACCTAACATGCCTTCTCCTTTTAGTTGCACTGTGCCACTAATAATGGTTGTATAGTACAACTAAGCGCGAGAAAGATCAAGCGTGTGGGCGCTCCGGATTCTATTGAGACTGCTGGAACGGCCCGAGACGTCCACCATCGCAAGGGGTCGCAGGTTGGCTATGGCCGTCGCCTTGGGCCTGCCACCGGGTACTTCATTGCCTGTGGCGACTACCTTCTCGATCGGAAACCCTAGTTCGCGCAAGTTGCGTAGGCGGGCGCCTTCGAACTGCGGCCGCAGAGCCGATACGCAGACCAGGGTGTAGCCGGAGTCGTGCAACGCGAAGCACGCATCCAACGCTCGATCAATCGGCGGCACCGACGCCCAGATCTCATGGTCGAATCCAGCTCGAAACCTGGCCAGTTGGTCGCCCTCCACCCTTCTTGACCCTCCTTGGTCCCCCACCCAGGTCGATAAATCATCTAGAGAATGTTCGGTTTGATCCAACTCATGCGATCAAAGCTGAAGTCGGGACCGCCCAATCTGCCGTGTCGGATGGCATGAGCGCCGGTGGTAGGGCGATAGGCTTGGGAGACGACGATGGTGTCCATGTCATAGTGAGCCATCACGTGCTTTCCTTCCGTGGGCCAGCGCAGGCGTCGGTGGACATGGAGTTCCGTGGCCAGCTTCAAGCGATACCTCCAGTCTCAAGCACCGACAGATAGCTTGAGGGCACCTCGTCGGTCAGCCAGACATAGTTCTCAGACCGGTAGAACAAATGGCCATCCGCTGACATTCGGAGGGCGTCGACGGCCAGGAGAACGGGAGCGCCATAACGCTGCCCCACGGCGAGGGCCGTCGCAATGCTCTCGCTAAGGTGAACGTGGTGGCGCTGCCGCTTGACGAGGCCACCGGCCAGTATCGAGTCGAGAAACTGCGAGGCGGTACCGTGGTACAGCACGCCCGGTGGAGCGAGCGGCGCCAAGCCAAGATCGACTCCCACCGAGTGCCCTTGGTTGGCACGGATGCGCAGACCGTCCTCGCTGAATGCAAAGCGCTTCTTGTCACTGGTCGCGACCACTTCTTCTAGCAATTGCCGCGACACCGGCCGCTTAGCCAACGCGGCCTTGGTCAACAGTTCGTCGACGAGGACCCAGCCTGCAGCGTCTAGGGTCAAATCAATCGTCTGAGGCTTGTGGCGCAACACCAAGCTGAGGAACTTGCTGGTCGTCGTGAGTTGTTGTTGGGAAGTCATGGGATTCCTTATTGTTATGTTCTTCCTCTCGAGTTGTTCTGTACAACTCCAAGGGTTGTATAGTACAACCCCAATGAAGAGGAGGTCAAGTCCTTGAAACTATCTAACAGGCAGGCTGATTTGGGTTTCCCTAGGCCGCTGGTCACCGTCGACGTGGTCATCTTTACGGTGCTGGAAGATGCACTGAGGGTTGTGCTGGTGCGCCGCCCGGACGGCGCTGCCGATCCTTTTCCTGGTCGCTGGGCCCTGCCCGGTGGGTTCATCGACGTCAGCAAGGACGCCAGCCTGCTCGACTGCGCCGTGCGCAAGCTGCGGGAGAAGACCGGCGTTGCCGCACCGTACCTCGAGCAGCTGGGTAGCTGGGGCGGTGTGGACCGCGATCCCCGGGGCTGGTCGGCCACCCATGCGTTCTTCGCGCTGATGCCAAGCCAGGACTTGGTGCTCGAGAAAGGGGCGAACGCCGCGCAGGTCGAATGGGTAGAAGCCGGAGCCGCCAGCCGCAAGCGCTTGGCCTTCGATCACGCCGAGATCCTGGCAACCGCCATCGCCCGCCTGCGCAGCAAGGTGGAATACACCTCGCTTCCCGCCTTCCTTCTGAACGAACCCTTTACATTGCCGCAGCTGCAGCACACGTACGAGGTCGTGCTGGGTCGCTCTGTGGACAAGAGCGCCTTCCGCAAGCGGATGCTCGACGGCGGCTTCATGGAGGAAGCCGGTATGGTGGGGGGGGCCTTCGGCCGGCCTGCCATGGGCTACCGCCTGCTCGATCGGTCCCAGGCCGCCCTGTTTCCCCGCACCTTCAGTCCCCGCGACCCTGCAGCGCCTGGCGCTTGACTTTGCTGATGTAAGTTGTACTATGCAACCAAAACGGGTTGCACAGAGCAACTAAATAGAGGCAGCATGAAACGAAGCATCCAACTTCTCCTGATCGATCCGCAGAACGATTTCTGCGACCTACCTGCGAGCTGGCTTGCGACCGATGGATCCACAGGCGCGCAGTTGCAGCCGGCGCTTCCGGTCGCCGGAGCCCACGCCGACATGCTGAGGCTGGCCGGCCTCATCCGCGAAGGAGCGGGCGGCATCGCCGGCATCACCGTCACGCTGGACTCGCATCACAGGTTCGACATCGCGCATCCCACGTTCTGGCAGGCGCGCGATGGCGCCGCCGTGGCGCCCTTCACCTCGATCACGGCTGGCCAAGTGCGCGGTGGCGACTTTCAGCCTCGTGACCAAGCCGCCCTGCCCAGGGCGCTCGCCTACATCGACGAGCTCGAGCGCAGGGGCCGCTACACGCTGATGGTTTGGCCGGTGCATTGCGAGATCGGCAGCTGGGGCCACAACGTGCACGCCGCCGTCGAGGCCGCTTACAACGCCTGGGAGGACGGACAGCTGCGGGTGGTGGAAAAGATCGCCAAGGGCAGCAATCCCTGGACCGAACACTACAGTGCCATCCAGGCCGAGGTGCCGGACGCGGGTGACCCCGGCACGCTGCTCAACATGCCGCTGGTCGAGTCGCTTGACCGCGCCGACATGATCGTCGTTGCCGGTGAAGCCAGCAGCCATTGCGTGAAGGCCACCACCGAGCACATCGTCGCCAATCTGCCTTCGGCCAGGCCCCCCAAGCTGGTGCTGGTCACGGACTGCATGAGCCCGGTGACCGGCTTCGAGGTGCAGCACCAGGCCTTTCTCAAAGACATGGCCGAGTGCGGCGTCCAGCTTCGCACCAGCGCCGAAGTGCTTCCACTCCTGACTGCAAACACCTGACGCAAGACGGCGAAGGACCGCACATGCAACCCATCATTCAGAGCCTGCTGGACACCGACCTGTACAAGTTCACGATGTGGCAGGCCATGCTGGACAGCCACCCGCAGACGCAGGCCGCGTACACCTTTGTGTGCCGCAACCAGCCGGCTTATCCGCTGGCCGAGCTGCTCGCGGACGTCAATGGGCAGCTCGATCAGCTCTGCGCATCGCGTCTCGCGCCCGGCGAACCAGGGCGTCAAAGTCTGATGGCATCAACAACATCTCCTCCTTGGACGACGACTGGGAACGTCCAGTGTTGGCCGCGTTCTGCTTTTTGCAGACCTCACTCGTAGCCACGACCGGCGTACAGGAACTCAGCGAAGAGGCGCCAAGGATTGCCGGATTTCGGGCCTTGTCGAGCACCGAAACCTGAGCTCGAACCCACGCCTGAGCCGCACCCAAGAACTCTGCCATTGGACAACCAGGGCATTACCCAGAAGGACCGTGTCCGGCTGCGAACTCACAGTGGCGGCCACCCGCAGACGTCCGCGCCATAGGTCGTAAATGTCTGCTTCCGCTGCAAGCAGTCGTAGGTTAACCGCTGTCCGTCGTGCAGAACAACTACACGGGGTCGGCAGGCCGACCTTGGTGAGCACGCAGGACGGTCAGGGCCTGCTGCGCCCGAATTGATCCGAGTTTGGCGAGACCGAGGGGCCATAGACGCCAAAAGCTCGGAGCATCAGGGTCATTCGACTTAGACCCGAGGGCCTTCTGCACGTTCGAGAAGGTGTCACCGACATAGGAATCGCGGCGCTCGTCGCCGACCTTCGCATCTGCAGCCTTGATCAATTGCGGCGCGCCGTTGACCTCGCCGGTTCGGGCGACGGCTACTGAAGGATGACCTGACTGGCTTGCCTGCTGGGAACATGCGGCAGCGTTGACCGCCAGCCCCACGTTGCGGCTGAGACTGACTTTCGGCGATCTCGAGCTCCCGGATGAGTGGGCACCGCGGCGGCAGGCCCGACGACTTGTTCGGTTGTATCGCGCGCGTCCGAGGTCTAAGCTTCTCACCGGCAATGACGACTGAAAGGATGAGCGATGAGAAACGTTCCATCCATGCGAGCCTTCCGTGGACTCGGCTCCGCGTCGCTCGCACTCCTGGTTGCGTGCGGCGGTGGCAGCAGCGGCGGCGACGGGAGCGGCGCGCAGGGCAACGCTGCCGCTCCTGCAGGCAAGGTGCAAGGGGCAACGGCTTCTGCAGCCAAGCCGACGGCATCCACGGAACCGGGCGCGGCCCTGATCAGCCCGGCGCCGGGCAGCAAGCTGTCCGGCCGCACAGCGACCTTCGTCTGGTCCGATCGGGGCGCCAGTGAATACGGCCTCACCATCGAGTCGCCCCCTGGGGCCCCGCCCCTGCACGACTTCGTGACGACTTCCACCTCGCTGAGCGTGCACGATTTGCCGGCCGACGGCGCCGAGATCGTGGTGCGGCTCAGGTCCCGCGTCGACGGGGAATGGTTGGCTGCCAATGCGTACGGCTTCACGGCCGCTGGCTATACCGCGGCGCAGTCCACCGCCGCAAGCAAGCCTTGGTCCGACCCCATTCCCTTGCCGCTGGTGCCCGCCTCGGCCGCCCATCTGCCGGACGGCAGGCTGCTGTTGTGGGCAGGGCGTTCGCCCTACGATTTTTCCAAGAGCAGCTGGCACGCCTGGACCTTCACCTCGGTGTTCGATCCGGCGACGCAAGCGGCCGGCGGCCTCTCGATCACGGCCACCGCCCACCAGATGTTCTGTCCCGGGCTCAGCATGCTGGGCGACGGCAGCATCCTGGTCAGCGGCGGCAGCAATGCGACTCGGACATCGCTGTACAACCCGGCGCTGGGACGCTGGGCGGTCGGCGCCCAGCTCGGGATCGCGCGCGCCTACAACGCCAGCACGATCTTGTCCGATGGCTCCGTGTTCACGGTCGGCGGGTCGTTCGACGGCGGACAGGGCGGCAAGTCGGGCGAGCTGTGGTCCGCCAGCACCCGGACCTGGCGCACGCTGGCCGGCGTGCCGTCCGACATGCCGAGCGCGGCCAATGCCTCTGCCCCCCCGCTGAACGGCCCCGACGCGGCCGGGGTGTACCGCGGCGACAACCACATGTGGCTGTTCGGCGCGGCCGACGGCTGGGTGTTCCACGCGGGGCCCGCCGCCGCGATGCATTGGATCGACACGCGCGGCAGCGGTGCCATCGTGCAGGCCGGCCCGCGCGGCGACGACCCCTACGCCATGACCGCCAGCGCCGTGATGTACGACACGGGCAAGATCCTCAAGCTCGGCGGCGCCCCCAACCACGACAGCGGCGTCGCCTTCAACACGGCCTACATTATCGACATCCTTGCCGGCCCGCCGAATGCGCCCGCCGTGCGCAAGGTGGCGCCAATGGCATACGGCCGCACCTTCGTCAACAGCGTGGTGCTGCCCAACGGCGAGGTCGTCGTGATCGGCGGCCAGACGCAGCCCTTGATTTTTTCCGATGCGTACAGCGTGCTGGCAGCCGAGCTCTGGAGCCCGGCGACCGAGAGCTTCGTCACCCTGCCGCCGATGCAGAAGCCGCGCAACTACCACAGCGTGGCCTTGTTGCTGATGGACGGCCGCGTGCTGTCGGGCGGCGGCGGCCTGTGCGCCTGCAGCGGCGACCACCCGGATGCGGAAATCTACACGCCGCCCTATCTGCTGGCACCCGACGGCTCGCCCGCTCCGCGCCCGGCCATCGCGGCCGCGCCGGCCACGGCCACCTGGGGCAGCCAGATCAGCGTGCAGACCGACCGGGCGGTGGAACACTTCGCGCTGGTGCGCATGAGCTCCGTCACCCATTCGGTGAACACCGACCAACGTCGCATTCCGCTCTCCTTCAGCGGCGCGGAGGGCACCTACCAGCTGAGCATTCCGGTCGAGCGCGGAGTCGTGCTGCCGGGCAACTACATGCTGTTCGCACTGGACGCCAAGGGCGTGCCGAGTGTGGCGCGCACGCTCAACATCCAATGACCCCGCACGCTCGCAAGCCGGGACTGACGATGGCGCTGGGGCTCGCAATGGCGCTGACCGGGCGCGCCGGGTTCGGATGGCAAGAGCCTTCCGTGACGCCCTCGGTGTCGCGCGGCGCGCGCCTGTTCGACGGCACCGAGCCGCTCGCCGGCACGCTGTCCGGCCACAGCGCGCCCTTGCCCGCCGCAGCTACGCGTTGCAGCCAGTGCCATGCCGGCCCGGGTGCGCCCGCTGCAACGGGTTCTTCCTTCGGTCCCCCGCTCGATCGGCGCCAGCTGCGCGAAGCCCGGCCGCGCCGGGGCGGTCCGCCCGTGGCCTACGAAGCGGCGACCTTCTGCCGCACCTTGCGCACCGGCGTCGATCCGGCCCATGTCGTACTGCCGCGCGCGATGCCGCGCTTCGAGGTCGACGATGTCCAATGCGCGGCCCTGTGGGACTACCTGACGCAGGAGGTCCGCAGATGAACGCGCGCCCGCTTCACGCCCGGCATCGGCCGGCGCCGCCGGGTCGGCGGCGCCTGCTGACGGCGGGCGCGTTGGCCTTGCTGGGGATGCCTGCGACGGGCCGCGCCGCCGTCGGCGTGGGTCCGGTGGTCCCGGCCGTGGCGGCCCCGAGGTTGCCGCTGCGACGCCACGACGGCACGGCTCGTACGCTGGCGGCGCAGTTGCGCGGAGCCGTCACCGCCGTCCAGTTGATGTTCACCGGCTGCAGCACCGTCTGCCCGATCCAGGGCGCCTTGTTCGCAGCGCTGCAGGCTGCCATGGCGGCCGAGCACAGTCCGACGCTGCGCCTGCTCTCGCTCAGCATCGACCCGCTGGCGGACGACCCCGCTGCCCTCAGTGCCTGGTTGCGACGCTTCGGCGCAGGTCCTGCATGGAGCGCCGCCGTACCCACCACGAGGCGCTTGAGGACATGCTCTTGTTGTTCAAGGGCGCAGCGGCCGCGGGCGACCGTCACACCGGCCAGGTTCACGTGTTCGACCGCGAAGCCAGGCTGGTCTGGCGCACCAGCGAGCTGCCGCCGACGGCGGAGGTCATGGCCGCGCTTCGGCGCGCTGCATAGCCGGCGCAAAGCCGCGGACGCGGCGCCGGGAGCCGCCAGCAGTGGATCGCGCGGCAACATCACCCAGGTCGAGGAAGGCCCGCGCATGAAGCGAGCTGCATTCATG
Source organism: Variovorax stachyos (assembly GCF_051400855.1). NCBI lineage: Bacteria > Pseudomonadati > Pseudomonadota > Betaproteobacteria > Burkholderiales > Comamonadaceae > Variovorax > Variovorax stachyos. Next base: position 110,600 of record NZ_JBLFFN010000013.1, on the reverse strand, counting down.
CACCTTGCAGGAGGAAATCGAAAAGGCTGCGCGCCAGCAAGGTATCCCCGAAGGCATGAAAGTGATCTCGGTTCAGCGGTCATCGCCAGGATCGGCTGGAGGAGTTGCTGCCGATGAACTGGAGGCCGGCATGAAGGCACGCACGCCGCCGATGCAGGACGCAGCGCTGATCGAGGCGCTGAACCAGGCGACAAGCCTGAAGTTGTACCAATTGAGCGCCCTCGTCGAGCGATTGATCACGTGATCACGGACCCGCGACGCATCGTGGCCGTGCGCTAGGATCTGCGCCTTGGACAGGTCGTACGCTTCTAGGATGGCCGTTGCGACACGATGTGTGAAGGGCGCATCGTCGAGATGCGCGATGCGCGATGCGCAGGTGAGGCTGCACGACATACAGCAGCGGGCGCAGTGGAAATTACCCTACGCCGCCATCGAGCCCCCGGAGCCCGGTGTGCAACCGCGGCCGCAAACACCGCCAGCGCCGCCACCACCTACTGCTTCCCCGAGACTCACGCGCGCTGACTTCGCGCGCGGCGACAAGGTTTCCTTCACCGACCGCCATCTGCAGACGCACGTTGGCGTCATCACCCGCAGCAAACCCTAGACCGCCGCCGTCGACACCGGCGAGGCGTCCTGGAGCGTTTCCTACGGCCGCCTCAGACGGGTCCTCGACATCTGACATCCCCGCGCCCTCTGTCGTCAAGCGACGGGGAAGACCGGACACTTACGTCGGTGCCGCAGATCGTGGTCGTCGTCACGCGCAGCAAAGCGTCCTGCGGACCGACATCGGGAATGGGTTTGTCATCGAGGACGATGCGCCCAGGCTCGACGAAGATGGCTGCTTTCATCATGGCCATGGGGAGTTCTCCTAAAGGTAGGGCGCCCGGAAGACTTCCACGACGTGGAGTTCACGGTACTCTGATGCCCGTGGGGAGATCAGCCCAGCCTGACCGGCCGGGTATGCCAGATCTCGTGCGCGTACTGCGCGATCGTGCGGTCCGACGAGAAGCCACCCATGCCCGCCACGTTGAGGATCGCCATGCGCGTCCACGCGTCGGGATGGCGATACAACGCGTCGACCTTGTCCTGCGTCTTGACGTAGCTCGCATAGTCGGCCAGCAGCAGGTACTGGTCGCCCCAGTTCACGAGGGCGTCATAGATTTCCTGGTAACGCGCCGGCTCGACAGCCGAGAAGACGCCGTCGCGAATGCTGTCCAGCCCGCGGCGCAGCTGCGGGTCGGATTCGTAGATCGTGCGCGGCTGGTAGCCGCAGGCGCGGATCTCGGCCACCTCGGGCGTGGTGTTGCCGAAGATGAAGATGTTCTCCGCGCCCACGCTCTCGCGCATCTCGACGTTGGCGCCATCGAGCGTGCCGATGGTCAGTGCCCCATTGAGCGCGAACTTCATGTTGCCGGTGCCGGAAGCCTCGGTGCCGGCTGTCGAGATCTGCTCGGACAGGTCGGCCGCCGGCATGATGACCTCTGCCAGGCTCACGCTGTAGTTGGGCACGAACACGACCTTCAGCAGCTGGCCCACCCGATCGTCGTTGTTGACCACCTGCGCCACGTCGTTGATGAGACGCACCACGAGCTTGGCCATGCGGTAGGCCGAGGCGGCCTTGCCCCCGAACACCACCACCCGCGGCACGTGGTGTTCCTGCGGCGCGTGCAGGATGCGTCGGTAGCGCGTTATCACATGCAACACGTTGAGCAGCTGCCGCTTGTACTCGTGTATACGCTTGACCTGCACGTCGAACAGGGCGTCGGTGTCGACGACGATGCCCAGGCTCTGCTCGATCCAGTTGGCCAGGCGCAGCTTGTTCTCGCGCTTGGCATGGCGAAAGGCGCGCACGAAGGCCGGCTGCTGTGCCATCGGCCGCAGCGCTTCGAGCTGCGACAGGTCGCGCCGCCAGCCGCGGCCGATTTGCATGTCGAGCAGGGCCGCCAGCGGCGGATTGGCCTGCGCCAGCCAGCGACGCGGCGTCACGCCGTTGGTCTTGTTGTTAAAGCGCTCCGGAAAGAGGTGCGCGAAGTCGGCGAAGATCGACTGCTTCATGAGCTGCGAATGCAGGGCCGAGACGCCGTTGATCGAATGGCTGGCCAGCACCGCCACGTAGGCCATGCGCACGCGCCGCTCGCCGGACTCGTCGATGAGCGACATGCGCCGCATGAGCTCCACGTCGTGGCTGTGCGCGTGTGCCACGACGTGGAGGAATCGTGCGTTGATCTCGAACAGGATCTGCAGGTGGCGCGGCAGGACGCGCCCCAGGACCTCGACCGGCCAGGTCTCCAGCGCCTCGTGCATCAGCGTGTGGTTGGTGTAGCTGAACACCTTCTGGGTGTGCGACCATGCCGTGTCCCACGACAGCCCGTGCTCGTCGATGAGCAGGCGCATCAGCTCCGGGATCGCCAGGACGGGGTGCGTGTCGTTGAGGTGGATGCTGATCTGCTTGGACAGCGTGTCGAAACTGGTGTGGTTGCGCAGATGGCGGTGCAGCATGTCCTGCACGCTGGCGCTGACGAAGAAGTACTCCTGGTGCAGCCGCAGCTCGCGCCCCGAGGCCGTCGAGTCGTCCGGGTAGAGCACGCGCGAGACGTTCTCGGAGTGGTTCTTGCTCTCGACCGCCGCCATGTAGTTGCCGCGGTTGAAGGCCGACAGGTCGATCTCCTCGGTGGCGCGCGCCGACCACAGGCGCAGCGTCTGGGTGGCCTGCGTCCCGTAGCCCGGGATGATGGTGTCGTAGGCCATCGCGAGCACGTCATGCGTATCGACCCACTTGGCCGCGTCGTGGGAGGCGCCCTTGCCGTCCAAGCGCTGGACATGACCGCCGAAGCGCACGCGGTAGGTCACCTCGGGACGCTGGAACTCCCAGGGGTTGCCGCGCGTGAGCCAGTAGTCGGGTGTCTCGACCTGCTGTCCGTCGACGATCTGCTGCCGGAACATGCCGTACTCGTAGCGGATGCCGTAGCCCATGCCCGGCACCCCGAGCGTGGCCATGGAGTCGAGGAAGCAGGCCGCGAGCCGCCCGAGGCCGCCGTTGCCGAGCGCGGCGTCGGGCTCGCGCTCGGCGAGCGCCTGGATGTCGACGCCGAAGTCGGCCAGCGCGTCCTTCACGGTGTCCTGCAGCTCCAGCGCGAGCAGCGCGTTGGTGAAGGTGCGCCCGATCAGGAACTCCATCGACAGGTAGTAGACCCGCTTGAGCCTCTGGGTGTACTGGGCGCGCGTGGTCGTCATCCAGCGCTCGACGAGCTGGTCGCGCACCGCCATCGCGGTCGCGTGCAGCCAGTCGTCGGGGCTGGCGGCCACGGGGTCCTTGCCGACCGCATAGATCAGCTTGTTGGCGACGGAGCGCTTGAAGGCGGCGACGTCGCGGTCGGGATGGTCGTACGAGAAATCGGCAAGGGACATGATGTCAGAGGGGGTGTTTGTCGCCTCAGGCCAGCGCCTGGGCATAGACGTCGAGATAGCGGGCCGCTGCGCTGCCCCAGTCAGCGGGGCGGCCCATCGCGCTGGCGCGCACCGCATCCCAGTCGGCCGGGCGGCGGTAGAGGGCGAAGGCGCGGCGCAGCGCCCGCGCGAAGCCGTCGGCGTCGAAAGTGTCGAAGCAAAAGCCGGTAGCCCGGCCGTCGGCCATGTCTTCCAGCGTGGCATCGACGACCGTGTCGGCCAAGCCGCCGACGCGGTGCACAAGTGGCAGGCTGCCGTACTTGAGGCCGTACATCTGCGTCAGACCGCAGGGCTCGAACAGCGAGGGCACCAGCGTCACGTCGCCGGCGCCGAGGAGGCGGTGCGCGAGCGGCTCGCTGTAGCCCAGGGTGACGCTGACCGACCGCGGCGCGGCCGTGGCCCGTTCGCTGAATGCGCGCTCCAGCCCGGCATCGCCGCTGCCGATCAGTGCCAACTGGCCTCCCTGCGCCAGCAGGGCGTCGAGTCCGCCGAGCACCAAATGCAGGCCCTTCTGCTCCGTCAGGCGGCTCACGACCACGAAGAGCGGCGTCTCGGGCCCCGGCGCGAGCCCGAGCTGCTCCTGCAGCACCGTCTTGCAGCGCATCTTGCCGGCCAATTGCCTGCGCTCGAAGCGGTGCGGCAGGAGCGCGTCGGTGGCCGGGTTCCAGACCCGGTCGTCGACCGCGTTGAGGATGCCGCTGAGCACGCCCGCGCGGCGGCGCAACAGGCCGTCCAGCCCGCAGCCCTGCTCGGGCGTCTGGATCTCGCGGGCATAGGTCGGACTCACGGTGGTGATGCGGTCGGCGAAGCCCAGTCCGCCCTTCATGAAGGATAGCTGGCCGTGATATTCCAGGCCATCCATCCCCCAGGCGGTGGCCGGCAGGCCGAGGTTGGCGAAATCCCAGGGCGCGAACAGCCCTTGGTAAGCCAGGTTATGGACCGTGAAGACGCTGCCGACGCGCGGATGCCCGTGGCGTGGCGCGAACGCCACGTAGGCCGGCGCCAGCGCGGCATGCCAGTCGTGCGCATGAACCACCTCGGGCTGCCAAGCCGGGTCGAGGCCGTGCGCAATCCACGCCGCGGCACATCCCAGCAGCGCGAAGCGCCGGTGGTTGTCCACATAGGGCTGTCGCTGCGCATCCTCGTACGGATTGCCCGGGCGGTCATATAGCCACGGCGCGTCGATCCAGTAAGCCCGCAGGTCAGGCGCACCTTCGGTCCTGATGCGCCCGAGGCGCAGGCGCACGCGCTCGCCCCAGGGAGCCTCCAGCTCGGCCACCTGGACCGTGTCGGCGACGCCATCCCTGATCGCCGGAAAGCCCGGCAGCAGCACCCGCACGTCCTGCTCCGCGGCCAGCAAGGCCCGCGGCAGCGCGCCGGCAACGTCGGCCAGGCCACCGGTCTTGAGCAGCGGGAACAGCTCGGCGCTGACCTGGAGGATCCTCATTCGGCCCCTAACCGCTTCAGCATCTCGCGCGTGATCAACACCACGCCGCCTTCGGTGCGCTCGAAACGCGCCGCGTCGTCAGCTGGATCTTCGCCGACGATCATGTCCTCGGGAATCACGCAAGCGCGGTCGATCACGACCTTGCGAAGCCGCGCGCCGCGGCCCACCTCGACGTCCGGCAGCAGCACTGCCCCCTCGATGCTGCAGAAGGAATGCACCCGCACGCCCGAGAACAGCACCGAATCCTTGACGTGCGAGCCGGACACGATGCACCCCCCCGAGACGATGGTGTTGACCGTCATGCCATGCTTCCCGTCGCGGTCGAGCACGAACTTGGCCGGCGGCAGCTGCCGCTGGTAGGTCCAGATGGGCCAGTCGGTGTCATAGATGTCGAGTTCGGGGGTGATCGAGGCCAGATCGAGGTTCGCAGCCCAGAAGGCCTCAATCGTGCCGACGTCGCGCCAGTAGGCCTTGACGTGGGTGCCCTGGCGCGCGCGCGTCACGCAGGACATGCCGAAGGGGTGCGCCACCGCCCGCCCCTGGGCGACCGTGCGCGGGATGATGTCCTTGCCGAAGTCATGGCTGGAGGCCGGGTCGGCGCTGTCTTCCTCCAGCAGGCGGTAGAGGTACTCGGAGTCGAAGATGTAGATGCCCATGCTGGCCAGCGCGATCTCGGGCTTGTCGGGCAAGGCGGGCGGGTCTGCCGGCTTCTCGAGGAAGGCGGTGATCCTGCGTTCGCCATCCACCGCCATCACGCCGAAGGCGACGGCTTCCATGCGGGGCACCTCGATGCAGCCGACCGTGCACCCCCGCCCATGTGCGACGTGGTCGCCCAGCATGATCGAGTAGTCCATCTTGTAGACGTGGTCGCCGGCCAGCACGACCACGTAGTCGTGCGGCGTCGAACGAGTCTGGATGATGTCCAGGTTCTGGTAGACCGCGTCGGCCGTGCCGCGGTACCAGTGCTCCTCGCCGACGCGCTGCTGGGCCGGTAGCACGTCCACCATCTCGTTGAGCTCGGCGCGCAGGAAGCTCCAGCCGCGCTGCAGGTGGCGCATCAGGGAGTGCGACTTGTACTGAGTAACCACCGCCATGCGCCGGATGCCCGAATTGAGGCAGTTGGACAGCGCGAAATCGATGATGCGGAACTTGCCGCCGAAATACACCGCCGGCTTGGCCCGGCGGTCGGTCAACTGCTTGAGGCGCGAGCCCCGCCCCCCCGCCAGCACCAGTGCAATTGTGCGGCGAACGAGCTGGTGGGCCTGAAGATTTGGTTGCGTGCTGCTTCCCATCTCTCGCCTCCGTCGGTTCTTGACGTCGGTGGCAGCCTAGCATTTCTGGCGGGTTCGTGGCTGGTTCGCTGTCGAGATTCGCAGGCGATCGCCGCCCCGCGCCTATCGATCGAGCGTGTCATGATTGGGTGCGGAGGGCCGCGCCTGCTCAGATCTGGCTGCGAAGCGCGCGCGCCATCTCGGCCGAGGACGCGCGCCCATGAAATCGCCGCCGCGTTGATGCGAGCAACAGAATCCTCCACGGACGCATCCAGGGGGCTCTTGATATCGAACCGCAATCGATGAGACGGATAGTGCAAATTCGGGGCTCTTCTCAAGACGGCAGGCTTGAGCCCGCCAACGGCTGAACTTGGGCGCCATGGGCCGTCTTCCCGTTGATTTCGATAGAAGGCAAAGGTTTCTGCGATGAGGGGCAGCAAGCTAACCTCGTGCCGCAGCTTCACAGCGTCGAGCTCGGACATCCTGGACGGAAGGGTCTCCGCGCTAATGAATCGAGGGGCGAACGTCACGGCAAGATCCTCAGCTGAGATGGGGCGGGGCTTCAACGCACATGGCGGCCCAGGGGGCCCGGAGGAGACCACACAGGGGCGTGACTTGCCAACCGCGTTCGCGTTCTGAATCACCGTATTCACGTCGCTGAGTCGGTTGTCCCGTGCCATAAAGAAGTAGTTGCCTGCCTGATCACTGAAGCCGTGGGAGGCGAGAAACAACACGACGGTGTCGTCGGGCCCTGCCTCGTGCAGCACGGCCAGGGCGCGGCGAATGGATGCCTTGTCGGGCTTGACATCCGTGTTGTCATTCAGGAGCACCGCCTTGACCTCAGCGCCCTGACCTCGAGTCAAGATGGGACGGCTGGACGCTTGGCCAAGGCCGGCGGCCGCGGCCGGGCGATCACAAACGAGGGGTAGCACGGCCACCGTGACCGTTGCCGACGTGACCCAGTCGAACGGCATTCTCCACGGGGTAGATGGGATGCTGTTGCCGAAGCGAGGCACAACGATGAGCGCGGCGCGCTCACTACACTCGTCGGTGTCGTCAAGCACGCAACGCCTGCCGCGCCACTGGCGTTTGAACCCCAACACGCTGCACCGACGAAAGACAACGCCATGTCCCTGACCGACAAGCTCCAGATCCCCACGGCGAACGCGGACGGCAGCTTTGCCGCGCCGGTGCCGCCGCCGGCGGATAGCGCGGCCGACGCGCTGCGCGACGCGCAGGCGCAGCACGCGGTGCTGGCCGAGCAACTCGACGCGGTCAACGAGTTGCTGGCCAAGCCGCTCAACGAGATTCTGGCGGACCGCGAACACTTCAAGGAATCGGCCGCTGCGTGGGACGCTTTCGGCGCCATGTGGATGCTGTCGCAGCGCGCGATGAAGCGTGTGGCGCTCGACCTCGCTGCGCAGCTCGGCGTGAGCGAGGACGAGGTGGTGGCCCGTGCGCTGGTGCATGCCAACGAGGTCCTGAACGGCGACGGCGTGGATCTGGGCGGTCTCATTGCCGAGGCTCAGCTCGCGCACGTCGCCAGGCACAGGCCCTTGCTGCGCAAGCAGTTCCGCTGAACATCGCGGAGAGCCCCGCCGCCTGCGGGGCGGCGCCGGCCGCCTTATGCTCGGTTGCCATGGACGCCTCCACCTCGCTGGCCGGCTTCGCCGCACGCCATCCCCGCCTCTTCGTGCTGACCGGCGCCGGCTGCAGCACCGACTCGGGCATCCCCGATTACCGCGACGTCAACGGCGACTGGAAGCGGCCGGCGCCAGTGACCCTCCAGGCCTTCACCGGCGACGAGCTCACGCGCCGCCGCTACTGGGCGCGCAGCCTCGTCGGCTGGCCGACCATGGCGACAGCCCAGCCTGGCGCTTCGCACCGCGCGCTGGCCCGGCTCGAGGCTTCGGGCCGCGTGGGACTGCTGCTCACGCAGAACGTCGACGGCCTGCACGAGGCGGCCGGCAGCCGCCAGACCATCGACCTGCACGGCCGCATCGACACCGTTCGCTGCCTCGGCTGCGAGACGCGCACGCCGCGTGCCGAAATGCAGCAGTCGCTGCGTGCGCGCAACCCCGCGTGGGCCGCACTGGAAGCCCGCGCCGCGCCGGACGGCGATGCTGACGTCGAAGACCAGGATTTCGCCAGCTTCGACGTGCCGGCCTGTTCGATCTGCGGCGGCATGCTCAAGCCCGACGTGGTGTTCTTCGGCGAGAGCGTGCCGCGCGAGCGCGTGCAAGCCGCCTATGCGGCGCTGAGTGAAGCCGATGCGGTGTTGGTCGCCGGCTCGTCGCTGATGGTGTATTCGGGCTTCCGGTTCGTGCAGGCCGCCGTGACCGCGGGCAAGCCGGTGGCGGCGGTCAACCTCGGACGCACGCGTGCCGACGATCTGTTGGCGTTGAAGGTCGCGCAGCCGGTGGGCGAGGCATTGACGGCCCTGGCGGAGCAGCTGGTGGCATGAGCGTCAAGGCTCACGATCGACGTGGCGACCGCTGCCACTGGTGCGGCATGGTTCACATTGATGAGTGGTTGTCGTGCATTGGGTTTTTCAAGATGAACGTATCGAATTGCACCAACAGTACGATCACCCTGCGAATTGCGCGGTCACGCTGCCAAAACGGACGGTAGGCTTCCTGCGAAGCGATATGTAACACCGCGCGTGCAACCCTTGCAGTGGGCCCGGCGGGCGCCATGTTGGCTGGACCCCGGCTCGACAACGAACAAGCCCGCCATGTGGAAACGCCTGACTCTGCTCTGGTCCTTGGTGCGCGGTGACGCGCGGGAGCTGTGGTTCGCGCTGCGCCACCCGGCCGCGCCCGGCTGGTTGAAGCTGGGATCCGTGCTGATCGCGCTCTACGTCCTCTCGCCCATCGACCTCATACCCGACGTGGTGCCGGTCTTCGGGGTGGTAGACGATCTGTTGCTCGTGCCGCTGGCGATCCGCTGGCTGCTCAAGCGCCTGCCGCCCGAAATCGCAGAGGCGGCTGCACGACGCCGCGTCCGCAAGGCCTGACAGCAGTAAATTGACGGAAGGCCTTATCGAGTTGGTGGAGAGCATCCATTTCTTGGAGGTGTGCACTGCAGCATAGTGGTCGCTGGAGGTGGCGACAGCCGCACTTCAAAGAGAGATCCAAGTGCGACCCGTTGGTCACGCACCCGAGGTCGAAACCCTCCTGCGGCACGCGCCCATGCACCGTCCACAATGACGGTCAAGACGGCGATCAAGATGCCGCCTGAACTCCTATTTCCGACGTAGTAGGCCTTGCGGTGAGTTGGCACAGGGGCGCAGCGCGACTAGGCTGCGACCCACTCGTCCGGCCAAGAAGGGGTTCCGTCATGACACTCTCACGCCGCAATTTTCTCGAGACGGGCGCGCTTGCGGCGCTGGGTTACACCGCCTTTCCGGAACCGGCAGCCGCGCAAGCCACGCCGGTGCGTCGCAGTATCGGACAGCTTGGGCTTGCCGACCCGGCCGTGCAAACCATGCGCGAAGGCGTGCGGTTGCTCAAGACCAAACCCGTGAGCGACCCGCTCAATTGGTCGAACCTGGCTGACATCCACCTGAACTTTTGCCCGCACGGCAATTGGTTCTTTCTGCCGTGGCACCGCGCCTACCTGGTGATGTACGAGCGGCTGATCCGCTCGGTCACGGGCAACCCCCAGTTTGCGCTTCCCTACTGGGACTGGACGGCCGACAGGCAGTTGCCCGCCGCTTTTGCGCAATCCACTTTCAACGGTCAGCCCAACCCCTTGTTCGAGCCTTCGCGCAGCATCCCGCCGACGCTGAGCCTGCCTGACAACATGGTAGGACCCAGCGTGATTTCGGGCATTCTGGGGCAGACCGCCTTCGAAATATTCGCGAGCTCGCGCCCGAGCGGCCAGAATTCGACTGCGCAAAGCTGGCAGCGGGCAAACGGTTCGCAGGGTCCAATGGAGAGCAATCCGCACAACCGCCTGCACACCACTGTGGGCGGAATCATGTCGGGCTTCCGATCGCCGATCGACCCGATCTTCCTGATGCACCACGGCAATATCGACCGCCTGTGGGCTATGTGGATCCGGCGCTGCCGCCGCAACACGACCAGTACGCTGTGGACGCAGTTCAACTTCGTCAACAACTTCCGGCGCACCAACGGCACCACCTATTCGGTCCGCGTCTCGTCGCTGTTGTCGACCACAAGCAATGGCTACAACTATCCGCCGACGCAGGCCGTGCCGTGTCGCGCAGCCCCACTCGCGAACCTGGCGCTGCGCGATCCATTGCCGCGGGCGGCCGCGCGCCTGAGCCCCGGAAGCCGCCTGAACACAAGGACTTTTCGAACGGCAGTGGACGTTGGTCGCACGGCGGCGCCGATGCAGGTGCTCGAGGTGCAGGTATCGCTGCAGGGTCGTCCTCTGCGCACGCTGAGCGCGGTGCGCGCCAGCGCCAGTGCCAGTGCCAGCGCGGACGAGATGCCGCGCGCCGCAGCGCCCGGCCAGGTGCTCGCCTTCATAGACGATGTACCTACGCCGCCGAACAACGCCACCGACGTGCGCGTCTTTCTGAATTGCGATTATCTCAACGCCGATACCCCCACCAGCGATCCGCACTACGTCGGCACCTTCAGCTTTTTCGGGCGGGCGAACGAGCATGCCGGGCACGCGGGTCATCTGACGGCCGACGGCAAGGTGTCCTTCACGCTCGACCTTACGCCGGCATTGCAGGCACTCGGCCGCGCGCAACAACTCTCGGGCGATACGCTGCGGCTTCAGTTGCTGCCGGTGCCCGCGCCCGGCAGGCCGGCCGACCAGGTCGCACCCATCACTCCGGGCAGGGTTGAAATCGCGTTGCTTTGACCGCGCTGCGCCATGCGGATACAAGAGCCTCATGCAAGCCCAGCGGACCCATGCCGGTATAGGCCGATTTCTCGTGATCGCGGCGCTATTGAGCTGCGGGCTGGGCATCGAGGCCCGCGCAGCGCAACAAGATATGGATGCTGTCTCACTGCGCGGCGGTGAAAGTGCGACGCTGGCACTGGCCTCCGCACCCCGGGGGCAGGGGGTGCTGACGGTGCCGGTGATCGCATTTACGCCGTCGACCGTTGGTGGCAGCGAGGTGGTGGTGCGCGCTGCGCCTGACGGCGCCGAGATCGGCCGGTTCGGCATTTTCCCCAACGATGCCTTTCGCGCAGCCTCGCCGAATAAGGCCATGCGCTTCGATTTGCCGCTGACCGGCCGTGCGCTGCAGTCGAACGGGAACAGCGTACAGGTCGAATTGGTCGCCCCGCCTGATGCGAGCATCAGCTTCGGCGCGTTGCGGCTGCGCTGAGCGGGTCGGGCGCATTGACCTGTGCAGCACGGCAAGCCAGGCACACCACCGGGCTGCCCGGTACCTTTGCCAACTACGGAGGGTCGACAGCGGCGCCGAGAGGAAGTCTCAGGCGCAATCGCGGTCATCTCGGCTCCTATGCACTTTGCGGCGCCCGGCTCTTAGTGGGCACCCATGGCGATTTGACAAGACTGGCAGGGTTTGGCCATCTCCTCTATCCGGACGGCGATCCGCGGGCCGCCGCCTTGCTGGCTTGTTCGAACCACCCAGTGATCTCGCGCTTCATCCCCCCGCGAAGAGCTCACCGGCCTGCAGGCGGACATCGACGTCGCGCGGCGGCGACCGCCACTTGACGGGCCGCCACTTCGCTCCGCACCATCAGGCCGCGCGTTGGGTGGACGCGCCGATGGACCGCGCGCTCGTGCACCCGGCGGGCCAGTGGACCGCTTGAATTGCCTCGGCCGGCTTGTCGCCGAGGTGGGTCGATGTAGTCCTTCACGTGGCGTGGCTTCTCGCGAACGCTCGACCGTACACCCGCGCGCCAAAGAAAAAGCCCCGTGCATTGCTGCACGAGGCTTGAAGCGGATCCTTGCGGGATCCGAGGAGACAGGTGCAATTATGGGGTAAACCCTAGGGAGCAATGTATGGCAGTTCGCAAAACCCGTAAAACATCGGCGCGGGGGGCGAGCTACACGCTGCCCAAGCTCCAATCGGCCGGCACCTGGTTCATCAGCGCCGCGCGGCCGCGCAAGTACGCCTCGGCGTTGACCTGCAGCGCGTAGCCCGCGGTCTCCACGGTTTTGCCGATGCGCACCGCCGTGAGCACGTCCTGCACCTTCTTGCGCTTGCTCGTGTGCATGACCGGGCTCGAGCTGGCCAGGATCCGCAGGCCGGTGCGCTCGGCGACCTGCTCGACGATCCAGAGGCGCAGTTCGTCGTCCATAAGGAGCGGCCGCGGCGCCACGAGCCAGGCTCGCCCCGGGAACCAGGTCTTCAGCCACATTGCCTGGGCGAAGAGCGACTCGACGGTGGCGTCCGGTTCGGGCAGCAGGAGCGCCGGGCAGCCCGGCATTCCGGCCAGGTGGGGCGTCTGGATGTTCTTGCCCTCCAGGTCCGTCACCAGGGCGCTGTAGCTTCCCTTAGCGGCGCGCCGGCGGGCGAGCGCAATGCACTCGCAGAGGTTGCCCCACCCGAGCATGTTCTGCGCCAGGAAGACGACCCTCGCGTGCGGATGCCCGCTCTGGGTGGTCAGCAGGATCTCGCTGCCGCAGATGAAGTGCAGGCTTGCCTCCCGAGCAGCCAGGTGGGCGCGGACCACGCCAGAGACCGAGCACTCGTCGGTGAGGGCGATTGCCGAGTAGAGCTTGGCCGCGGCGCGCTCCACCAACTCCTCGGGTTGTGATGCCCCCACGAGAAAGGTGAAGTTCGAGCGGCAGTGCAGCTCGGCGAAGGGAGGCGGCTCGTGCATACTGGATGTAAAAACAGTATTTCGCGCGCCTCGGCCACTTTGGACGCTTGACGAATCTTACGAAGCTAACGAAGTTCTGGTATTCTGTCGACTCAAGGTGGCCCACCCTCACGTTTGATCGGAACAGACATGCTTACCTGGGACGAAATTGACCCGGCGGAACGACAAGCACCGCCCTCGCTATCGGTATACCGAGGTATCTGTCGCCGCCTTGCGCCTCTCGAACCGATGTCGCTGGAACACGAATTCTTTGCGCACTTGCGAGACGGCGATCCAAGCGTAGTCGCCGCGATTACCCAGCTTTGGCCTGTCCTCAAGGCGCCAATCGGTAGCATTCAGGACCGCCTCGCTTGGTTCTTAACAGCGGTAGCAGCTGGTCTGAAACGAGCCTGCAGTGAAGCGATCAAGGTGAGGCGCGAAGTACATGTCGCAGCCGCCCGTCGAAGCTTCGGTAGGGCACTGGCTCGCAAATCACGGTACGAGTCCGGCGGATTCTTTTCGTCCGAGAAGGTCAACCTGCGCAACGCGCCTTGAGCGCCCGGCATGGAATTTCACATGAACACCTTCACCCTCACTCCACCCGTTGCTTCCCAGAACCCACGAGACCTCCGCGATGATCAGGGCCCATATACGCCAGTTTCCCAGACCGCTGCACTGTTGCGGTCGGGCGCGCAATACCGGCGTGATCGCATCGAGGCGGCCGACATGATCTCCACCGACGACGCTTCCGAGCTGACCGGCACCAACCGCGTGACCATCAATGCATGGATCAAGCGAGGCCGCATCATCGGAGTCGAGAATCTGCGTCGGGGTTTCAAGCTGCCCCGATGGCAGTTCGAGCCGAACATCTTCCCGCTCATCCAACCCATTGCGAAATGCCTGGGCACGAACGATGGCTGGCAGCTTCTCGACTTCTTGGAGACCCCGTCCCCTTCGCTCGACGGACTGACGCCTCGCTCAGCGATCGAACAAGGCGTTCCTGGCGAACGAATTCTGGCATTGGCAACGGCTGAGGCACATTGACCTCGGCACATGAACTTTATTGAGCTCAACCCACCAGTTATAGAACTGCCTGAGACCCAGACTTGGCATCGCGTGCAGAGAACCAAGCCGATCAGCAGAAGCGTGCGCCTGAACGGGCACATGCTTCCTCCGACCGGTTTGCTCACCGGGCGCTTCGACCTTCCGGACGAAGCAACTTCGTACCTCGCCGACAGCGAGGAGACTGCCCTGTATGAAGCGATATTTCGCCGCGAAGTCCACAGCTATCCGCTGCAGCGTCTCAAGGAACGTTCTCTCGCGACGTTCGAGACGACCGCGAGGCTCAGGGTGGCGGGTATTCGAGGCCTCGAAGAGCAGCACCCTGTCTTGCAGTCCGCACGATATGTGATCACGCGGGAGTTCGCTCTCGATTGCCGCAATCGTGGCTTGGATGGCATCCTTTACGCCTCCGCGCAGCACGCCAACCACGGGTGCGTTTGTCTTTTCGAGTCAGGGATCAGGAAGCTCAAGCGGACGGCAGCGACTCCGCTCGTGAAACCGAACACGCAGCAACTGCATCGTGCCGTAGTACGTGCGGCGCAAGGCTCGCGCGTTCCGATCGATCCGTAGTTTCGAACGCCGGCATCCGTACATGCTCAACATAGAGCGAATCTTGCACATGGCGCAGAAGCTGACCGATGAAGAGCGTGAAGCGCTAACCGCATGGGTGGAGCAAGCTGTGGAGAGCACGATTCCTTTCGATGCCAGCGCTTGGCCGGCATCGACGGCGCTGCCGTTCAGGCGGCGCGCTAGAAGACATGTTTCGTCTCATCTCGGAGGGGGTTAGCGCGCCGTCGGGGTCAGGGTCCCTGGCGAGAACTAGACGATCCGTGGCGAATATCACACGAGGGCGCGCGCGAATGGGCTTGAATCTTCAGGCCCCCCGACAATAACTGCGGACGCGCAGACCTCACCTGCAGCCTTTCTACAACCTAATCTTTCTCGAACAGATTCATGAGACTAAATCGAAAGCTTGTATTCGCCCTGGGCAATGTCGCTGGCGCCGTGGTCGTCGGGCTGGTGGTCGTAGCCTGCGGCGGCGGAGGTGGAAACGGCGGGTCCGGATCTGCTGGGTTTATGCCGCCCACAGGGGGAAGCAGCAATCCTGGCACCGAAGCAGGTTCAAGTCCCGGGACCATCAAGGCGTCGAACGTGATCCTCAGGTCGGGGTTGCGAGTTGCCGGATCTGTGGGAAAGCCCGACGTCATTCGCGTGCAGGTGAACGAGCTGCCAGACAACGTGCAAGTGATCGCATCGAACGTTGTGCTCACAACAGCGTCCAATGGTCTCTCATCAACCGATCTGCAGTCTGCACTTGACAAGGAGATCGCGGTCAACGTCTCAAAGTCGATCGTGGGAACCTGGGACGTCGAGAACTACCCCGCGACGAGCTGGTGCCATGGTTCTTCCGGCCGCGTCCAACTCAACGCAGATGGGACTGCGACGATGATTTCAGGCGGCTTCTTTGCACTCGGCTCTTTCTCGCCGGACGGGAATGCCAACCCCTCTTGCCGCTACACATACCAGTCGCATACCTATCGAATCATCGCCGACGGCGCAGCCGTTGCAGTTGAGCACAGCAAGTACTCGGATCCACAGTTTCCAAACGCTGAGGCTACGCAGACCGTGGCGCTGATCTTGAGGCCGACTGTTGACAGCATGACTTTTACCAGCGGTAACGTCGTGTCGACCTTGAAGCGTGTCGGGCCCACACCGACCGTCTCCGCTCCCCCCGCTGCACCGAAAGGCACAGTGGTCGCGATGAACGAGAACTAGACCCGAAGAAAGGTGTGGCTACGCACTTGCCGGCCTCGCCGGCAGTCAGGCGGCGTGCACTTCTCCACAAGCCAGGTCTACGGTCACGCCCAGGACGCCGACCGTACTCTAATCATCAGCTTTCCACGAAACCGCCATGTTTCGGATGGATGCTGGGACAGCAGGATCTATCTGCCCGTCTCCCTGGATTCGGATCACTAAGGGCCACCGGTTGGCGGCCGCAGCTAATGCGAGCGAGAACAGAGCATTGAAATTGGAGTGGCCGTTTTCAAGTGTCCACTGGTTGTCCTTCGGGCCGATTGCTGGATCGTTGTCTAGGACAATGTTGACGCCCTCGCGATCAGCGCCCAAGCCGACCACCTTGCCTGTTAATCTTGTAGCCATTTGAGCCTCCTTCGAGCAACATGAGAAAGGCTGGAATTCACGCCATCATTGTGTGCAGTACCGGCTCGAGCCAATTTTCGCGCCGAACGATCAGTTTGCGCCTGAGTGCCTGTGCCAGGCGATCTCTGGTGATTTCGTGCCCACGTTTATTCGGGTGGAGCATCCCTTCGAAGTCTCCTTGATTGCGGCACGAATCTTCAGCTGAGACGAAATATGATTTCTTTGCACAATACCCATGGCCGTCAAAGTCGCGAGCTATCCCATCGACAAGTACCCAGCCGAACTCCTCCGCTTTGGTCTTGATCACTTCGTTGAGACGCAATCCTAGCTCGCCCATATCTCTCGCCTCAGGCTTTGACAAGTTGAAGTCTTTGCCGAGAAAGCTTTCAAGAATTCCGCAAGGTCCGTGCTCGGCTACCTCCTTAAAAATACCAACGGGATATTCGGTAATAAAAACATTTCGAGGGTTCAATTCGGAATTAATCGCCTCTTTCAATTGGTCTAAATTCCTGGGAAACTCGCTTGCTATTTTCTCGAACGCTGCGTCGATACGCTTCTTTCTCCGTTCGCCGCTCCGCCTTAGGATAGATTCCTCTACATGTGTGGAGAAACTCAGGTCGTTCACTCCTATTGACACAATAACGGCGTCCGGGCGTCTTCCACCAAAGAGTCTTTCGCCTCTTTTATTTGCCCCCTATCCTTAGTCCAGCCGTCAAGCGAAACTCTTCCCAACCCAGCATCCAATCCCAGAAATTCTGCAGACACTTTTCGAGGGCCCAATAGTCCCTCCAGGATCTCGGACCGGTGCGGGCAAAAGAGAGGAAAGTAACGCGATCCGCGTGAACCGCAGAGTGGGACTCGATTTCTGCTGCCGCCAACGATTGGCCCGAACGATAAGAACGATAGGCAAGTGGCTCCTGCCACGCCGCGTCTCTGGGCTTGGTTTCATCAAGTTCTCCCCCGTCGCCGATGCCGATCAAGCCCAAAATTTCCTCTGCACCTTCCACAACGAGCGCCTCGGCCCTCCGACCGATTTCAACAGTCCATCCTTTGAGGTCGGAAATAGCATTCTTAGCGAACCCTAGAACATCCTCTACGCCATTGAGACTAGCGACGACTACTTTGCCTACGACTGGTACCAACTCTAGCCCCTGTTCAAGAATCGCATCTCCTCTTTTGGCAAGCTCGCCAAAGAACCTTTCAAGCTCGGCCTTCTGAGTTAACACAATAGTGGCTATTGTCGTGACTTTGCAGAAGGCTTTTTGGTCTGGAGCCGGAATTGCAGGAACATCTGGATTTCCTTGGCCAGACGCGAAAGAATCGCCAAGGCCAATGATTAAGAAATCGCGGAGAGTAAATACTCTGGTGTTCTCATCCGTGCGGCCGTCCTTAAGATGAGCCAGCAGTGTGATTTCGTATTTTCCAGGTTCAGGAACTTCAACGGTTCGTCTCAGCGAAGCCGCTGGCACTATCGCCCCCCCAAACTGCGGGCAAATTGATTGTCTTCGAGAACGAACCTCCGAGCTGTCTTACACGCCACTCTAGCGTTTTGATCTCGTCAGGAATTTTTGCAGTGACAATCATGAAACTTGGGAACGCTGTCAATACTAAAGACCAGGTCCCCGGATGTACGTATTCCGGGCGATTTCCCGGGGTTATCCGGGCCAGCAACTTCGTGAGTTCGAATTCGCCAGACCGTACAGGCTCGATCACGATACGCCCTTCCTCTTCACGCGCGTCTACGGTGTCGTCCAGATGCAGCCGCGCAGCCTCCATCACCGCCGCCGGAATGCGCACCGACGCGCTGTTGCCCCATTTCTTCACCATCACATGCATGTGACCTCGGTCTATCATCAATGTCGATACGTTACCTCCGAGCTGGTTCTGCCATGAGGAATGAACGCTTCAGCGTCATTGTCGGGGGCTTGGCCATTCGTGCCATCGGCCCATGCCCGCACGCCCTGCGCGAGTGCTGAAGCGCTTGGCCTCACCCATTCAAGCTCGAGCACTTCGCTTGCTGGCAATCAGGGCTTTGGTTTGAGCCATGACTTGCTGGTGGGGAATCGCGGCCCGCGGATCGGCCAACGCTTCGTGCACCTTGGCACGAAACCAAGCATCGTAGACATCGGTATCCGCAAGTAGCCCAGCGGGCAACCCACCCTCTTTCGCCACTCGCGTCGGAAGGATCCGAACGGCGTCGGACACGGTCAGGCCGCTCCCAGCAAACGCATCAGCGGCTTTGGCCTTCAGGTCGTCGTCGATGCGAATGTGGGAGGTTTGAGCCATGTTGCACCTCTAAGAGGATTATTGAATCTCAATCGAGATTCGCAGGATGCGGGCGTATTCGAAGCCCGTGCGATCGCCTGGCCGAGCTAGCCGCCATTCCCTCAGGCTGGGCAGGAACAGCAGGCAAGAGGACGGTGAATCACCCGGATTGAGGATGCACTTCACGGCGGCAACTGCTCGAGATGATCGAGCGTCTCTCGAAGCCGCTCGTAGGCGATCAGCGTCTGTGCGAACTCCTCCGTGCTGATGTCGTGCTCGGCAAGCACGCCGAAGACGAATGCTTCGAATGCGTCGCCGACCGTGCCCTCGAGCAGGCGATGCTCTTCCAGGAGGACGTTGCCGCGGATCAGCAGGTCCGCCATCGCCCTTGCCAGAGGTCGATGCGCCTTGTCGAAGGCTTCGACCAGCATCTGCATCTCTTCTGGTGTGGCGGGCATGCTCCGCTCCTTTGCCGGGGTTGGATCTCGCTGCTGCTCATCCTACGCAGCGAGCCGATGCTCATAGAACGGCCGCTCGCGGTCGTCCAGGATGGCGTACTGCGCGGCCAGATTCTTTCGGTCGGGCCGCAGCCAGGCATCCACGTGCTCGGGCCGGATCGGGATGATGCAGCGGTCGTGCCCGGCCGCGGCGATCTCCGGCGGCGGCTCATCGGTGATCGCCGCAAAAGACAGCAGGTCCGGCTCGCCGGGCGCGCTCCAGCGCGACCACAGGCATGCCACCAGCATGTCCTGCTCGGGTTGCGGGCGAAACTCCAGCACCACGTTCTTCCCGTCCCGTTGCACGTTCTCGTAGAAGGCATTGAGCACCAGCAGGCCGTGCGAGAAGCCGAACAGCTCGCGCCAGAAGCCCTCGAGGTTGTCGCGCCGCGCGTTGTAGGTTCCCGGGAAGTTGGTGTCGTGGACGGCGGGCTTGCCGGCGGGCCGGCACTGGTAGCGCATCGGCTTGATGACGCGCTGCCCGTCCTCCCACACCATGACCGGCGCATACACGCCAGGAAAGATCCGTGCATCCCGATCGAGCAGTTCGGCGCGTGCCAGGTCGGACAGCTTTTCCTTGGCCACCGCAATCCTGTTGGTGGCGATGCGCACATCCCGGTCGACTTCTTGGTCACCTTGAGCAGCAGCGAGCGCTGCGCATCGGCCAGGCGCTTGCGCTGCTTGAAAAGCTCCTGCTCCAGCTGCATCGCCTGCCGCGCATTGAAGGCCTCGATGCATCCCCTGATCTCCACCTCGAGATCCGACTGCGGCGCCGTGAACAGCGCATCCATCGACTTCGGGATCTTGACCCGGGCGTCGAGCTCGCGCTGCTGGTAAAGCCTGGCGAAATCGCGCAGGCTCATGAGCGCCCCGAACATCTGGACGAACTTCTTGTACTCGGCTTTGATCTGGGCGGAATAGCACATGCGAGGAACAGTTTAGAGGCAGGCCGTGTAACAGGCCCGCGTTCGCCTCGGACAAGCATTGGCTGATGCGCGAACTGGTGTGATACTGTACATAAATACAGTACATAGATGCAGCACAGGGAGCCACGATGCATGCCAGTCCCAGTCCACCGCCCGCCGAGCCTCCGAGCGGCGGCGCCAACGCCCACGCGCGTCGCGCCCCTCCGCAACTGCCTGCCGAGGTCGAGGCAGCCCTCTGGCGCGGCACCGACCTGGGCGTGTCCGGGGCGCCGACCGTGCCGAGCGGGCACGGCGGCCTCGATGCGCTGCTCCCCGGCCACGGGTGGCCGACCCGGGCACTGACCGAACTGCTTCAGCCCCAGCCCGCGCTCACCGAATGGCGGCTGCTGGCGCCGGCGATACGCGCCACGAGTGCGGCCCGCAGGGACATCGTCGTGGTCGCACCGCCCAAGTCGCCTCACCTGCCCGGCTTGCGTGACGAGGGCATCGACGAGCGCCATGTCATCTGGGTCCAGGCCACGACACCGGCCGAACGACTCTGGACGACCGAGCAGCTCGTCAAGGCCAATGCGGCCGGGATGGTGGTGGCCTGGCTGCCCCAGGCGCGCCAGGAGCAGATCCGTCGGCTGCAGGTCTGCGCGCTGGGCTGCGACTGCCCGGTGTTCCTGTGCCGGCCCCTGAGCACGCTGCGGGAATCATCGGCGGCGCCGCTGCGCCTGCAGGTGTCCCATGGCCTCGACTGGGAGCTGCATGTGCAGATCCTGAAGCGCCGAGGCAGCACCCACGATGCGGTGCTGCGGCTGCCCTCCGTTCCAGGAGGCCTCGCGCCCCTGCTGACGCCGCGCCTTGCCAGGCCCAGCGCCCTCCTCGCTGCCGCCCGGCGGCACGCCCGTGTTGTTTCGGAAGACGTCCCCCATGCTCTGGGCCGCCCTTCTGCCGGACCCCGGCCTGA
The DNA here is from genome assembly GCF_051400855.1 of Variovorax stachyos. Taxonomy (NCBI): domain Bacteria; kingdom Pseudomonadati; phylum Pseudomonadota; class Betaproteobacteria; order Burkholderiales; family Comamonadaceae; genus Variovorax; species Variovorax stachyos. The sequence continues at coordinate 89,815 of NZ_JBLFFN010000013.1, read as the reverse complement.
GCGACTCCCGGCGCACTGAGGCGGTCCGGGCGCATGCCGTGTGGTGCCTCCAGTTCACGCCCCGCGTCAGCGTCGCCGAGCCTGCATCGGACAGCCCTGCCGTCGTCATGGAGGTCGCGGCCAGCGCGCGCCTCTTCGGCGGCAGGCGGCAACTGGTCGAACGGGTGAAGACGCAGGCAGCGGAGCTGGGCGTGGGGCAGCTGAGCTGGGCGCCCACCAGCCTGGGCGCCGTGGCCCTCGCGCGCACCGGCCGCTCGAACGGCTTCGCCAGGCCGCTGGAAAGCCTGCTCGACGAGCTGCCGCTCGCGGCATTGAACGCGGTGGCCGCCCATGCGGCCACCTTGGCGCGACTGGGCTGCCAGACCCTCGGGCAGGTGCGTGCGCTGCCGCGCGGAGGAATCAGCCGGCGCTTCGACAAGGAACTGCTTGCGGCCCTGGACCGCGCCTACGGCTTGCGCCCGGAGGTCCATACCTGGGTCGAGATCCCCGAGACGTTTTGCGCGCGGCTGGAACTGATGGCGCGCGTCGAGCTGGCGCCTGCCCTGCTCTTCGGCGCCCGCCGGCTGCTGTTGCAGCTGTGCGCCTGGCTCAGCGCACGCCGCGCGGGCGTGACCGCCTGCACCTTGCGCTGGTGCCACGATGCCATGCGCAGCAGGATGGCGGGCGACGGCGGATCCCTCACCCTCCGCACGGCCGAGCCCACGCGCAACCTCGAACACCTGAGCAGGCTGCTGGCCGAGCACCTGGCACGCTCGCAGCTGCAGGCACCGGTGGGCGACCTCCAGCTCGAGGCCGACGAGGTGCACCCGCTCGAGGAGCAAAGCCGCTCGCTGCTGCCCGACGCACGCGAAGACGGCGAGAGCCTGGACCTGGTGCTGGAGCGCATCGCAGCGCGGCTCGGACCGGAGCGCGTGCTGCGTCCGGTGGCCACCGAGGACCACCGTCCGGAATGGATGTGCCACTGGCAGCCGGCCCCCGAGCAGCGGCCCCGGGGCGCGGCCCGCCCGCTCGAGCATCCCCAGCCGACCTTCATCCTGCCCAAGCCCCAGCGGCTGGCCTTGCGTGACTCGCAGCCGCTCTACCAGGGCGCGCTGCAGCTGCTCGCCGGTCCGCACCGCATCGAATTCGGCTGGTGGGACCGCGTGGGCGAGCGGCCCGGGGAGCCCGTGGATCCTGAAGCCCCAGGCGCCAACACGCACCGCCACGTGGCCCGGGACTACTGGGTGGCGCTCAGCGAGCACGCCGGCGTGCTCTGGATCTTCCAGACGCGGCTGGCCGATGAGCGCAGCGCCTGGTTCCTGCACGGCATCTTTGCCTGAGGCTCCTGCGCGATGGCCACCCTGCCCGACTACGCGGAGCTGCGCTGCATCTCCAACTTCAGCTTTCTCCAGGGCGCCAGCCAGCCGCAGGAGCTGGTGGAACGCGCCAAGCAACTGGGCTACACGGCGCTGGCGCTCGCCGACGAATGCAGCCTCGCGGGGATCGTGCGCGCCCATGTGGCTGCCCTGGAACATGACCTCCCCCTGCTCGTCGGCAGCCAGTTTGCGGTGGACTGCGCGCATCCCTTCACGCTGGTGGTCCTCGCTTGCAACCTCGAGGGCTACGGCAACCTGTGCGAATTCATCACCACCCTGCGGCGGGCCTCCGACAAGGGAACCTACCGGCTTCGTCTGGAGGAGCTGACCGGGCCGGCCCTGGCCGACTGCGTGGTGGTGGCCTGCCCAAGGCGGATGTCGACCCCCGAGCAGCTGGAGGCACTGGGACGCTGGCTGCTGCGACAGTTCTCCGGCCGCTGCTGGTTCGGTGCAGAGCAGTTGCGGCTGCTGGACGACGAGATGTGGCTCTACCGCCTGCGCGCGGCCAGCCGGCTCACCGCGATTCCACTGGTGGCGACGGGCGACGTCCACTTCCACGTGCGCTCGCGCAAGCCGTTGCATGACGTGCTGACCGCGACTCGCCTGGGCAAGCCCCTGACCCGATGCGGCCTGGACCTGCACCCCAACGCCGAGCGGCATCTGCGCACCCGCCTGCGGCTCGCGCAGACCTACCCTGCGGATCTCCTGGCCGAGACGCTGCAGGTGGCGGCGCGTTGCCGGTTCTCGCTGGAAGAGCTGCGCTACCAGTACCCGGCCGAGGTGGTGCCGCCCGGCGAGACGCCGGGCTCCTACCTGCGGCGCATCACCTACGAGGGCGCGGGGCGCCGCTGGCCGGACGGCATCTCCGCGAAGCTCCAGCTGCAGATCGAGCACGAGCTCGAGCTGATCACCGAGCTCGCGTACGAACACTATTTCCTGACCGTCGCCGACATCGTGCAGTTCGCGCGCTCACGCCATATCCTGTGCCAGGGTCGCGGCAGCGCGGCCAACTCGGTCGTGTGCTACTGCATCGGCGTCACCGAGGTGGATCCCGATCGCATGAGCGTGCTGTTCGAGCGCTTCATCTCCAAGGAGCGCAACGAGCCGCCCGACATCGACATCGACTTCGAGCACGAGCGCCGCGAGGAGGTGCTGCAGTACCTCTACCAGCGCTACGGGCGCGGCCGGGCCGCTATCACCGGGGTGGTGATCAGCTACCGGCCCAAGAGCGCCCTGCGCGATGTCGGCAAGGCGCTCGGCTTCGAGCCCGACATGGTGGATGCGCTGGCGAAGGACTACCGCTATTTCGATGGCGTACAGGTGATGCCCGAACGCATCGCGGAAATGGGACTGTCGCTGGATGACTTGCGGGTCAAGCAGCTGCTGCTGCTGACCACTCAGTTGCTCGGATTCCCGCGTCACCTGAGCCAGCACACAGGCGGCTTCGTGCTCACCCGCGACCCGCTGTCGCGCATGATTCCGATCGAGAACGCGTCCATGGCCGACCGGACGGTCATCCAGTGGGACAAGGACGACCTGGATGCGCTGGGCTTCCTGAAGGTCGATTGCCTGGCACTGGGTATGCTGACCGCCATCCGCAAGTCGCTCGCCTTCATCGGCGAGCGCAAGGGCTACGAGTTCGGCATGCAGGACATTCCGCCCGAGGATCCCGTCACCTACGAGATGATCTCGAAGGCCGACACGATCGGCGTGTTCCAGATCGAAAGCCGCGCGCAGATGAGCATGCTGCCGCGCCTGAAACCCCGCTGCTTCTACGACCTGGTGATCGAGGTGGCGCTGGTGCGGCCCGGACCCATCGTGGGCGGCATGGTGCATCCCTACCTGCGCCGGCGCCAGGGCCTGGAGCCGGTCAGCTACCCGAGCGCAGCACTGCAAGAGGCGCTCAGCCGCACGCTCGGCGTGCCGGTGTTCCAGGAGCAGGTGATGCAGATCGCCATGCTCGCCGCCGGCTTCACGGCGGGGGAAGCCGACGGCCTGCGCCGTTCCATGGCCGCCTGGCGGCGAAAGGGCGGACTGGAGAAGTACTACGGCAAGATCGTCGAGGGCATGACCTCGCGCGGGTACGAACGGGCCTTCGCCGAATCGATCTTCGAGCAGATCAAGGGCTTCAGCGAATACGGCTTCCCGGAAAGCCATGCCGCCTCCTTTGCGCTGCTGGTCTATGCGAGCTGCTGGATCAAGTGCCACCACCCGGCGGAGTTCCTGGCCGCGATGCTGAACTCGCAGCCGCTCGGCTTCTACAGCCCGAGCCAGCTCCTGCAGGATGCGCGCCGGCATGGAGTGGCGGTGCGGCCGCCCGACGTGATGCGCAGTGACCTGGACTGCACCCTGGAGGATCTGCCCCACCGCCCTGCCGTGCGCCTGGGTCTGCGCATGATCGTGGGGCTGCGCTGGGCATCGGCCGAGCGCATCGTGGCAGCGCGCGCCGAATCGGTCTTCGACAGCGCGGAGGACCTGGCAAGGCGCGCAGGCCTGGAACAGCACGAGACGCGCCTGCTGGCGAGTGCGGATGCCCTGCTGAGCCTGAGCGGCCACCGCCGGCAGCAGGTCTGGGATGCGGCGGCGCTGCGCGCGACGCCCGTGTTGCTGCGTGATGCGCCGGTCCAGGAGGACATCCTGGAATTGCCGCCCGCGCCCGAGGGCGAGGAGATCCTCTTCGACTATGCGGCCACGGGGCTCACCTTGCGCCGGCACCCGCTGGCGCTGCTGCGCCCGCTCCTTTCCAGGCGCGCGCTCGCATGCGCGGCCGACCTCCAGGACATTGCCAACGGCGCCCAGGTCAGCTACTGCGGCATCGTGACGCTGCGCCAGCAGCCCGACACCGCCAAGGGGGTGATCTTCGTATCGCTCGAAGACGAGACGGGCGTGGTCCAGGTGATCGCCTGGAAGCACATCCGAGAGCAGCAGCGCAGCGAACTGCTGAACTCACGCCTGCTCGCGGTGCACGGCACCTGGCAGCGCGAGGGGCCGGTCTGCAGCCTCGTGGCGCAGCGACTGGAAGACCTGACGCCGCTGCTGGGGCGGCTCGCAACGGCCAGCCGGGATTTCCGCTAGTGGGCGCTGGCGACTCCCTGGCCCGCCGGTTGCCAACGCGTCCTACGCATCTTGGCCAAGGCCGATCGTCCGATCCGCTCTGCATGGCCCTGTTCATGAAGAGGGACGCGGCGCGCTTCCCGCGCCTCTCCCGCTCGCCAAGGCGGGACCTTCGGGCTCGCTGCGTAGATCACCTCGGTCAGCCCCCCAAGCTATTCAGGCCTCGGAAAAGCGGCAATGGCTCGATGGACGGCGATCAGGAAGACCGACCAAGCGCAGATCGGTCCGCGCGGGCTTTGCACTTGAGCGGGTTGCGAGAAGCGATCGATCATCCGGACCGGCGTTTGCCGCCTAGATCCCTTGCAACCATTGAAGCGCAACGAACGACCCTCCACCAACTTTCGTTTGTGCGGCGGGCCCCTCGCGGTCCCGGATTGCCGCTCAGGGTGTTGCCGGAACCGTGCACCAATTCTGGTCAACGCTCCAGAGCCGCAATCAGCTGAGCGTCATAGTCCTTGCGTGACAGACTGAAAGCGGACCTCCGGTATCCAGAGCAACGATGGCATGGTCAAGCCCCAATGGCGTGCTGAGGTGGTGCGCCAATCAGATGGCCGGGTCGAACTTCGTTGAGTTCAGGCCGGGTTCGGCCAGAACCAGACCTTCAACATCGAACCACAGTGAACTTGGCGAAGCAGTACATCGACGTGTTTTGGAAGCACCAAGGCCTCGAGGACCCCGTCCGATTGGTGTCTGAACTTGGCGATGGCCGACTCGAGTTGCGCAAGCTCGAGTTCTTTCGAGACGGAACGGTCGATGCAGCCGACGGCGACCATGAGACCTCGCGAACGCGTCTCGGCATCGAGGCGGTGCCCTCTCTGGACGACATCAACCAAGACCCGCAATTCGAAGCTTCAGCCATCACAGAGGAAGCGTTCGAAGTGCTGTGGATCCAACATGCCCGTCCTGCGAAGCAGTGATCGAAGGCAGATCGGCCCAAGACCAGTCATCCGTAGCAGGAGTCCAGTTCAGTGAAGCCAATCGAACTGCTGACCGTTGAAGAACGGTTTCAGCTCTCGGGCATCGGCCTGACCTTAGTGCCAGATTTCCCTGTGAGGGATGGCTGGAAGAACGTCGCGGAACAGGTCCTTGTGGTCGCGCCAGACGGCAAGAAGTTCGCAGCGCAGGCTCAACTCAACATGATGCACTTCAACTATGGCAATGCTCCCACCGAAGAGCAGCGAGAACGGGCGTGGCGTGGTCGTATCCTTGCTGGATGTTGAAAAGGCGGCCGTCCCTATAGGCAGCCGGGTGTTGGTGTCACCTGCGACACACCGTGCCGTGTTTGGCACAGATGCCGGCCCACGTTGAGGGTAGCTGGCGACAAACGGCTAGGACCGGCCATTCCCACCGACCTCCCACTTTTCACGAGAGCACAACTTTATGAAGAGCCGCATCATGTACATTGAAGCGAAGACGGGTGGTCTGACAGGACCAGCTCGCATCGGCCGAGTTACCTGCTCGAAGTCCGGGGCGACGCTGTACTACGTAGGCCAGGCTTTTTCGTAGCCTCAAGGGGAACGGATTCAAGTCGAATTGCTTCGACGTTGAGACAGGCGAGCACTACTGGATCTCCGGCCCCCGAAGAGACGGCAAGGATGCTCTGTACGCCACGTACAGTACATCTGCATGAAGGCCAGGCGGCTGTGGTCGCCCAACTGCAGAGCCTCACCACTTCACCCGAACACCCAGCGATCCATTGATCGAGCTCTTCACCCTGGCGTTGCCGCCGCTCGCCCAGAGCTTGCCGACTTCGCCGTAGAGGCTGGTCGACTGGCCCAGTGCGAGCGTGAAACCGCCCGCGAGTTCGGTGCTCGTGCCGCCGGTCGGCGCGGCGATGTCGGTGGTGGTCGTGCCGTTCACGAAGCGGGCGACGTCCGCGCCGCTGGACGTCCGATAGACGTTGAAGCGGCCGTAGGGCTGCAACGTGCCGACGCCCGTCCCGATCTCGCCCTTGACCCGCACGCCCGCGCGGGCGATCCAGCCGCTGTCGGCCTGCGGCTGGACGACGGCGCCGACGATGGCGGAGTTGTTCAGGTCCATGTGCTGATGGATCAGCTGCAGCTGCGGCTCGATGCGCCAGCCGCTGCCGCCCAGCGCGAAGGACTGCCCCACTTCGATGGAGCCCAGCAGGCTGTTGCTCTTGCCGCTCGTGCCCGGGCTCGCCAGGGGTTCGACCGTGTAGCGGTGGCGGCCCGACTGCGCCACCGCGTCGGCGTAGAAGCCGCTGTCGCTGGTGTAGGTGCCGTACACGCCCAGGTACTGGCTGCGCAGGTCGTTACGGCCGACGCTCAGGTTCTGGATGCCGCTGGCAAAGCCCCTCACGCTGGCATCGCCGTCGAACTGGCCGACGTAAATGCCCGCGCGCCAATTCGGCGTGGCCAGCAGGTCGGTGCCGGCCTGGAAGCCGGTGAGACGGCCCTTGCTCGACGGCGATACCAGGCCACCTTGTTGGATGTCGATGTCGGTGGAGAGCACGCGGCCCCAGGCGCGGCGATCGGAGACGCCCGGGGTGGTCGCCGCGCCCTTCACGTCGTCGTCGCCCACGCGCTTGCGCAGGTCACCCAGCATCGCGAGGTTGCCCTGCCGCAGCTGGCCCGGGAGGGCGGAATAGAGCGAGGCTTCGGCGCGGTAGGTGATCACGGGCGTAGAGGGCGTGGAGGGCGTGGGAGCCGCGGGGATGCTCGACCGCAGATACCAGTTCTCGCCCGCACCGCTGGCATCTGCGGCGTACAGGCGGTACTCGTAGGCGCCGGCATCCACGTGACCGTTGGCCAGGCTGAACGCATCCTTGGTGGTCTGGGCCGTCGAGGTGGCACCGTTCTGCGCGGTGACCACCTCGATGCCGTTGCCGCTGGTGAGCGCGCCCAGGCCGCCGAGGTTCGTGATCTGCACGGTCGTCCTGCCGCTGGCGGAGGCAGTGGCGCCGTCGAGCACCAGGCGGTCGGACGGGCCGGTGCCGTTGAGCACGGTGCCGAGCCTGAGCACGCCGTTGTTGCCGACGTAGGCGCCCGTCACCGTGAGGGTGGTGCCGGCGGTCGCGCCCACGAGCGAGACGGTGCCGCTGTTGGCCAGCGAGGCCACTGTCTGGCTGAAGCCCGCGAGGTCCAGCGTCGCGCCCGAGGCCACGCTGTGGACGGAAGCCGCGCTGAAAGTGTTGGCGGCGCCGGCCCTGAGTGTGCCCTGCGCGACGTTGGTGGCGCCGGTGTAGTCGTTGGCGCCGGACAGCGTCAGCGTGCCCGCACCTTCCTTCGTGATGAAGCCGCCGCCGCTGATGGCACCGCTCAGGGTCGCGTTGAAGGCGCCGGTGTCGATGACCGGATCGGTGGTGCCCGTGAGCTGGATCGCGTTGGCGATCGTGAGGCCGTCGGCGCTGAAGCCCAGGGTGGTGCCGTCGTCCATCGCGAGCGCGCCGGTGCCCAGCGCCTGGCTGTGGCCGAGGTTGAGCCGGCCCTGCTTGAGCGCGGTGCCGCCCGTGTAGGTGTTCGCGCCCGAGAGCGTGAGCGTGCCTGTGCCCACCTTCACCAGCGAGCCGCCGGTGCCCGAAATCACGCCCGAGACTTCGGTGTCGCCGTTGAGTCCGCCCGTGCTCAGCGTCTTGGCGCCGAGGATCACATCCCCCGCGCCGGACAGCGAGCCGATGGAAATTCCCGCGGCCGTCAGCGAAAGGATGCGCAGGCGTCCGCCCGCGTTGTTGACCACGGTGGCCTGGTCGGCGGTCGCGCGGTCGAAGATGTCGATCAGGCCGCCGCTTTCGTTGATGAAGGTCGCCTGGCCCGCACTGGCGTCGTCCAGCAGATTGATCTGGCCGCCGGCGAAGTTGGTGATGCGCGCGCTGCCGGCCGTGGCGTTGGACACGATGTTCGTCAGTCCGCCGCGGTTCTCGATGACGGCGTTGCCGGCAGAGGCGTTGTCCCTGAACTCGGCCGACGCATCCCTGTTCATCACGAGGCGGGCATTCCCCGCCGAGCTGCTGCCGCCGAACTGCACGAAGCCGGCGTTGTCCGTCGGCAGGGGGCCGCGCTCGGCGGCAGTGATCGTCAATCCGCCCGCGTCGGCATTGCCGCCGAAAAGCAGCGAGGCGTTGCCGGCTACCGACACCGGCCCGGTGCCGAGCGCGCCAGTCGCCAGCGCCTGCAGGCTGCCCGCTGCCACCGAGGTGCCGCCCGTGTACGAATTGGCCGCGCCCAGCACCAGCGTGCCTTGGCCGGTCTTCAGGAGCGCTCCGTCGCCCGAGACCTGGCCGTTCAGCGTCAGCGTGCGGACCAGGTTCACATCGAAGGTGCCGCCTCCCGGGCCCAGTGCGACCGTGCGGGTGGCGGTGATGTCGCCGGTGACGTTCAGCGCGCCGCCGTCGAGCGTGAGCCCACCGCTCGAATTGCCGAGCGCGCGATCGTCGGCGATGGAGAGCGCGCCGCCGCGCACGGACCAGGGCGTCAGGCCGGTGTTGATGCCGGTCAGCGTCCAGGTGCTGGCACCGGTCTTTTCGTAGCGCGCGAAGCCGCTGTAGGTGGCGGCGTCGAGCGAAGTGGTCCCGTCGGTCGTGTCGCCCGCCAGCCCCAGCACGTTGCCGGTGCCGGAAACCACCCTCAGCAATCCGGTGATCGAGGAGCCGGCACGCAGTTCGACCCGATTGTCGTTGCCGGTGATCCGTACCGCGTCGCCGCGCGTGGCGCTGTCGCCGCCCATGCCGGCCGTCAGCGTCCCCGTGTTGACGATGGTGTTCGAGTCGCCCCGAACGCGCAGCGCCGCACCACCCACGCCGAAACGCACGGCGATGCCGCCGGCACCGCCCGCCCCCCCCGTCAGCGAGCCGGTGTTGGAAACCGAGTTGTTGCTGGACTCCAGCGCGAGGCCCGCGCCGCCCTCGCCGCCAAATGCCGACGTCCCGGTGAACCCGCCGCTGACGGTGCCGATGCCTCCGGCACCGCCGACGGACGCGCCGCTGTTGGCGACGGTCGCGCCGCCGCCTTGCAGCACGATGCCGTCGCCGCCACCACCGCCGCCGCCGGCCCATTGGCCAACACCACCCGCGCCGCCGTTGCCGCCGATGGTCTGCCCCGCATTGTTCAGGTTGACGCCGGCCGCCGTGGACTGCAGGCCCGCGCCGCCACCGCCACCGCCGCCGGCCAGCCGCGCGACGCTGCCGGCACCGCCATTGCCGCCCCGCAGGATGGTGCTGCCCGACACGGTGATGCCCGTGTCGGATGTGTACACGGCAGCACCGCCGCCACCGCCGGCGCCACCGCCGTAGACCGGATCCCCATCGGGCGTGCCGTCGGTTCCCGAGCCCCCCGTGACCGAGCCAGCCACGCTGGTCGCCCCCACGGCACCGCCCGTTCCGCCAAGCCCGCCCCCGCCGATGCCGCCAATGCCCCCCGTGCCACCCGACGGAGCCAGGCCGTTGGTCTCGGGGAACTCACCGAGGCGGCCGCCGCCGCCGCCGCTGCCGTTGCCCGCGCCGCCCCGGCCGCCTGTGCCGCCAAGGCCGACGAAGGTCTCGCCGCCCGCAGCCTGAGCCCAGGCACCGCCGGACACGGCGACCAGCGTGAGCAGGCACGCGGCCGCCGCGAGCCGCTTCGCTTTGCGGCCTCCTTCGACTGTCGAGCGCCGCGCAGGCGATGCAGCAAGCTCCGACACGGCCTGCCACACACCCAGGACGCCGTTCCAGACAACGCGATAAGTACGGTTCACTCCGACGATCCTCAACAAAAGGGCAAAAACGGGCGCAATGTAACATTTGCAACAGAAGATTCAACTACCCGAAGGTAGTCATGGACATCGCCGCCGCTTCTGCTGCGGGAGATCGTTCGCCCCTAAGTACCTGAAGAAGTTCGACAAGCTCGTGATCCTGTCGAATGTGGACCGTCTGTCGTTCCGCTCGAGCAACGCGAAGCTGGAGGTGGAGTTCGATGCGATCTCTACAGCGCAGGACATCGGCTCGTACAAGCCGAGCCCGCGCAACTTCGACTACATGCTCAGCCGCCTGAAGAACGACTTCGGCCTTGAGCCCCATGACGTCCTGCATACGGCGCAAAGCCTCTTTCACGATCACGCGCCAGCGAACCAGTTCGGCCTCGCGTCAGCCGGGATCGATCGCCGGCACGCGGAAGAGGGCTGGGGCGCAACACCGGTACCGCCCGGCTCACCCAGGTACGACTTCCGGTTCGAGAGCATGGCTGCGCTGGTCGATGCGCACCGGCAGGCGCTGCGCGCCAACTGACACGCGGCAGGAGCCCCCAATGAAGATCGCAAACATCAAGGTCTACCTGATCAGCAGCGGGCAGTTGCACCCCGTGATCGTGAAGATCGAAACAAGCGAAGGCATCAGCGGTATCGGCGAAGCGGCGATCGCCTACGGCCCCGATCGCAGTGAGTGAGCGGAGAAGTCGGACGCGTGCAGGCCTGCGAGCTCGCAGCGCCGCCGCACTATCTCGCGCACGGCCTGCGGGATGAACTCACCGGCCACGAAGCCCCCGCACAACACGCGCCGAAAGATCCACCGGTTCGCTCGATGCCCTGTTCATCCAGGACGTTGAGCGAAACGCTCGGCGCCTCGGCTTCCTCTCCCACCAGCGGCGTCACATCTTGTGGGTGACGTGCTCCTGTCTGGTTTGTCTTGGCGTGGGACAGGATGTAGCGGTAGCCGTCGCTAGAGGCCTCCAGATGCGCGAATGGTTCCAGCGATCACGGGCGCCTTGACGGGAATTCGTGTGCGCGAGCAACGCGATCTAGCCCATTAGGTCGGCATTGTTTCGAAAGCCGGCCGTCGTCTTAGTCGGGAGGCGACGCAACTCGTCGGTATGTTGAAGTCATTCGCCAGGATGACAAGAAGCTCCTCTGCGGCTTCCGATAGCGACGACTGAGAGCTTTGGGCACAGAGCTGGCGTGCGAACCGGAGGCCGCTTTCGAGGAGCTTCTACTTCGGCTTTGGGCCGCCTGGAGCCGGTCACCGATTTAAGGCGCCGCCTTCGGGCGCATTTTTCTACCAGCGGGGTCGAGGTCCAGCACCGACTCGTGAAGCGATCTCGCTCCCTATCTCCCGAAAGTCTCTCGAGCCTCAACGCCCAGGAAAACCTGGACAAGTGGATGTCAAGGCTGAGTGGGCAGCCGTCATCTAGATTCACCCGTTGCGTCACCGCGCGGCTGTCATTCATCAATCGCTGCGCGTCAACCCGTGGCGTGGACCCGTGTCGGTGAACCAACCGGAAAGTTCGTGCGCAACCGAGGCATTTTGGCCAGTTCCCACTGGTATGCCGTTTCAGATCAAGACCTGAGTGACAACAGCCAGCCCAACTTCACGTCGTGGGCGAATAGCAATTATGAGACTACCTGGAATGAGAAAAACACTGATCGCCGCAGCGGTGATGGCTGCTGCAGGCACGGCTTCGTCCCAGTCGTCCGTGACCGTCTTCGGTGTGGTCGACACGGCCGTCAGCGGCTTCGCCAACAAGTCCAGAGACCTCAACGGTCCGACACTGGCAAACCCTTTCTACCTGAATCAGGGCGACCTGACGGTCAGGCGGCGGGAGCTGAGGCACTCGGGCCACAACACCAGCCGCCTGGGCTTTCGCGGCGTCGAGGATCTTGGCGGTGGGTTGGCCGCCAGCTTCTGGCTGGAGGCACCGATCACCAATGATGACGGCGCCACCGGCATCGCCAACTTCTCGCGCCGCTCTACTGTCAGCTTGTCCGGCCCCTTCGGGGAAGTCCGGCTGGGCCGTGACTACACGCCCACCTTCTGGAACGACAGCATCTTTGATCCCTGGGCCCAGACCGGTTCGGGCGCCAGCCTGCTGCTCACCGCCGGTTCCCGCGCGCCTGGCGGCGGCTTCAACGCGAACGCGAACTACGCGCGCGCGAGCAACACGTTGGGCTACTTCCTGCCGAAGTCACTGGGCGGCTTCTACGGCCAGCTGATGTACGGCTTCCACGAGAACGCCAAATACGACCCCGGCACGGCCACGCCGCCGGGCGTGGGACCCAGGGGTGTGCCCGGTCCCGGCGCGGTCGCTGCCAGCCGCACGGGCCGCTACGCCGGCGGCCGTTTCGGCTATGCCAGCGGCCCGCTGGACGTGGCTTTGGCCTACGGCAGCAGCTACACCGGCGACAGCTTCTACGCGGGCACCACGGACACCATGAAAACGGCGAACCTGGGCGTCTCCTACGACTTTGGCGTGGTGAAGCTGCTCGGCGAGGTCTCACGGGTGAAGCACGCGCGCGACTATGCCATCACGCCGGCGGGCGGCCTCGTCGCGGACGTGGACGTCAGCGGCTACCTGCTGGCGGTGACGGCGCCGGTGGGTGCCGGCCTCATCCGCGCAGCCTACTCGCACGTGCGCTACGACATGAACCAGCCCGGCGTAGCCGACCCCAAGGCGGGCAAGCTGGCGCTGGGCTACGTGCACAACCTGTCCAAGCGCACTGCGCTCTACGCCACTGTCGCGCGCGTGAACAACAGGAACGGCGCCGCACTCAACGTCAACGGCGGGCCAACCTTCATCCAGACCCCCATCTTCACCCCGCGCAGCTCCACCGGGTACGACCTCGGGATCCGGCACGCGTTCTGAGGAAAGGGCGATCAGGCACCGGCCCGGCTCAGGCATCTCCATCGCGCGGTCCGTGTGGTCCGGCGCGATCGGGTGCAAGACGCCCCGGCAAGTCGTGAGTGGTACCCAATGAAGTCTGTCGTTGGATGAGGTCCATAGGCCTCAACGCCCGGGAAAACCTACGGAAGTGAACGTCAAGCCGCGGCATGCGTTCGTCACCTAAATTTGTCGACACCGCGTCTGCGAAGCAGCTGCGGGCCATTCAAGAACCAAGGACGCAAGCCTATGCCCGGGACACCCCCCGCAGACCACCGTATAGACCCGGTCACGCTGGAGATCTGGTGGAGCCGCCTCGTTGCAATCGCCGATGAGGCCGCCACTACGCTCCTTCGCACCGCCTTCTCGACCATCGTGCGCGAATCGAAGGATTTCGCGACCGTGCTGATGAATCGCGAGGGCCAATCCATTGCCGAATCCACAGGAGGCATTCCCGCCTTTGCAGGCATCATCCCACGCACGGTCAAGGCCATGCTGGAGGAATTTGTCCCCGAAAGCTGGTGCGAGGGCGACGTGATGATCACGAACAACCCCTGGCTGGCTACGGGCCATTTGCCCGACATGGCGATCGTTACACCGATCTTCCATCAGGGCCGATTGATCGGCTTTGCAGGATCGGCGGCCCACTCTCCCGACGTCGGCGGCAACGGGACCGCCGCGAGCCGCGACCTGTACGAGGAGGGCGTCTGCATCCCGCCGATGCACCTGTACCGCGCAGGCCGTCGCAACGAGGACATGCTCAAGCTGTTTCTCAACAACGTGCGGGTGCCCGGGCAGGTTCTCGGGGATCTTGAAGCGCAGGTCACGGCCAATGAGGTCTGCCGCAGACGTACGCTGGAGTTTCTCGCAGATACCGGCCTTGAAGACCTACAGGTGCTGGGGCAAGCTGTGCATGCCCACTCCGAGCGGGCGATGCGCAAGGCAATCGCCGCGATCCCCGATGGCCGCTACGAGTCCGAGATCCGGGCCGACGGCATTCCCGGCCAGCCAACCCGCATCCATTGCGTCATCGAGGTTGAAGGCGACAACCTGACAGTGGACTACACCGGCAGTTCCGCGCAGGTCGCCGCCGGCATCAACTGCACGATGAACTACACCCAGGCGTACTCGGTGTATCCGCTCAAGTGCGCGCTGGATCCGCGCACGCGCCGCAACGAGGGATCCTACCGGCCCATCCGCATCATCGCACCCGAAGGCAGCATCCTGAACGCCCGCTACCCGGCAGCCGTCAGTGCACGCCATCTCTCGGGCCACTTGCTTTGCTGCGCCATCTATCAGGCCATGGCCCCCGCCATGCCGGGAAACGTGCTGGCCGACAGCGGCAGCGCTCCAGCCATGCGCATTCGCTTCAGCGGCAGCACACAGACATACGCGCCGTTCGCGCAACTGTTGTTCTCCAGCGGTGGAATGGGTGCCTCCCTCCATGGCGACGGCCTGTCGACCACCATGTTCCCCACCAACTCGGGCGCCGGCAGCGTCGAAGCGTTCGAGGCCGTTTCGCCGCTGCTTGTCCGTTGCAAGGAGTATCGCGAGGATTCGGGCGGCGCCGGACGGCATCGCGGCGGACTCGGTCAGCGATGCGAGGTGCACAACCTCAACCGCTCGCCGGTCCAGGTCACTCTGCTGGGCGACCGCGAGCACCATTGCGCACTGGGCCTTGCAGGCGGCCTGGCCGGCACGTCCGCTGCCGCCCTGCTGGGCAAGGAAGGCAAACCGCTCAACCTCAAGAGCCGCGTAAGTCTGCCGCCTGACGAGATGCTCACGCTCTTGTTCGCTGGCGGGGGCGGCTACGGCGAGCCGGCCGAGCGCAGCCGCGACGAGATCCGGCGCGACATCGCCCATGGCTTCGTCTCGCACGCGGCAGCGAAGCGGGACTACGGCTTCGACGAGGCGGCAGACACAGCGCAGCCATCCACCAAGCACAAGACTCTCACATGAACAAGCGTACTACACGAATCGGCGTGGACATTGGCGGGACCTTCACCGACCTCGTATTGCACGACGAGGCTCGAGGCATCACGCGCACCGGCAAGCGTGCGACGACGGCCGAACAACCCAGCCGTGCGATTGTCGAAGGCATCGAGCGCCTGCTGGCGGAGACCGGCACGAGCGCAGACCAGATCGCCGATATCGTGCATGGCACCACGCTCATCACCAACACCGTGCTCGAGCGTACGGGCGCCAAGATCGGCCTGCTTGCAACGGCGGGCTTGCGCGACGTGCTCGAGATGGGGCGTGAAAGCCGCTACGACGTCGATGACCTTTTCATGCAACCCGTGCCCGTGCTCGTTCCGCGCCAACTGCGTCGGGGGATCGGCGGGCGTCTACGGGCGGATGGCAGCGAGCACGAGCCACTGGACGAGCAGGCAGTCGCACAAGGAGTGCGTGCACTCGTGGAGGACTGCGGCATCGAGGCCCTGGCCATTGCGTTCATGCATGCATACCGCAACCCGGCACATGAGCGGCGTGCGCGGCAGATCGTGCAGGAGCTGTACCCCGACCTCCTCGTGAGCCTGTCGTGCGAGGTGGCGCCCGAGATCCGCGAGTACGAGCGCACCACGACGACCTGTGTCAATGCCTACGTACAGCCCAGGGTGCACGGGTATCTCGAGCGACTCGGCGGCGATCTCGCCGCCCTGGGATTCGCAGGGGATCTCTACATCATGCTGTCGGGTGGCGGCGTCACCACGGTTGACGACGCCAAGCGCTTTCCCGTACGCCTCATCGAGTCCGGACCGGCGGCAGGCGCCATGGCGGCCGCATTCATGGCGCGCCTCATGGGCGAGGAGCGTGTGATCTCCTTCGACGTCGGTGGCACCACGGCCAAGATGTGCCTGATCGAGCAAGGGCAGCCGCATATCAAGCACGACTTCGAAGCAGGACGGCTGCGCAAGTTCATGCAGGGCTCGGGCCTGCCGTTGAAGGTGACGGTCATCGACATGATCGAGATCGGCTCGGGTGGAGGATCGATCGCGGTGGCGGACCCCTCCGGACTCATGAAGGTCGGCCCGCGCAGCGCAAGCTCCGTCCCCGGCCCCGTATGCTACAGCCGGGGCGGCACCGAGCCGACTGTCACCGACGCCGACCTGCTGCTCGGCTACCTGAATCCGGAGTACTTCCTTGGCGGGGAGATGGCGCTCTCGCTGGACAAAGTGCGTCATGCCATCCAGGAGCGGCTGGCACGGCCCCTGGGATTGGACAACGAAAGCGCAGCCCGCGGCATCCAAGAGATCGTCAACGAAAACATGGCGGCGGCCACCCGCATGCACCTGGCCGAGAAAGGCAAGGATCCTCGCGCCTATACCCTGTTCGCCTTCGGCGGTGCCGGTCCGGTCCATGCCTATGCCTTGGCCAGGATGCTCAAGTTGCGCCGCATTGTCGTTCCGATGGGTGCGGGTGTGGTGTCCGCTCTCGGCTTCCTGGTGGCGGCACCTGCGGTAGATGAGGTGCGCGGCTACGTCACGGGGCTCGACGGCGCTGACTGGGCGCACGTCAACGCCATCTTTGCCGAGATGGAGCGTGACGCTGCCGCTATTTTGCGCGGCGCTGCCGGACGCGAGGCACAGATGTCCCTGCAGATGTCAGCCGACATGCGCTACCTGGGCCAGGGCTTCGAGATCACCGTGCCGATCCCGGCGGGGCCGCTGGGACCGCAGCATGCCGCGCAGATTCGCAAGTCCTTCCTGGAGACCTATGCCGAACGCTTCGATCGCGTCGTACGGGACGTCGACGTCGAGGTGATCAACTGGCGCCTCTCGGCCGCATTGCCTGCCCAGCACATCAGCCTGGCCCACCAGCCGGTAGATACGGTCGCCCGGCGTGGCGAACGCAAGGTCTTCTTCCACGGCTTCGGCAATGTCGTCACCCCTGTTTACGACCGCTATGCCCTCAAGCCGGGCATGCATCTGCAGGGCCCGGCGGTCGTGGAGGAGCGCGAGTCGAGTTGCAACTTCGGGCCGGATTGCAGTTTCAGCATCGATCGCCACTTCAATCTCATCATCGAGATCGATCCGACCTTCACCATTCCGGGCAGTTCCGAGGCGCCCCAGGCGGAAGAGCTACTCCAATGACGCAGGCACCGAAGGCCGCGCTGCATCGGGTGGTTGTGACCCAAAGCTTTTTCGACTCGGCCGCGCGCGACTATCTCCAGGCCCACGGCTGCGAGGTCGTGCAGGCCGAGCTGCCGGCCGGCCAGGCGGATGCCAATCTGGGCGAGTCTCGCCTGCTCGAGCTGCTGGACGGTGCGGCCGGCTGGATCGTGGGCCACGCCCGCGTGACCGACGCGCTTCTGGGCGGTCTTCCGCAGCTGCGGGTGATCGCCCGGCGCGGCGTCGGCTACGAGCGCGTGGACCTGGCGGCCGTGCGTCGCCATGGCATGGTTGCCACCATCGCCGCCGGTGGCAACGATGCGTGCGTCGCGGACCACGCCCTGGCACTGATGCTGGCCGTGTCGCACAGGCTGCGCGAGGGTCAGCGCCGGCTCGACGAGGGATCCTGGGCCATCCCGCTCGGCACCGACCTCTATCGCAAGACCGTGGGCGTTGTCGGCCTGGGCCGCATCGGGCGCGGCGTCGTGCAGCGGCTGCACGGATTCGAGTGCCGTCTCCTGGCCCATAGTCCCCACGTTGATGCGAGCTGGG
The DNA here is from genome assembly GCF_051400855.1 of Variovorax stachyos. Taxonomy (NCBI): domain Bacteria; kingdom Pseudomonadati; phylum Pseudomonadota; class Betaproteobacteria; order Burkholderiales; family Comamonadaceae; genus Variovorax; species Variovorax stachyos. Next base: position 72,103 of record NZ_JBLFFN010000013.1, on the reverse strand, counting down.
CCGAGGCGAACGGCGTTTGCGCCGTCCCGTTGGAATCGCTGCTCGAGCAGTCGGATGTGGTGACGCTGCATGCCCCCCTCACGCCCCGTACGCACTTTCTGATCGATGCCGAAGCCATCGCGCGCATGCAGCCGAGCGCGATCCTGATCAATACCGCACGTGGGGGTCTGCTGGAAGACCGGCACCTGCTCAACGCGCTGGAAGCAGGCCGGCTCCGAGGCGCCGGCCTGGACGTGTTCGTCAGCGAGAGGGACACCAGCTACGCAGACGTTACGCGCGCATTGGTGGCGCGTTTCGACGTAGTGGCGTCGCCGCATTCGGGCGCCTCCACGCAAGAGGGCTTGAACAGGACGAACCGCATCGCGGCCGAGTGCGTGGTCGCTGTGCTTGAAGGCCGGTCTCCGCCGGCAGAGTGCGTGATCGCAGACGGTCGCGCCGCGACGCCCCCCTTTTTCTAACCAGGAGGCATGATTGAAAGCCGCAGTAAAAATTCTGGTCCCTTCCGGCGCGATCGGCGCCGGCGGAACCCGATCTCCCGAACCCTTCGAGCGCGGAGTGCGCGAGTGCCCGGACGTGATCGCAGTCGATGGCGGCTCCACCGATTCCGGCCCCTACTACCTGGGTTCGGGCGAGCCGAAGCCCCCGCGCGGCGCATTGCGCGCCGAACTGCGGCAGCTCATGATCGCACGCGCCGCACTCGGCGTTCCGCTGATCGTGGGCAGTTGCGGGACGTCCGGCTCCGACAATGGCGTGAATGTCATGCACGCGCTGTGCGAGGACATCGCCAGGGAACTCGGGCAGACCGTGCGCACCGCATGCATCTATAGCGAGCAGCCGGCGCAAACCATCAGGGCCGCGCTGCACGAAGGCCGCATCAGCGCCCTGCAGCCGGAACGTCCGATCAGCGAGGCGCTGATCAACCGCTGCTCGCGCATCGTGGCGGCAATGGGCGTAGAGCCCATCATCCATGCCCTTCGGCAGGGGGTGGACATCGTGCTGGCCGGGCGCGCGACGGACACCGCCCTCATGGCGGCAGTCCCGATCATGCGGGGCATGGCGGCCGGCGCCTCCTGGCATGCGGGCAAGATCCTGGAGTGCGGTGCCATGTGCACCACCAAGCCGGCTTCCGGCGCGGTGCTCGCCACGGTGGACGACACGGGCTTCACCATCCACGCGCTTGCTGAAGGCGGGCGTGCGACGCCGCGAACCGTGCTGGCGCACATGCTGTATGAGAACTCAAACCCCTATGTACTAATCGAGCCCGGCGGTGTGCTCGATGTGAGCGCCGCCAGCTATTCGGCGGTGGATGAGCGCAGCGTTCGGGTGGAGGGATCGACCTGGACACCCAGCAGTCGCTATACCGTCAAGCTCGAAGGTGCGGCTCCCGTCGGCTACCAGGGTGTGATCCTGAACACTTTGCGCTCACCGCGCTACAAAAGGCGATTCGACGAATGGATTGCCAGCCTCGAATCACGGGTCCGTTCGGCCATCGCGTCTCAGCTCGGACTCGAGGAAGAAGACTATCACCTGCAGTTCCGGGCCATCGGACGCAACGCCACTCTGGGGGAGATGGAAACGGCGATCGGCGAGCCGGTCGAGATCGGCGTCATGGGCATCGTGACCTCGCCAAGCCATGCTTGCACCAAAGAACTGCTTTCCATGCTGAATTCACCCATGCTGCATTTCCCCTTGTCCGACGACGAGGAGCTGCCTACGCATGCGTTCCCGTTCTCGCCGGCCACCATGGATCGGGGCCTGGTTTACGAATTCGTTCTCAATCATGTGATGACCGTGGACGATCCCCTGTCGCCTTTCCGTTTCAACTACGCCACTTGCGGAGTCGCGCCGTGAAGGTCACCAATACGGGCTACCACATCCGTTCCAAGAACGCGGGGCCGTTCTGGCTCACCATCGACATCTTCTGCGACGATGCTGACGTCTACCGGCGCATGTGCACCGAGCCGCTGCTGGCCCCCGACGCTCTGGGTCGTCTGCTGCGCACGTTGCCAAAAGACATCAAGACCTATCGTGTCGACGCCTTGAATGTCATCAAGGTCAGCCTGCCCAGACCGGTCGTCCAGGGTGCGCTGGAGGACAGGGATATGCACGGTGCTCAGTGGGCCAACCTGATACGCGAATCGCTCGAGGTCGCGTCGGCGTCCTAGCCAGGCCCTTTCCCTTGGGCGGGTGCAGGGTGCCCGCTGCCTCAAGAATCAGAGACATTCAGATGCGAAATCCTGTTGCGTTCAGCCACCGCCGCCGCATGCTCATGGCAGCCGGGGCAGGCCTGATGGTTCCTGCGCCAGCGCTTCACGCGCAGGAGGGCTATCCGTCCAAGCCGATTCGGCTGATCCTGCCCAACACGCCGGGGTCGTCAGTTGACACCATGTCGCGGCAGATCGCCGTGCCCATGTCGGCCAGCCTTGGGCAGCCCATCGTGGTCGAGAACTACGCCGGCTCCGGTGGGGTGATCGGCGTGCAGCAGATCCTGCGTGCTCCGAGAGACGGCTACGTGATGGGGGTCGTCTCCAATAATTTCAGCATCAGCGCCTATCTTTACAAGCTGCCCTACGATCCGGTCAAGGACATCGTGCCGATATCGATCCTGAGCAGTGGGCCATTGGTGCTGACCGTCAATCCAAGCCTGCCTGCTGGCACGTTGCAAGAGCTGATGTCGATCGCAAAGTCCCGAACGAACAAGACCTCGCTCACCTATGGCAGCGCCGGGTTGGGCTCCGTCCCTCACCTGGCGGGTGCGTTGCTGATGTCGCTGTCTGGCGTGGATCTCCTGCATGTCCCGTACAAAGGCATGAACACGTACATCACTGACCTCATCGGCGGGCAGATCGATATTGGCTTCATGCCCACGGCGGTCGCGGTCCCTATGGTAAGGAGGGCAAGCCTGCGCGCCATCGCTGTGACGAGCTCCCGGCGTGCCACCAGCTTTCCCGATCTGCCTACGATCGCCGAGGCCGGGCTGCCGGGCTATGAACTCGACGGTTGGCTCGCAGCGGTCGCAGCGGCGGGCACGCCGCCGGCTATCATCCGGCGGCTCAACAGAGCGATCGTGCACGCCATGCAATCCCCCGAGGTGATGAGGTACGCGAATGAGCAAGGCACCGAGATCGTCGGTAGCACCCAGGAGGAGGCGCAGCGCTGGTTTGCGCGCGACTTCGAGGTGTACGGCAGGCTTGCGCAGCGCATCGGCTTGAAGCCCGAGAACTGAGCCTGCCCGGGAATTGCGCCCGGAGGGCGTGCCAACGATGAAGCAACTTGAATTCACGACCCTGAAGCTCTTCGCGGCGGTGGCGGAGAGCGGTAGCCTTTCTTCTGCCGCTGACAAGTGCCACCTCACGGTGGCAGCGGTGAGCAAGCGCATCCGCGACCTGGAGCAGTCGAGCGGCAGTCAGCTCTTCTTCCGCCATGCGCGCGGAATGGCATTGACAGCCGCCGGTCACGCGCTCCTGCAACATGCGCGCGAGATCATTTTCAGCGTCGACCGAATGCAGGTAGAACTTCGGCACCTTGCACGTGGCGTGGTGGGCACCGTGCGCGTCGCGGCGACCGGATCGGCCGTGGCGCAGTTCCTGCCAGAAGATCTCAAACTCTTTGCCGACAGGCATCCCAACGTGGGTATAGACCTGACCGAGGCGACCACACAGGACGTGGTGGGCGCGGTAATCGAAGGACGGGTGGATATCGGGATCTTCTTCGGCCCGGTCGAGAATCCGGAGCTGGCCACGTACGACTACCGCAGGGACCGACTGTGCCTGGTGGTGCCACGTAGCCACGCCCTGGCAAGACACGCACACGTGCGCTTCGCTGATGCGCTGGAATACGACTTCATCGCCTTGGGTAGACGCAGTTCCATCGTTCAGATGCTGATGACCGAAAGTGCCGCCCAACTGAAGACACGCATACACGTGCAGAGCAGCGACGCGCTGTGCCGCATGGTCGGCGCAGGGTTGGGCATCGGCGTGTGCCCGCGTGAGGCAGCGCGCAACTATCGGCGGGCGACCGACATCAAGGTGGTCGAGTTGGACGAGCCTTGGGCTCAGCGCCAACTGCTGCTTGGTGTGCGTTCGAGCGAAGAGGGGCTGGCCGGTGCCGCACGCCTCTTTCTTGCCCATTGCCGCGATGCCGCTCTGGCGAAGTGAGAACCTGCGGGAGCTCTCGCACGGTCAGCTCTCGGGCTTGAGGCCGATGCGCCGCGCAAGCTTGCCATACACCTCGAAGTCGCGTGCGAACCAGCTCTGCGCGTCCGCTGCCGTGTTTGCCACGATCTGGCTTCCCTGCTCTTCCACGAACTTGGACATCTCTCTCGAGCGCAGGACACGGACGATCTCTGCGTTGAGCCGATCCACGATCTGAGCGGGCGTGCCCGCAGCGACGATGACGGCCTGCGACCCCCCGATGTCGTAACCGGGCAGTCCGGCCTCTGCAATGGTCGGCACATCCGGCAGGAGCTCGGACCGGCTCGCGGTAGAGACTGCCAGGGGGCGAAGGCTTCCTCTCTTGATCAGCGGTAGCGCCACCACAGGCGCAATGAATCCCGCTTCCAGCTGCCCCCCGAGCAGATCTGTGGTGAAGGTGTTCTGGCCCTTGTATGGCACATGCAGCATGTTGACCTCGGCCATCGTCTCCATCAGGGCTCCTGCCAGGTGTCCGAGCGTTCCCAGGCCGGCGCTGCCATAGCTGACGGTAGCGTTGGCAGGGCGCGACCTGGCCATGGCGATGAACTCGCGCAGGCTTCTTGCGGGGACCTTGGGATTCACTAGGAGCACCATCGGGCCGGTGGTGGTGATCGTTACCGGCACGATGTCCTTGACCGGATCGTAGGGAAGCTTGTAGAGATAGGGGCTGATGTTGAAGTTGTTGGCCACGACACCGATCGTGTAGCCGTCTCTCGGGGCACGCAGGATCTGCTGCACGCCGATGACTCCCCCCGATCCCGGTTGATTCTCGACCACGACAGGCTGTCCTACCGCCACAGCCAGCAATTGAGCGATCTGCCGCGACATGGCGTCGACGGACGAGCCAGGGGCATTCGGCAAGACCATGCGGATGGGCTTGCTCGGGTACGATTGCGCCGACAGTGCCGGCGCGCGCAGCGCTGAGGCGGCTCCTATGAGGAAGCTGATCTGACGACGGCGACGGGAGAAGGACATCGAAGGCAATGCTCCAGACGCAACGGTGGGGCACTCCTTGCCTTCGGAATCGGGTGTAGGGCTCTTACAGGCGGGCATATGCTGTGTCTCCATATGGTCCGGCTCAACACTCTTGCGCATGGCGGCCGGGGTTAGGATCACTGTACGTACGCTGTCGGTCCGAGGTTTGGTATTCGGTTGCCCTGGTTTTCCTGGACGTTAATGCCCCTGCCTGCGCGGCGCGCGCAGCCGCTGCACGATGGGCAGTGCGTCATGTGGACTCGGCGACAGCCGGCTGCCCGCGGGTCTTCCACACCGACACCAGCACACCACCGGCGATCAGGCCGAAGGTCACGCTCAACGAGATCACCGCCGGGATCTTGCCGATGATGCCCACCAGGAAGATCTTGCTGCCGATGAACACCAGCACCAGTGCCAAGGCGTACTTCAGGTACTTGAAGCGGTGGATCATCGCCGCCAGAGCGAAGTACAGCGCGCGCAGGCCCAGGATCGCGAAGATGTTGCTCGTGTAGACGATGAAGGGGTCGGTCGTGATCGCAAAGATGGCCGGCACCGAATCCACCGCGAAGATCAGGTCGACGAACTCCACCAGCACCAACGCCAGGAACAAGGGCGTCGCTGTGCGTTCCAGCTTGCCCGTCTTCGCGTCGCTCTCGCGGACCCAGAAGGCACTGCCACGTAGCCCCTCAGTCACGCGCATGTGCCGTTTCAGGTACTTGAGCAGCGGATTGTTCGCGATGTCGGGCACGTGGTCGGCAATGATCCACATCTTGACGCCGGTGAAGATCAGGAAGGCGCCGAACAGGTACAGCACCCAGCTGAACTGGCTCACCAGCGTCGCACCCAGGGCGATCATGATTGCGCGCAGCACGATCACACCCAGGATGCCCCAGAACAGCACCCGGTACTGGTACTGCCGCGGGATGGCGAAGAAGCTGAAGATCAGCGCGATGACAAAGACGTTGTCCATCGACAGCGACTTCTCGATCATGAAGCCGGTGTAGTAGTCCATGCCGCTTTGAGCACCCAGGTACCACCAGACCCAGGCGCCGAAGAGAAGTGCCACGCTGATGTAGCCGGCAGACAGCAGCAGGCTCTCGCCAACGCCGATTTCCTTTTCGTCCTTGTGCAGGACCCCGAGGTCGAAAGCCAACAGCGCGAAGACGATGCCGACGAAGGTGAGCCAGACCCAGGCAGGCTTGCCCATGAAGTCGGCTGTGAAGAAGGGAAGCAGGAAGTCCAAGACCACATCTTGCTTTCAGGTTCAGAGGATGTCCGAAGACGAGCCGTACCGACGGGTCGGCGGGCGTTCAATGGAGGCGATGAGGTCGGCGCAATCAGCCTGCCGGCGGCGGGGAGGCGGCGTTCGGGCGGGTACCGCCGCCCCCACGGCGGCGCAGGAGCGCGATGAGCAGGTGAAGCCCGGCACCCAGCAGCACGAGCAGCACGCTGCCGATGCCCCAGATCACCCATGTCGTCACGCTCAAGCCACCGGCCAGTGCGGGTGCGGCCTGCAGCATGCTGTCGACGACCCGTGCAAGGCCAGCCACCAGTTGGCTTGCCCACTGCGCGACTTCCGGCGGCACCCAGGATGCCAGCCAGCCAGGCAGGACCATGTTGCCGACGCTCGACGCAGCCCCGGAGAGCGCGCCCGCGTTCGACGCAGTCCAGAGAGCCACTGCATGCAGCGTCCAGGCGGCCAGGGACCAGATCGCGAGCAGAGCGACAACGAAGAACCAGCTGAGGGCGTAGAACATGATCGGACTTTCTGTGGTGGTTCGAACAAATGGGAGTTTGGGCATCGATCGGTTTCGGAAAAACCAGATCTGCACGAACTTAAACTTCGGTTTTTCCGAACCGGAGGGTGCATGCTGAACTACCGTCATCTCCACTACTTCTGGGTCGTCACCAAGGAAGGCGGATTCGCCCGCGCTGCCGAACGGCTTGACATGGCAGTGCAGACCATCAGCGCGCAGGTGCGCGAGCTGGAAAAGTCCCTCGGCCACCAGCTCCTCAAGCCCTCGGGCCGCGGCGTCGCCCTCACCGAGGCAGGCCAGGCCGCCTTCGCGCGGGCCGAGGAGATCTTTCAGCTCGGCCAAGGCATTCCCGACGAGGTCCGAGAAGCGGCCAGCGGGAAGGTGGCCCGGATGGCCGTCGGGCTCTCGGATGGCATCTCCAAGCTCGCCGCCCATGCGCTGCTGGAGCCCGTGCTGAGCACACCCAACCTGCGGCTCGTTTGCCATGAGGGCGAGTTCGAGCAGCTACTGAGCGAACTGGCGCTGCACCATTTGGACCTGGTGCTGGCCGGTCAGGCTGCACCGCGTAACCCCAACCTGCGCCTGACCAGCGAACGGCTCGTCGATTCGCCGGTCGAGTGGTACGGCCCTGCCCGGCTGGTCGGCAAGACCGAGCGCGACCGCTTTCCACACAGCCTCAACGATTTGCCCGTGCTGCTGCCCACCGGGCACTCGGCTCTGCGCCCAACGCTGGACCACTGGTTCGAGGCTCAGGGCCTGCGGCCCCACATCGTCGGCGAGTTCGAAGACAGTGCCCTTCTGGCCGTGTTTTCGGCCCGCGGACTTGGCGTGTTCCCGGTCAGTCGGCTCGGCGCGGACGGCGTCGGCCTGATGCGAGGACTTCGCATGCTGGGCACCAGCGACGGCGTGAAGGAGGAGATCCACGGCATCCGTTCGCGTCGTGGACAACACCACCCCGTGGTGACGCAGGTGATGGCTGCGGCACGGCCATGAATGCCGCTCGATCGCTCTGATCATTCAGGTGGCTGTGGACCGACCCCGGGGCTCTCTCTCTCTCTCTCTCTCTCTCTCCATCGACCAGCTCCCAATGGCGCCGCGACCTTCCCTCCCAAAGGCTTCGCCGTACGCCGCGTGGCCACCGGCCGGCGCAGCGGTCCCGAAACAGGCGCAACACCTTGCTTTGCCGCGCCGGCTCCGAGATCTCGGCCCTTGCTGAGGGACGGAGCTGTCATCGACGTTGCCCACTTGAAAACCTGTCTCGTCCCACCCGCCAGGAGCTCATCGCACAACATGCGAACGATCTGGAGGAGGAGCTGTGCCCCAGACCAAGTCCCCGCTTCGTGCCCAAATGCGTGAGATGCCGAACGGGGACCTGCACGGAAAGGACGTGTTAGTTTGCGAGTGCAACTCAGCCAACAACGAAGGCAACAAATATACTAACGGCGGACCGGATTACATCGGCCCACTGCCAAGCCAGCTGTCCTTTCAAATAGGCCAAGCTCAGCAAATTCACATCGCGCTGCCGTTAGTATATTTTTGATGCCCTCCCTTTCGCTCTTCGAAGACCCGCCGGCCGCCGCCCATCGCCTTGCATTCGAGGGATGGCTGCAGCAACAGCGCGCAGCTGGATTCCTGCGTCAGCCCTCGTCCATCCAGGTCTACCGAGACATGTGGGGCAGTTTCGAGAGCTGGTGTCTCGGCCAGTCCCCGGCGGTGACGTTGACCTCGCTAGATGGACGGGACCTGTCGGCGTTCCAGGCCGCTCGCTTCGGCATGAAAAGCGCCGACCTGTCGCTCTCCCCGCGCCATGCGCTACGCCTGCTGCGCCTGATCGATCGCGTGCTGCACCACCATGCCGCCGAGACCGGCGCTGCGGTCAACACGGCCGCGAGCGACTGGATCGACGCCCACCCGGAGATCCGCTACGCGGAGGCCGCGCATGCCGATCCCCTGCCGGAATTCCTGTCCGTGACAGAGGCCAGGCACCTGATCACCTTCCTGTCGCATGCACGACCGCGCCAGGGCGCCTCGGCCGCCCGACGCAACGGCCACGCCGCCTTCACCTGGCAGCAGCTGCGCAACCGCAGCGCCGTCGCGCTGCAGCTCGGCGCCGGACTCACGCCCGGGGACGTGCGGCTGCTGCGCCTCGACGCACCCACCGTGCGTGGCGGGCGCCTGCGCGAGCGCCCCTGGAAGGTGGCAGTGCCTGGCAACGGCAATTCGCCGGCTCGCGAGACGCCGGTCGCACCATGGGCCGGCGAACTGCTGCACCACTGGCTGCAGGTGCGCGCCGAAGCCGGCATCGCCGGCGAATTCCTGTTTCCGTCCACCCGCAGCGGCAAGCCGTGGAGCAAGCAGTCGCAGTACAACGCCGCGCGCGAGGTCCTCGAGGAAGCAGGCCTGGACAGCACCGAAGGCGGCTCCTTTCGCCTGCGGCACACGTTCGCACTGCGACAGCTGCGCCGGGGCTCGTCCCCCGCAGATGTCGCGCGGTGGCTCGGCGTCGAGATCGATGCGATGACAAAGTACGAGCGCTTGCTGATGGCACCGGTGGACGTGATCTAGCAGAGCCGGCAACGCGCTGCCTTGCAGAATGCGGCAGCGGCCTTCTGACCACCACCATCTGCGCTCCTAATCCTCCGACGCCCAGCAGACCGGCCGCAGCTCCGTCAGCGGCAACAGGCAGCACGTGCCATCGCCGAAGCGGACCTCCCCGACGTCGCTGTCGCGCGCCTTGAGCCGCAGCGATCCGCGCCGACCGGCGTGCTCGACGATGAGCACGGTGCGCCCGCCGCTCGAGACCCTGCCAGGCGCGCTGCCACGCTGCATCGGAGCTTCGCCTGCATGTCCGCGCGCGACGCTGCGGCCCAGCAGCTCGTCGAGCGCGGCACGGCGCAACGCACCGCCGCCGGAAAGCAGCGCTTCCACATCGTCCGGCCGCGAACGGGCCACGGCCGCCAGGCGGTATAGCACCCGCATGTCCCCGCCAATTCTTCCCTCCTCGATCGCCCGCCGAAGCGATGCCGGTGCCTCGACCAGACTTGCCGCCTCGGTGACGAAGGAGCGCGACTTGCCCAAGCGACGGGCGATCTCCGCACGCGCGTGCCCCTGGGCTTCCCGCTCTGCGATGAACGCAGCGAGATCCAACGGCGACATGTCCTCGCGGTGCAGGTTCTCCGCCGCCTGCGCGAACGGATCGAGACGTTCATCGAGGAAGGCGGGTATCGCAGCGAGCCCTGCCAGGCGCGCCGCACGCACCCGGCGCTCCCCGCGGTTGACGATGAACCGCCCTTCCCGCTTCGTGTCCCGCCTCAGCGACACGGGCTCGAGCACGCCATGCTGGCGAATCGATTCGGCAAGTTCCTCGATGCTGCGGCCCCGCAGCCGACGGCGCGGCTGCAAGGGATCGAAGTCGATCCGATGCAGCGCCACCTGCATCGGCGAGCCGCCGTTCGCGGACGGCGCGCCTTCCGCAAGCAGGTCCGCCGCCTTGAACTGCGAAAGCACACTCAGGTCCAGCTCGGGCGCCGGGTTCATGCGAGCGGCTCCGCAGCGCGCGGGATGGGATCCGCTGCGATCACGCGTTGGTGGAGGAGCTCGAAGGCAGCCATCACCTCCAGGCTCGCGTCGCGCGCCGCAGTTTTCGGCAGGCGCCAGACGGGCACGCCCGAGGCGAGCGCCTCGGGAATCGCCGATCGTGTCGAGATGCGTGCCGGGATGACGAATTCCGCGAAGCCCAGCGCCAAATGCTGCAGCGCAGCCTTCTGCCGCTGCGAATGGGCATTGAAGCGATTCAGAAGAATGCCCGCCAGCCGAAGCCGAGGGTTGTAGCGTTTGCGAACACCGAAGATGGTCTTGAGCATGTCCGCCATTCCGTCGATGCTGTACGCCTCCAGCTCGATCGGGCAGGCGACTGCGTCTGCGCCGATCAACGCCGCGCTCATGCGCAGGCCCAAAGCGGGAGGGGTGTCCACCACCACCGCGTCGAAGCGCTGTACCGCCTGCAGCAGACAGCCGCGGAATGCAGGAATGACCTCGTCAGGTGGCTCAAGCTCGATCCCCGCCAGGTGCCTGCTGCCGGGCACCAGCACGATCCGCTGGGCGTCCTCCGTCGCGCCAAGGGCCTGCGGCACACGCGCCTGCGAGCGAAACAACTGGGCTGACTCGATGTCGGTCGCGAACCTCGCGAGCGACTTGGAACTGTTGGCCTGGGCATCGAGGTCGATCACGCACACGGACTGCTGCTGCAGGTCCGCCAGCCAGTAGGCATAGAGGACCGCCAGTGTCGACTTCCCGACGCCGCCCTTGTGGTTGCCGAAGACGATCACCTTGCCCATCCACTGCTCCTTGCCCGCAGCACCAGAGGTATTACCACCACCATGCCCGTGCATGCCCGCAGGCTGCAAGGGCCTTGCCGCGGTGCGCGCCGAGGTGGTGTGTGCCCACAGGCCCACCATCCGGCCGACCCGTTCGTGACCTGATGCAGGGTATCTCCGGCGAATTGCGGGCGCCACTGTCAGGACTGACAGGCCAGCTCGATTGACCGCCGCCGCAGCCGAGGACGACAGTGCAAGCCATGCCAGCAATCCGCCTCCATCGACACACGCTCGGGCACGGCAGCCGCAGCCCGGGGGTGTGGCTTGCGTTGCTACTCGGCACCAGCGTCGCCGTGGCGGGATCCACCCATGCGCAGGAGCCCCCACGCAGGGTGGTCGCCCAGGAGCAGCTGGCCCGAGACAACGACCGGATCCTGATCCTGCGCCAGGAGCTGGCAAGGTCGGAAGCCCGGCTGCAGACACTCGCGCGTCGGAAGACCGAGCGTTCGGCCGGCGTGACCGATGAGGGCGTCGACGACGTCGAGGAGCAGCGCCGGCGAACCCTCGAAGATGTCGCAGGACTCAGGCGCGAGCTGGCTTTGGCTTTGCGCGCTGCCGACCCGGCCAGGCGTCCCCGGCCTGCTGCGCCGAGGGTGCCCGCGCCTGCACCGGCCTGGTGGGACGTGTACGGCAGGGCTCCAACCCCCGTGAAATCTGCGCCGCTTCGCGCCGGCCTCGCGTCGGAGAAGGAGCAACCTGTTTCAGGTCAAGTGGAGTAGCCCCATGCACGCGTGTACTCGTATCGATCTTCATGCAGGAAGCGGCGCGAAGCGCCTGCGGTTCTTCCACTTCTGCCATCGCGGCAGCCAGGCCCGGCCCCGGCCGCGCCGCGCCTCGCACCGACGCGCCCGCCCTGACCGCGCCGGAGCGGTCCTGAGGCCGGTGCAACGGTGCGGTGGCCGCGAACGCTGCAGGCAATGGCTGATCGCAGCGTCCGCCGCACTCCTGCCAGCCCTTGCGGCAGCGGGAAGCCCGTTCGCCACCGGCGCCAACGCCACCCAGCAGCAGCTTGTTGCCATTCTCACGCCCATCGCGGCGGTCGCCGTGATGGTCTCGGGCGCGATGGCCTGGTTCGGGCGACTGAGCTGGTGGTGGATGGTGGCGGTCGTGATCGGTACCGTTCTGGTCTTTGGCGGCCCGCAGATCGTGTCCTGGATCCGGGGCCTCTTCGGCGTCTGAGAGGCACGCGGATGAACCGCAACCAGGGCATCGTCGCCGACCCACTTTTCGTCGGGATGACCCGGCCGTCGATGGTCTGGGGCGTCACGTACCCGGCCATGATGCTCAACATCGTCATCACCACCGAGTCGTTCATCGTCACGAAGAACCTCGTGTGGCTGCTGGCCTTCGTACCGATGCACGGCCTGCTCTACCTGGTGTGCCTGTACGAGCCCCGCTTCTTCGATCTGCTGCAGCTCTGGGGTCGCACCCGGCTGCCCGCCTTGCTCGGCGGCAACCTTCGGCACTGGGGCGCGAGCTCGTACAGCCCGCTGGCGCTGGACTTGCCTGACGCCAAGGGACGCCGCCGCGCGCGGACGGACCCCGTGGCGGTGATCTGAGACGAGAGGACGCCATGCAGCTGCTCTCCCGCGCCGAGAAGACGCTGCGCCGTGAGGTCGGCGCCGCCGCCATGATCCCGCTTGCCGCGCACGTGGACCAGCACGTGGCCCGCACGCGCGCCGGCGACTACGTGCAGACCCTGCGGCTGGCCGGCGCGAGCTTCGAAAGCGCCGACGACGAGGACATCAACAGCTGGCACGAGCGCCTGAACGCCTTGCTGCGTAACATCGCGTCGCCCAACCTGGCGCTTTGGACCCACGTGATCCGGCGCCGGGAGACCGGCTATCCGGCGGGCCGCACCGTCGCCGGTTTCGCCGATGAACTCGAGCAGCGCTACCGCCGCAAGATGGCCGGCGAGCGGCTGATGGTCAACGAGCTGTACCTGTCGATCGTCTTTCGCCCACAGCCCACCCGCATCGGCAACGCCGCGCTGCGCCTGCTCAGGCGCACGGACCCGGAAGGTGCGCAGACCGAGCTGCGCGATTCCCTCGATGCCTGCACCAAACTGCGCCTGGAGCTGCTCGCCGCGCTGGAGCGCTACGACCCCGAGGCGCTGGGCGTCTACCGGCTGGAGGGAAAGGCCGTGCTCTTCTCCTCCCTGCTGGAGTTTCATGGCCTGCTGGTCAACGGGGAATGGCAGCGCATGCCGCTGCCGCGCTCGCCCCTGAACGAGGTCCTGGCCACCAGCCGGCCCTTCTTCGGCCACGAAGCGATGGAGTACCGCACCGGCACCCAGACGCGCCTTGGTGCATTCCTCGGCATCAAGGAGTACCCGACGCCCACGGCGCCGGGCATGTTCGGCGCGCTCCTCACCGCGCCCTTTCCTTTCGTGCTGACCCAGAGCTTCACCTTCCTGGCCAAGAGCACGGCCACTGACGTGATGAGCCGGCAGCACCACCGGATGGCGGCCGCCGGGGATCTGGCCGTGTCCCAGGCCGCGGAGCTCGAGGACGCGCTGGACGACCTGATGAGCAACCGCTTCGCCGTGGGCGATCACCACTTCAGCCTTCAGGTGCTCGACGATGCATGCGACGCCGTGGGCGAGGCTGAAGGCCGGCCCCGCTTGAAGCAGCTCAACGACCATGTGGCACGCGCGCGCTACCTGCTGGGCGACACCGGGATGGTGGTGGCGCGCGAGGACCTTGCGCTGGAGGCGGCCTTCTGGGCGCAGCTGCCCGGGAATTTCGGCTACCGCAGCCGCAAGGCCCTGGTGACCAGCCGCAACTTCGCGGCCATGTCGCCCTTTCACAATTTCCCGACCGGGCGGGCGACGGGCAACTACTGGGGCGACGCCCTGACGATGTTCATGACGCGCGCGGGCTCGCCCTACTACTTCTCGCTGCACGCGAGCGATCCTCGCAGCGCAGATGGAGGCAGCCGCCGGGACGTCGGGCACATCACCGGAGTGGGCCCGGTCGGCACCGGCAAGACTACCCTGCTGGGCTTCTGCATGGTGGCCATCTGCAACCGGATGGACGCGACCCAGGTCATCTTCGACAAGGACGAAGGGCTGCACATCCTGGTGCGGGCGCTTGGCGGCCGGTATCTCCCGCTCAAGAACGGGGTTCCCACCAGCTGCAACCCCCTGCAGCTCGACGACTCGATTTCCGACAACGTCGAGTTCATGCGGCACTGGCTCAGGCGCCTGGTGATGCGCACGCCGAGCGACATCCTGAGCGTCCGGCAGGAAGACGACCTCGACCAGGCACTGCGCGGCACCCTGAAGCTCGATCCGGCCTTCAGGCGCTTGTCGCGGCTGGCCGCTTTCCTGGACATCACGGACCCGGAGGGAATGTACGCGCGCCTTCGCAAATGGTGCGCGTCTGAGCGCGGCGACTACGCCTGGGTCTTCGACAACGACCATGACGAGGTGGCACCACTGCTTGCCCACCATTCACTGGTCGGCTTCGACGTCACGGACTTCCTGGACAACGAGGTCGTGCGCACGCCCCTGACCATGTACCTCTTCCACCTGGTCAACAGGATGGTGGATGGCCGGCCCCTGGTGTGCTGGATGGACGAGTTCGCCAAGCTCTTGAGTGACTCCGCCTTCGCGAAGTTCGCCAGGAACGGACTGGAGACCTGGCGCAAGAAGAACGCCAACATCGCCACCTTCACCCAGAGCACCAGCCACGTGCTCGATTCCAGCATCGCGCGGGCGATCGTCGAGCAGACGCCTACGAAGATCCTGTTTCCCAATCCCGAGGCGGCCTACGACGAGTACACCCAGGGCTTCAACCTCACGGAGCGCGAGTTCGCGCTCATCAAGCAGGAACTCGAGCCCGGCTCGCGTCAGTTCCTGATCAAGCAGAACCATGTGAGCGTGGTTGCGCAGCTCGATCTCAGTGGCTTCGATGACGCCCTGCACGTCATCTCGGGGCGCACCGGCAACGTCCGCCTCATGCGCGAGCTCATCGAAACGCATGGGCCGCATCCCGACCAATGGCTGAGCCCTTTCCGAGCGGCCCTGGACGGTCGCTCGTCACGTTCAACTCCGACCCGGGAGGTCTCCGATGCGTAGGCACCTTCTCGCCCTGTTGCTCGCCGCGGCAAGCTGCCTTGCGCCTCTGCACGCAAAGGCCGGCATTCCGGTGATCGATGTCACGGCCGTCGCGAACTTGATGCAGCAGGTCATGTACTGGCAACAGCAGATCTCCGCGATGCAGCAGCAGTACGAGCAGCTCAGGCAGTCGAAGGACCAGCTGGCGCTGACATACGGCGCCATGACGGGCACCCGCGGCATGGAGCAGCTGCTCCCGACCTCGGACCTGGCGCGCAACTACCTGCCACCGAGCTACGGCGAACTGATGAACACGATCAATGGCTCATCGGCAAGCTATGCCGGACTGGCCAACCACGTGCAGTCGATCATGAGGGCCAACAGCGTCCTCTCAGGCGGCCAGTTGGAGGCCCTGAGCCCGGAGATGCGCCAGATCGTCGAGCAAGGCCGGCAGTCCTCGGCCGTGCTGAACGGATTGACCCAAAGTGCGTACCAGAACACCAGCCAGCGCTTCTCGGCGCTGCAACAGCTGATCAACCGCATCGCCACGGCCCAGGACCCCAAGGCCATCCAGGATCTGCAGGCAAGAATCCAGGCCGAGCAGAACATGCTCACCAATGAGCAGACCAAGCTGCAGAGTCTTTATCTGATGGCACAAGCCGAGGAAGGTGCCCAGCAGCAGCGCACTCGAGAGCAGGTCATCTCCGGCCATGGCGGGTTCAGCACCAGATTCCTTCCCAGCCCCTGAACCGCCATGTCCAAGTCAACCATCATTATGGTCGTCGCGGCGATTGCTGTAGTTGCTGCGGGTGGCGCGTACCGTTTCCTGAGACAGGATCCAGTTCCGGCTGCTTCTCCCGCTGTCGAGCGCGCCGAAGCGCCGGCACCAGCGCCGGCGACGCTAAGGCCAGATCACGGGACCTTCCAGAAGCGCTTTCAGCCCACCATGCCACCTGCTGGTGGCTCTGGAAAATGAAAGATTCAAAACGAGGTAGGCAATGTTCTTTCAGCAATTCTGGACATGGCTGACTTCTCAACTGACCGACTACGTGGCGGTAAAGACGGCAGCTGTGGCCGGCGCCATTGAACCCGCCGTGGTAACGCTCGCGACGATCTACGTAATGGTGTGGGGATTTTTCAGCCTCACAGGGAGAATTCAGGAGCCAATCTGGGAAGGCGTTAAGCGCATCTTCTTCATCGCGATCATCCTGGGCGTGGGGCTGAGGCTGTGGCTTTTCAACGGAGTCATCGTTGATACCTTCTTCAATGCTCCGAGCCAGCTTGCAGCCACGATCACAAGTTCCGCTAGCCCGGTATCGACTATTGACACCATCTGGGACCAAGGCGGGGCCGTTGCGTCGAACCTTTGGAACAAGGGCGGCGTGCTGAACGGCGACTTTGGCTTCTACCTAGCCGGTGCCGTCGTCTACTTCATCATGGGCGGCGTAGCCGTCTACGCGCTCTTCTTGCTTGTGCTATCCAAACTCGCACTGGCGCTAATCCTCGCAATGGGGCCGGTTTTCATCTGTCTGCTCTTCTTCGAGGCCACCCGCAGATTCTTCGAGGCGTGGACTGCCCAGTTGACCAACTATGCCTTGGTCGCAGTCCTGAGCACGTTAGTTGCGAGCCTCATGCTCCAGGTAGTTTCTTCCTATGCCACTCAGACGGCTGCCCGCGGCGCAGCCATCGTGACAGTAGACGCATTGAATATGGTTCTCTGTGCGTCGCTGGTGCTTCTGATCATGCGCCAAGTCATGCCTATTGCTGCCGGTCTGGCGAGCGGGATCGCACTCAGCTCGTTCGGCTTCGTCAGCGGGTTGGCGCGGTGGGCGATGGGTGGTGCCAGGCGCACCAGCTACGAATTCGGCCGGGGTGTGCTCGATGGGTTGCGGCGAGAGCCCGGCGGTCGCTGGGATTCCTTCCGCCGCCTGGCAGGCAATCGCATCGGCGCAGGGGTGGTCTCCATTGGCCAGGTCGGCACAAAACGCCGTGGCGGCACCGTGCTTCCCAGAGAGCAGGTCATGCCGAGCACCTCGCGCAATCGCTAGCAGTGGAGCGCGCAATGAAGCCAATGGCCACGCTCTCCCTGCTTGCCTTGCTCCTAGCTGCCTGCGGCACCCGCCCGCCCAAGCCGCCGGAGTGCGAAGGGCCACTCACACCGATCAACGTCTCGGCCGGTGCTTTCAGCTCAGGAGCGGTCCATGCGCCGGGACGCCGCTCTTAAGAACTACCTGCTCGAGGCCCAGAGCTGGGAACTTGATCGCGCGCGTCGAGCAGAGCGATCGGCCAAGATCGCGTGGATCGTTGCCGCAGTGGCAGCTGCGATCGCAGTGCTCGCAGTCGCCGCAGTCAGTGGCCTCACGCCGCTGAAGCAGCCCGTTCCGGTTCTCATCCGCGTCGACAGCAGCAGCGGGATCGTGGACATCGTGCCCACCTATGAGGGCACCACCGACATCGAGCAGGTGGTGACGCGCAACCTGCTGCAGAACTACGTGATCGCGCGCGAACGCTATTTCTACGGCACTGCCGAAGCCGACTACGAGCTGGTCGCTTCCCAGAACTCACCGCGCCTCAACCAGGAGTGGGCAGCCCTGTGGGCCACCAACAATCCTGCTTCACCCCTGAACGTCTACAAGGACGGCACTTCCATCCGGACTCAGGTGCGCTCGGTCACCTTCCTCAAGCTGGAAAGCGGCAAGGACAAGCTGGCCCAGGTGCGCTTCACCCGCTCGACGCGCGCCGGCGGCACGGGCGAGGAGCAGGCGAGCCACTGGGTCTCCACGATCGAGTTCGCCTATGTGCAGCCATCGAAGGATGACAAGACGCGCTCTCTCAATCCGCTGGGCTTTCGCGTTGTCGAGTACCGCCGCGAGCCTGAGGTCGCCCCCGCTGGCCTTGCGCCAAGCAGGCAGGATGCGCGATGAAGGCCAAAGCTGCACCCGGCACGTTTCCGTTCGCCATCGGATTGGCCGCGGGTCTGGCCCTTACCGCCCCGTTCGTCGCCGCTGCGACCGTGCCGCCGCCCGGCAAGGTCGACGCGCGCGTGCGCGTGGTCGCCTACGACCCGGACGACGTCATCACGTTGCACGGCTACGTGGGTTATCAGATCCATCTGCAGTTCGCCGAAGGCGAGGAGTTCGTCAACCTGGGTTCGGGCGACAACGGCGCTTTCGATGTCGGGGCCGAGCGCAACCACTTCTTCATCAAGCCCAAGGAGGTGCGCGCCTCCACCAACCTCACCGTCCTTACCAATCGACGGGCCTACCACTTCGACTATGTTGTCTCTTCAAATCCCCCAGCCGGGGCTGCAGCCAGGCGCATGGTCTACTCGGTGCGCTTCAGCTACCCGGAGGACGAGGCCAGAGCCGAAGCAGCAGACCGCGAGCGCCGACAAGCCGATGCGCGCATCAGCCGGGCGGCCGCCGACCGGCCACGCAACACCGAGTACTGGTTCTGCGGCAGCGAGTCGCTCAAGCCCGTGAGCGCGTACGACGACGGGGTGCAGACCCGGCTGCGTTTCAAGGCGCGCTCCGAGTTCCCCGCCCTGTTTGTGCAGAACGATGACGGGTCCGAATCACTGCTGAACTTCAACGTCGACGACGACGAGGTTGTCATCCACCGCGTGGCGCGCCGCCTCGTGCTGCGCCGAGGCAAGTTGGTCGGCTGCGTCGTCAACCAGTCCTTCGCCGGCGGCGGCGCACGCACCCCGGCCTACACCAACGCGCCAGGCGTGCAGCGCATCATCACGAGAGACGAGCCGTGACCTGGCAGGATCGAGGCCGCCGCCACATCCAGGCGAATCGGCCAGCGGATGACGATATACCAGATATCGACCCGGACACCGGAGAGGTACTGTCTGGGCAAGGCGCCGCAAACGCGGGAAATGAGGCGTCGCGAACGGCCGTAGAGAGCACGGCGATCCAGGGCGAGCGCGCCATCCCATCAGTGAATCGCGAGCGCTCGATCCAGTCACGCATCAGCGGCGGCCTGGCACTGGCCACGATCATCCTATTGGGCGCCGGCTTCTTGTTCTGGTACTACAACACGCAGTACGCCAAGACCCGCCAGGCCGAGGAAGCCGCAAGGAAGGCCGCCGCGGCACGCGCCGGTGGCGAGATGAAAGTGCCGCCGCTCGGCCGCATCGAGCCGCCGAGGACGCCGATGGACCCGCAGCCGGTCTCCAACAACCCCGCGCCACCCCCACCTCCGCCCCCAACTCCAGGCCCAGTGAACACTGCGAATGGCGGCCCGCCGCAGAAGACGCCCGGGCAGATCGCGCTGGAGCGCCAGCTCGGCGTTCCCGTGCTTCGCCGAGCGCAGACGGCCCAGTCGTCAGGCGCCACAACACCGCACGCGTTCCCGGAGTCGCCCATGTTGTCCACGGGCGCTCAGGGCATGGCGCAACTGATGGGCGCGCTGCAAGCACCGGCGACCAGCCCAGGAGCCGCGGCTGGCGGCAATCTCGCCGCCAGTCTCCGCCCCACCCCCACCCCGGCAGTCGCGGCCCAGACCCTGCCCACGCGGCGCATGCTGTTGCCCAAGGGGGCCTTCATCGACTGCACTTTGGAAACCGCCATCGATTCCACCTACGAGGGCATGACCACCTGCATCGGCGCGAGCGACGTCTATGGCGCCGACGGCAAAGTGGTGTTGCTGGAGCGCGGCACCAAGTACGTCGGCGAGCAGCGCGGGACGCCCCGCCAGGGGCAAGGTCGAGTCTTCGTCGTGTGGAACGAGGCCCGCACGCCCGCGGGCGTTGTGGTTCAGCTGGCGTCTCCCGGCACGGACGAACTGGGGCGCAATGGCCTGTCAGGCTACGTCGACACCCACTTCTGGGATCGCTTCGGTGCCGCGATCCTGATCTCGGTGATCGACGGCACGATGCAGGCCATCGCCGCCCACCAGCAAAGCGGCACCAATGTCGGCAGCGGCGGAGGCGTGGTGATCGGCCCGCAGGGCAGCCGCGAGGTGATCACGGAGGTGCTGCGCAGCACCGTCTCGATCCCACCCACCGTCATCAAGTACCAGGGCGAGCGCATCCAGATCCTGGTGGCGCGCGACGTGGATTTCCGGGGCGTCTATGCGCTTCGAACCGACACCACCCCTTGACCGCGAGCGCGGCACCGCCACAGGCGGCGGGCTACAGGCGAATCGGCCCGCGCCTGAGGCTGCGTCGGCGCTACCGCCCTCGTCGCTCGCCCTCTTTCTGGGTCCGCTCAGCAGGCTGCTGGACGATCCCGAGGTCACCGAGATCTGCATCAACGAGCCCGGCGCGGCCTTCGTGGAGCGGCAGTCCGGTTGGGTGCGCGAGGAACTGCCCTTCGCCACCTTCGACTGGTGCATGTCCCTCGCCAAGCTGGTCGCGAACTTCACGCGCCAGCGCATCTCGGCGAACGAGCCCCTCCTGTCCGCCACCCTGCCTGGCGGTGAACGGATCCAGGTCGTGCTGCCGCCTGCCACCCTGGAGCGGACGGTCTCGATCACGATCCGGCGTCCGTCCAGCGCCCTGTGGACCCTCGAGGATCTGGAGAGCCTGCGCATCTTCGAGGCCACCCGAAGCGTTCCATCGAACCGCGTGCGGCAAAGCGATATGGAACACCTGTCGCAGCAAGACCGGGAGCTCACAGGTCTTCTTGCGCGCAGACAGTTCGTCTCCTTCCTGCGCCGCGCGGTCCAGCTGCGCAAGAACATCCTGCTCTCGGGCGCAACGGGCTCGGGCAAGACCACCGTCAGCAAGGCGCTGATCCTCGAGGTTCCTAGCGAGGACCGTCTCATCACCATCGAGGACGTGAAGGAGCTGTCGCTGCGCAACCAGCCCAACCACGTCCGACTCTTCTACTCTCAGGGCGCCCAGGGACAGGCCGAGGTCACGCCCGGCCAGCTGCTGGCCAGCGCCAAGCGGCAGCGCCCGGACCGGGTGTTCGTGTCCGAGCTGCGCACGGGTGAAGAGGTCTACGACTACCTGGTGTCCGTGAACACCGGCCATCCGGGCTCCATCACCAGCGTCCACGCGGACAGCGCTGAGATGGCCTTTGTGGCGCTGGCCCAGCTGATGAAGCGCAGTCCGGCCGGCCAGGGGATGAGCACGCGCGAAGGCGTGGAACTGGCCCAGCTGAGCGTGGATATCGTCGTGCAGTGCGCGAGGGATCGGCAGGATGACCGGCAGCGGCGCATCGTGCGGGAGATCTGGTATGACCCGGGCACCAAGCTCCGAGGGCTGGCCTAGCCTGTTCAGGATCGCGGTCGCGCTGCTGGCGGCGGCGGTGGTCGGCCTGTACGTGGCCGGCTACGCCTTCCTCGTGGCCATGAAGCTGCCGCCGCAGGATGCAACGCTGCTGACCATCCATCAGTACTGGAAGGCCTACGGCGAGTTGCCCGACGTACGCCGCACCCTCATCGCGACGATGGTCGGCTCCCAAGGGATGATGGTGGGGCTGGTGGGCTTCGCGATGTTGCCCCGTCGCCGACCGCTGCATGGCAATGCCCGCCTCGCAACCCGGCGCGAGATCGAGCAAGCGGGCCTGCTCGATGAGAACGGCATCATCCTCGGCCGTCTGGGCAGCCGCTACCTGGTCCTGCCCGGCCAGCAGGGCGTCGAGCTCGAGGCCCCGCCGCGCAGCGGCAAGGGCGTCGGCGTCGTCATCCCGAACCTGCTGAGCTGGTCCGGCTCCGCGATCGTCAGCGACATCAAGGGCGAGAACTTCATGCGCACGGCGGGGTTCCGCCAAGCCCACGGGCAGGAAGTACATCTGTTCGATCCCCTGTCCGAGCACGAGCGGTCGGCCCGCTGGAATCCTCTCGGGTACGTGTCCGAGCTGCCCTACCGCTGCATCGACGACCTGCAGCGCATCGGCACGATGCTCTTCCCCGACCCGCTGGCCGGCGACCCCTTCTGGACCTCGTCGGCGCGCTCGCTTTTCCTGGGCATCGCGCTCTATCTCTTCGAGACAGAGGGCGCGACGCGCACCCTGGGCGAGGTGCTGCGCCAAGGCATGGCGAGCGACGCCGAAGGCTTCCAGAAGCACTGGAAGCGCGTGATCGACGCCTGCGAGCGGGCCGGCTATCCGCTGTCGCAGGAGGCGGTGCAGAGCCTCTACGACGTGATCGACCTGGCGCCCACGACGGCCTCGAGCATCCGCAAGACTTTCACCAGCCGCCTGGACCTCTGGCTCAACCCCATGATCGATGCCGCGACCTCGGCCAACGACTTCGACCTGCGCGAGCTGCGCAAGCGTCCGATCTCCATCTACGTCCAGATCAACCCGGACAACATCGCCCGGCTGCAGCCTTTGCTGAATCTG
The DNA here is from genome assembly GCF_051400855.1 of Variovorax stachyos. Lineage (NCBI taxonomy): Bacteria > Pseudomonadati > Pseudomonadota > Betaproteobacteria > Burkholderiales > Comamonadaceae > Variovorax > Variovorax stachyos. The sequence goes on along the minus strand of NZ_JBLFFN010000013.1, from coordinate 49,441 downwards.
TTCTTCCAGCAGGCGATCGGCCTGCAGACGCGCGAGCTCCCGGAGAACAACCCGTTGCTTCGCCACCAGGTGCTCCTGATGCTCGACGAGTTCCCGGCGCTGGGGCGCATTCCGGTGATCGCCGAATCCACGGCCTTCCTGCCCGGCTACAACGTGCGCACCGTCGTCATCGTCCAGTCCCACTCGCAGCTCGTCGAGAAGTACGGCGTCGAGGGCGCCAAGTCGATCCGCAAGATGCTGGCCGCGCGCATCGTCTTTCCGCCCAAGGAGTACGACGATGCGGAAGCCATTTCCCGCGAGCTGGGCACCTATACCGTGCAACAGAAGAGCGTGAGTCGTCCGATGTGGGGCGGCGCCGGCAAGGGGCCGACGGTGAGCATCAGCGAGCAGCCGCGCCGCCTCCTGCTGCCGCAGGAAGTGAAGGAGCTCGGCCCGGATCGCATGCTCCTGTTCTACGAAGGCCTGCGCCCCGTGCTGGCGCACCGCATCTGCTACTTCCGCGACCGGTTCTTCGCCAAACGCGAACTGCCCCCGCCACCGGTGCCGAAGCTGGAGGTGGACAGGTCCAGTCGTGCCATACCGCCCGCCCGCGCGGTGACGTCCGAGGGCCACGAAGACACCAAGGGCACGAATTCCGGATCCATCACCGAGGCCACGCCCAAAGGCGGCGGCTGCGCGCTGAGGAAGGAGGGCAGCACCTTGACCAGCGATGTTCTGAACGAAGACCTGAAGCTGGACGATTTCTCGTTCGACTTCGACGACGTGGAGATTCCCACCGAGAAGCTCAGCGAGGAGGACGTGAAGCGCCGCGCCGACGAGTTCATGGCGCGACTCCTGGACTGAAGCCGCATCGAGTCGCTCGGACAACACGAATCGCCAAAGCTCACGAACGCAGCCCAAAGAACCCGCCATGTCCACAGACCAGCATCCCGAAGGCGCTGACAGCGCATTTGCAAGCGCCGCCGGCGTGGCCTTCGCCGGTTCCGTACAAGGCGCCGCTGCGACCGCGGCCCACAGCCGTCTCAAAGTGCCGGATGCCATCGAACGCCGCTACCTGCACGTGGATGACAGATTCTTTTTCCCGGACCGGACTCTCGCGTTCATTGACGAAGGCGACCGCATCCGCGTTCGGACAGAGAACCGCGAGGTTCTGCACAGCGTCGTGGCGATCTCGGAAGCGCGCGGCTGGCGGGTGATCGAGCTCAAGGGCACCGCGTCCTTTCGCCAGGGCATCTGGCGCGAAGCTTCGTTGCGCGGCATCGAGGCCCGGGGCTACGAGCCGACCGAGGCTGAGATCCTCCAGGTGCAACGCGCGCTGAAGAAGTGGCACCCATCGCACGAGTTCGGACAGGGTTCGGGTCCGCAATCGGCATCGGCGCACCGCGAGGCAAAGACCCAACCCGGCGAAGCCACACCCGCCGAGCCCGGCAGCAACGCCGGTGGGCATCCCCCGGATGGAGCGCCAAACGGTCGATCGCTGCGCGAGGGTCCAAGACCGCCCGTCAGAGGCATGCTCGTGGCGGCGGCCGCGGCGCCGTACCGGTTTGATCCGGCGCAACGCATGTCCTTCTACGTGACGGTTCGCACGGAAGTCGGCGAGCGCAGCATCTGGGGTGCGGACCTCGAGCGTGCGCTCGCCGAGTCGGTCTCGCGGCCGGGCATCGGCGACCAGGTGGTGCTCACGCAGCACGGCAGCCATTCCGTTCGTCTGCGCGTGACCGCCCGCAATTCGGAGGGCGAACTGGTCGGCGAGAAGAAGATCGTTGCGCAACGCGCCCGATGGAGCATCGAGACCCCGGACCACCTCCGCGCACGGGGACGCCGAGCCGAGCTCGTGCGCACCGGTGAGCTCCTGTCCGATGCGGCCCTTGCCCGGCAGCCGGAATTGGTTACGGCGGCGGCGTGCCTCCAGCTCGCCGAGCAGTACGCCCGGCGAGTAACCACAGACGAGTCCTCCCAGCAGCGCCTGGTGCAGCTGATTCGCGAGCGCATGGCCGATGCGCTTGCGCAAGGGCACTCGATCCACCTCCCGGATCGCCGCATGCACCCCACGCCCATGCAGGTGCGCCAGCGATCCGGTCGAGCCCGCGAGGAGTCGAGCCATGAGCGCTTCTAGCCACCGTTGGAGACCAGGGCTCCGCTCTACAGCCCTGGCAGCAAGTCTCACGCTGGCGCTGGCGACACCTCGTGCCGGTTCAGCACAACTGGTGCCGCCCGCACCGGGCGCCCCGCAGGCCATCTCGTACTCGGCCGCGCTCACGCCTGGCCAGGCCCTGCCGCTCGCACTGGACACCACGTGGCGGACGGGACGACCGTGCAGACCGGCAGCTTCAACTACACGTCTTCGGCTGCGCAGCGCAACGCCGAGAACGTGCTGGCCATGCGCAACGCACCGGCGCTTGCCTCACGGCACGGGGGCCGAGTGGCGTCGGCTGTGGGACGAGGGCACCGAGTTGCCGCCCGCGTACTGAATCATGAGAGTTCGCGGCGCTCGCATCGCGATGGCTCGAGGACTCCAGCCGCCCCCGAGGAATCGCCAGAAGCCGACGAACGCCTGGTCCATCTCGAACGGCTCGCTCGAAGCGCTCAAATGGATTGCCCTGGCGCTCATGGCGGGCGATCACGTCAACAAGTACCTGCTTCACGAGGCCGTCCCTGCGGTCTACGCGCTCGGACGCATGGTGATGCCGCTCTTTGGCTTCGTGCTCATGGCCAATCTGGCACGGCCAGGAGCGCTCGAGGCCGGTATCCACGTGCGGGTCATGCTGCGCCTGGCGATCTTTGCGCTGCTGGCGACCCCGGCCTTCGTCCACCTGGTGGGTGTGTGGCCCTTGAACATCCTGGCGACCCTCCTCCTGGCGACGCTGATCGCCTGGCTGCTTGAACGCGGCGGCACAGCCAACCACTGCGCAGCACTCATCGCTTTTCCCTTCGGTGGGGCGATGGTGGAGTTCTGGTGGCCTGCGCTCCTCTGCTGCCTGGGTGCCTGGGCGTTCCTGCGCAGGCCCAGCGGGCTTCGGCTGCTGGCGTGGGCGCTGGCGACGGCATCACTGTCCGTCATCAACGGCAACTTCGCGGCCTTGGCCGCCCTGCCTTTGATCTGGGGCGCGAGCCGGGTCGACCTGCCGCTGCCGCGCAAGCGCTGGGTCTTCTACTTCTTTTATCCGGCCCACCTCTCGCTGATCGCACTAGTGCAGCAGCTGATCTGAACGGTTTCATTGCCAACAGCGACAGAAAGCCAGGCAATAACGGGCAGACGTGTGAAGTTCATCGTGACGAGCGGCAGTTGCTTGCACTACGCCTACTTCGCAGCGCTTGGCCAGGTCTGGTACGTGGATACTGCCGCGGGGCTGATGTCCAAAGGCGGGGCAATTGATTTCGCCGGGGAGGCCTTCCGCGGCTACATGATGCCGCACGCGAAGCGCACGCAACGCATGGGCCCACGCCCAACGGCGCGACCATGATCTACATTCGCTGAGTGGCCATGCCCATCTGCACACCAGGGGCTCGCTAGCGTTGATGCTTGCGCAACAGAATAAGAACAACGATTGTGGAAACCCTTTCGCGCACTCTGGACCCCCGCCATCGTGGTCGCCTTGATGCCCATCGCCTGGGCTGCGTTGCCCAACGGCGATCCAGGGTGCTCATCGATGACTGTCTCGCGTCGAACCTCGATGAGGCCGTCTACCAGCCCGGTTCGATGCCCGAGGCACTCGCACAGGTTCGGAACCTTCTGCGGACTATGAGAGAACAATAGATTCCCTTGACCCGCTCCATCATCCCTTCGGCCATTGCGCGCAGACAGAAGGTCAGTACGGCTGGCGCATTTACATCTCCGCACCGGTTAGTAACATTCACGGTGATGTCTTGAACGGATGCGACGGAGGCCGCAATGACTCTACCCAGCTATGCGATGGACCAGGCAAGTTTCCCGCAGATGTACGAGCGCTTCCTCGCCGGCCCGCTGTTCCGGCCCTGGGCTGAACTCACACTAGACGAACTGCGCTTGTCTGCCGGCGATCGCGTACTTGACATCGCCTGCGGCACCGGCGTCGTGGCGCGCGTAGCGCAGCAGCGGCTCGGCCACGGGACAAGCATGGTCGGCATCGACATAAGCCCGGCCATGCTGGAGGTCGCGCGCGCCGTAGCACCCGAAGTGGACTGGCGTGAAGGCAGCGCCGGCGCCCTGCCGCTGCGGGACGGGGAGCAGTTCGACGCCGTGATCTGCCAGCAGGGTCTGCAGTTCTTTCCCGACAAGCCTGCCGCGGCGGCTCAGATGCGGCGGGCATTGAGACAAGGCGGCAAGCTGGCGGTATCGACCTGGCGCTGCGACGAAGAGATCCCGTTCTTTCGCGAGCTCCGCCGGGTTGCGGAGGTCCACCTGGGTCCGGTCGCCGATCAGCGGTACGCCTATGGCGACGCGGGCGCTCTCGAAACGCTGCTGCGCGAGGCCGGATTCCGGGACGTACGGTCGCGCAAACTGTCGCGCACCATGCGCTTCGACGACGGTGCGTCGTTTGTCCGGATGAACGCGATGGCGCTGGTCGGCATGAGTGCTGTGGCCAAGACCATGAACGATGCCGAGCGCCAACGTATTCTCGAGACAATCGTCGGCGATAGCACGCCTGTGCTGCGGGCGTACACCCGGGGGGCTCTCGTCTTCGAGCTCAGCACCAATCTGGCGACAGCCGCGGGCTAGTGTCCCGAGTTGGATATCCGCAGACGAAAGCGTGCGACGCCCGCGAGAGAATGTCTTCTGCGGTCTTGGACCAGACGAACGGGCCGGGGCGATCGGATGCCGGGGCAGTGACGCCTGTTCTTTTACACTTTGTACAGTGCTCTGTGCAGCGGCCTGCTGCCTCACTGACTCGCGCCTTCGGCACGCAGCCTTGGTCTCGCTCGGCCCGCGCCCGATCATCACCCAAGCGCTCAGCGCGTTCAGCAGAGCCTGACCCACGCAGACCAGTATCACCCGCCGAAAGCCGCCAAGAAGATTTGGCCACTGCCTGTTTGAACGCAGCAGCGTCGATGCCTCGCGGCAGCTCCGCCCCGCCGGCTTGCTGCGCTGCCCTTTGATGCAGGCACTGGCCTGCGCGGACGCTCCCGCCTCGGGCAAGCCCTCCGCCAGCACCGCATCGAAGACCTATGCCATCACCACGCCGAACACCGCGATGGCAAGCACCGAGAGAACCGCGAGGTGGTCATCTCTCCGGCAGTGCTGCTGTCGCGCCTTGGATCGCCTCCGAAGGGATCGGACAACGGTGAACGCCTTCGATGATGCGTACGACGTGGTGAATTCGGTCGGCGTGGAAGGTCTCGGTCAGGCTGTTGTTCTCGTCCTAGCGGAGGTGCGGGAGGTGCGACAGCCTTCGAATCCGACTCACAAGAGATGTTCGCGGACCCGTGCGAGACCCCAGACAAGAAAGATCGGGCTCTCGCCTCAGGACTCGCCTTCCCCGGCAGCCAAAGGAGTGGCTGACATTCCGCTGCGGCTCACCGCGTTTGCTGATTGTGTGACACCTTAGTGGTCCGCTCCAGCCCTCGGTGTCTGTCCTGCTCCTTCCAGCGCTCAGCCAACCGCTGCGTATCGGTCTGCACGGCCGGCATGCGCGCGACGAAGCGAACCACCCGTGCGGCGAGTTCTGCTTCGCCCTGCCTTCGAAGCGCATCAGCCGTTGCGCGCCAGTCCGCCGCCACTTCCCGCCGCGTGCCCTGCATGGCCGCCTTGCCGGCAACCAGGGCGCCGCGCCCCGACCGCAGGACCTGGAGCACGCCATCCAGCTTGGCGCGCATGAAGGTCGAGCTCCTGGGCGGCTGCCGCCTGGCCCGTTCGTCAGCCGGCAACTGCCCGAACGACCGAAGCGCGCGCAGCCGATGATGGATGGGGTCCCGGTACGGCTTGCGCATCTGGCCTCGTACCTGCCTCGGCGTCGCATTGGCCGCCACGCCCTGCTCGCGCATCAGCGCGGCGAACTGTTCGCGCCATTGCCGCAGGGTCTCCTTGCGGATGTACAGGCGCCTGCCGGGCTCGAACTCATGCTCGCACTTGACCACCAGGTGCACGTGCGGGTGTGCCTGGTCGGTGTGCAGCACCATGGCATAGCGGTGCTGCAGCGCGAAGTTCTCGCGCGCGAAGACGCGCGCCGCAGCCAGCACCTTCCCGGCAGGCGTGCCTGCCGGCATCGACAGGACGATGTTGTGGACGAGCTTCGCACGGGTGTCCTTCCGGCCCTCGGCCGGCTTGGCCTTGTACTGGCTTCTGCAAAGATCCAGTTGCCAGTCTGCCGCGATCTCCTTGGCAGTCCCCCGCCCCCGCAGCGTCAGCCCCTCGTCGGTTTCCACCGGTAGCTTGCCGTGGCGGCCGATGTAGCGCAGGTGCGCTTCGACGCCACCGACATCCCGCCCACCGCCGGAGACCTTCACCATGACCTCGGGCGTGCGCCCCACCGTGCGTTGGATCTGCGCGATCTGCTCGGAGCCGAGGTGCAGCGTGCCGGCCGGTCCCCGCCGGCCATAGCTCACGATGTCCAGCGCCAGATCACGCGATCTGCCCGCCGCCTCGAGACGGCTTCGCCCGACCCAGACCGTCTGCTTAGGCATGGCCGATCTCGCCGCTGGTCGCCCAACTCGTCAGATTCCGGCGCACGACTGCGGCCGTGGCTTCGCGTGCGGCCTCGACCTCGCGCCTGGCAGCCGCGATCGCATCGCGCAGTTCGGACGCCAGCGGCTCCGACACGATGTTCGGCATGCCGAACCTTTGAAGCTGTCGACCCAGCGCAGCCAGCCGCGCACAAGTCGCCCTGAGCTGGTCGAGCTCGTTCGGCGGCAGCACCGCCGAGCCTCGAACATGGTTGTGGACCAGCATGGCCAGGTAGCTGCCGGTCTTCATCCCACGGGCGCAGGCTCGCTCTGCCGCGAGCATTCGGTCGCCATGGCGAAGGCGCAGCGTGACGCGGTCCTCCTGGACACCATCGATGGTCCACTTTTGGCGGGGGCGTTGCTCGCCCGCTTGATGCACCGGCGTGCCGTTGGTCTGCAGCACCTCCTCGATCATCTTGGCGAGCAGGCCCGACGCGCTGAGCTGATGGTGCGCGGCCAGGGCGGCGATCCGCGCTCGCTTGTCGGACGCTACCCGGACTCCAATCACGCTCGATCGAGAGGTCTTGGTCATCGCAACGCAGTGGCTGTTAACAATGTCTGACGGCAGTCTATCCTGCCCTCAACACCGCACAAGGCCTTTGGTGTTCGGCATGCCGACAGCTTCGATTCCCATCGCACCCGAACGGCCAAGCTGGATGTACTTACTCACGTGCGCGAGCTCGGCGATAGGCAAGCGATGACGGCATCCGCTGGCCTGCGAGACAGAAGGGTCACCATCAACGTCGACAGGCCTCCAAACGACTTCAACGCTCGCTCTGGATGTCTATCGGCTCTTCATCATTGATTGCGGGCTGCCGCCCTACATTTCGAGGCCGCGGTTCTGACCCACTCCGAAAACGCGTCATCCTGGAAACGGTAGTCGCCGACGTCAAGTCGCGTGATGAGCTCTTGATCCAGGAGGCGCTTGAGCGACTGTGCTGGCGCATTCTTGGTGACCGCTTTTTCGAGACCCAGGGCCTTCCCGATGCGCTGCAAGGTCCCTGCCGAATGGAGGTTGGTGACGCCATCGGCGAGTGCTTTCAGGATCTCCTGATCTGCAGGCAGCAACCGGGCCCACGTCAGCGCGAACTCCCGGTCGTTGAAGACGTGCTCGAGGGTGTGCTCAAGGGCCGCCCTCGCGCCGAGGTCGGCATTGGTCATGAAGCGCTCGAGGAAGCGCCTGAAAAACTCGGGCGTGTCCTTGAGGGCGTGAAAGGCCTCCAGCGCCTCCGCCTGACCGAGGGTGAAGCGCGAGAGCTTGTTGACCTTGAAGACCAGGGCTTTGACGAAGTCCTCTCCCAGGAGCTCGAAGGGCTCCAGGGGCGCCCAGTTGCAGAAGGGCTCGGTGGATCGCCCGAACATGCGACGCAGCGTCGGCTCCGAGCTTCCGGCGAATACGACCTTGATGTTTTCCTTGCGACTGTCGAGGCCGGCGCGCAGCGAGCGCGCGAGCTCGGAGTGAACGGCATCCGCCAAGACCTGCGCCTCGTCCAGAACTAGCAGCATGCGCCTGCCACGCTTGTCGAAGGTCCTGAGCCACTCGCCGAGCGCCGGCCCTACGACCTGGCGCGCGTCGGTGAGCTCCGCCTCGACCGACCCCTCGCCCGGCCCGGGGACCTTGGCGCCGGCTTTCACTTTGCGAAGTGGCGTGTTCAGCCTTTGAACGGCTCTCGCGAAGCCCTTGAGCTCAAGGGTGCGCTGCAGGGCGTCGACCAATGCACCGGTGGGCTGGGTACGCGCGTCCCACAGATTCAGGTACGTTGTGAGATAGCCGGCCTGCCTGGCAGCAGGGATGAGGTCCAGTGCCAGGGGTCGCTTGGTACGTTCATTGTTTCAATCTTCCTCATCTCATTTGAGGAGTATCAAAACTGATGATGCCAAGTGAAACCCGGGTGCTCAAGCCCGGCGCTGCGCGCTGCGCCTCACCCATTTCAGCCACCGACTTTCCGGTGCCAAAAACGCACTCCGCCACCGCACCCCTCCCCGCAAGCGAACCAGGCGCCGACACAACCGGAGCCGACGAACGACGGCTGCACCGTTTGCACATGCGTTCCTCCAAGGTTGTCGCACCTTCCTACCCTGAAAAGTCAACGGCTTACGAGCACCGTTGCAAGATTCCACCGATGCGGCTTCCAAAGTTCCACCGGCGCAGGTGCAGCGAGCATCCAACGGCGGCTGCGGGGCTTCATTGCCGTGCGCAGTAAGTCCGGTTCGGGCTGGCCCTAAGACGACCTTTGCGCATGCTCGACAGAAGACGGTTCTCTAACCGAATTCTGCTTACACAGCAGTGGCGCCGAGGCGTTCAAGCCTACGCGCACGCGCTCCGTGAGCTGCCGGATGGTCTCTGATGAAGGCCTCGAAGCTGGGCGCCGCTACGTGCACTCTTCGACTCCAACGGGTCGATTCCGCCACCTCCCATCTCGGGGCACGGAACCCCGCATTGAAGCCTTGGAAGTCAGCGGCCCTACTACGTGAGATCACGACGCGCTACGGCTGACCAACTAGATTCAATCTTCCGATGGAAGCAGCGGCACGGTGTCCAGCGAGGGCATCCTTCTGGCCAGGATGTATTCGAACGCTTCGCCCGCGTGCCGTGCAGCCGTGAAGATGGCGGTGCGATCCGTTCTCAGCACCTGCAGCCAGCTGTCCAGATAGGCGGCGTGTCCCTCGATGGTGGCGTCGACCAGGCCGCAGTGTCCCATCACGAACGCCGAGCCGAGTTCGGCCACCAGTTCCTCGAATGCATAGGCGTGGTCGCCGAACCGTTTGCCGAACTGTCGATGCAGCCGGCTCGGGTGTCCGCTCCAGTGGACCAGTTCGTGCAGCAAGGTGGCGCAGTACGCCTGCCCGCTGGTGAAGCGCCGCGGCCACGGCAACCGGATCTCATCCGATTCAGGCAGGTACATCGCCTGTTCGAAGCCATGCCGGATGGTGGCATTGCAGCCGCCCAGCAGGCGCAACGCGCATTCCACTGGACCATTCGAGGACTTCACGGGTTCGATGCACAAGTCGACGACCTCGGGCGGCAATCCATCGATCTGCGCAACGTTGAAGACCCAGAACGGCATGCATAGCAAAACATTGCCTCGCGACACCTCTTTCGTCTTGCCCTCCTCCTCGCCGGCATGAGCGATTGCAGAGTCCTCTGCATCTTCACCCCTGCGCGCCTTGCGCTCGAAGTGCGCGCACATCACACCGCGCTCTCCCTTGCGCACCTGAGCGCCCAGGCTCGATGCCTGCTTGTAGGTCAGCCAGACATTCGATGCATAGCCCTGCTCGATCGCGGCATCCCACAGCAGCAGGACGTTGACGCCGTGGTACGGCGCACCGGTCTTGCCATTTCGCGGCATGCCGCGCAAGGCCGCCCGCGTCCAGCGCTCGCGGAACACGTTGCCGCCCTGCTCCAGCATCGCGATGATCCGGTCGGTGATCACCTGCCGCACATCCATGCGTGCGCCAGTCCGGGCAACCGATCCCCGGTCTTCGACAGTGCCTGCTTTTGGTGAGTCCTCGGGGGGTACGGGGGGAACGCCCGTGGCTGTTCGGTGATCTGCATTGCGCCGACGGGACAAAGAGGGTGTAGGCATGACCGGGCCTTTCTGCGGCGTGTGCCGCGGTGGTTGAACATCTGCTTTCGGAGCCGCCTCGACGCATGAAGAGCGAGCGCAAAGGGCCGATGTCCGGGGACCGCCCGGAGGCCGCAGCCGAGCACAGCGAGGACCGGGTGAGGACGGTGGCGCAGCCCTTGCCCTGGACAGCGTCCCGGGCGAGCTATGCGTCGGTCAAGAGGCGGCTTCGAGGGCAGCTTCGCCGTGACGCGCGACGCCGGTGCAGGCCATCCATGAGCCGTCCGCGCTCTCCAACGGCCAGCAGGACGTGCCGTCCCCTGGCGCGCAAGCGCCCAAGCTCCCGGAAGAACGTTTTCCTTGAGGTAGCCAGTGGCCGCGCTGCAGAGGCCACTCCAATCAAGCCTCGAAGCCGTTCATGCGGCGCAGAAAGCAGAAAAAAAGCGCAGTCCGTGCCGCTATATCTGGCCGGGTTTGCGAGCGACATCGCGCGGTTTCCGGCGAAGACCAGATCACCGAGCACGCGCTCAGAGTCTTCGAGGAGGTCTGGATCAGCTGGCTGGTCGGTGCAACGCTCTGGATTGCTCCAGGAGATGTCGCGAACAACCCCGAACTGCTGCCGCAGGCGCCTATTGAGCAGGGCATCACGGTGCTGCACGCAGTGCCAACCCTGCTGGCACTGTTCAGCCAGGATGTGCCACGTTGCGCATCGTCAACCTCGGTGGCGAGATTTGCCCCGGCTCCCTGGTGGCACGCTGGGCGCGCAGCGGTCGCCAGGTATTCAATTCCTATGGGCCGACCGAGGCGACCGTGTCGGCCAGCCTGGCCGAACTGCACGCTGGGAGGCGGTCACTATTGGCGTGCCGTTGCCCAACTACGCGCTCTTCGTGATCGCACCCGAGGTCGAGGAAAAAGGCCTGGTGCTCCTGCCCCGCGGCGAAACCGGCGAGTTGTGCATTTCGGGACCCGGGGTCGCCGCAGGCTACCTGGGCCGGCCCGAACTCACGGCCGATAGGTTCCTCACCGACCCCTGGTCCACCAACTCGCACGATGCGCGCCTGTATCGCACCGGCGATCCGGCGCGCATCGATGCCGACGGCCACGTGCAATGCCTCGGCCGTGCCGACGACCCGGTCAAGATCAGAGGCTTTCAGTCGAACTTCGCGAGATCGAAGCCGCGCTGCCCAGGCACCCTGGTATTGGCACTGTGGCCGTGCTGCTGCGGCCCCACGAAGACGCGTAAGTCAACCGCTGCATACAGGCGATGTTGTTGTCGAGAAAACTCGGTCTTTGGCTGAGCAGCTCCGGCCTTTGTGAACGCTTCGCGCCGCCATGTCCCAGGCAAGCGATTCATAAGAGCGGAAGAGGAGGGGTCACATCAATCGCAATCCTCGGGCGAATCGCATGGAGGTCCCCACGCGCTTGTGCACATCGCCCATCTTGACGATTTCAGAGAGACCCTCGTCGGTGATGCGCTGCACCGTCGCCACGTAGGCTGCAACATGCAAGCCGGTCGGCTGCACTGAACCCCATCGACTGGACCACTGGGGTAATCAGAACTAAGCCGTCCGGACATGGTCACGGGCCTCAACGCGGTGATCGGCGTGCTGCTGGCGCTTAAGGAGCGCCATCGCAGCGGATGCGGCCAGCTCGTCGAGGCGGCGCTGTACGATAGCGGCGTGTCGCTGCTGCATCCGCATGCGGCGAACTGGTTCGTCCGGCGCCCGTCCAGCTTGGCCGCACGCCGGCAACCTATCGCCATGCGCCACTCACGCCTGGCGAGTGCTTCGAAACCCGTTGAGACAGTCGCCAGTGCTTACCGTTCAAGGGGGCCAGGTGCGATTGCTCGAGAAAGCAGTCATTCGGCAACGGGAGCCGCCACGCGGTCCAGCGCCTCCACTGAATCCGCCGGCAACTCCAGCTTGCCCGCGGCCAGGTTTTCGCGCAGATGCCCGACCGATGAGGTGCCGGGAATCAGCAGGATGTTGGGCGAGCGTCGCAGCAGCCAGGCCAGCGCCACCTGCATCGGCGTGGCGCCCAGGCGTTGCGCAACGTCGGAAAGCCCGGAGGACTGCAGCGGGGTAAAGCCGCCGAGCGGAAAAAAAGGAACGTACGGAATGCCGTCGCGCGCCAGGTCGTCGATCAGCGCGTCGTCGTTGCGGTGTACGAGGTTGTATTGGTTCTGCACGCAAGCGATGCGGCAGATGCGGCGCCCCTGCGCGACCTGGGCGGGCGTCACGTTGCTCAGGCCGATGTGCCGCACGAGACCCTGGCGCTGCAGCTCGGCGAGCGCCGCGAGCGGCGCCTCGATCGATCCCTCGGCCGGGCCGTGCACATCGAACATGATGCGCAGGTTCACCACCTCCAGCACGTCCAGTCCGAGGTTGCGCAGGTTGTCGTGCACTGCCTGTGTCAGTTCCTCGGGCGAGAACGCAGGCAGCCAGCCGCCGGTGTCGGTGCGCCGCGCCCCGATCTTCGTGACGATGACAAGGTCCCTCGCGTAGGGCGCGAGAGCCTCGCGGATGATCTGGTTGGTGATGTGCGGTCCGTAAAAGTCGCTGGTGTCGATGTGATCGACACCGCTGGTGACCGCTTCGCGCAGCACGGCCAGCGCGGCCTCGCGATCTTTCGGCGGGCCGAACACGCCGGGGCCGGCGAGCTGCATGGCGCCGTAGCCGAGCCGATGAACCGCACGGTCGCCGAGGGTGAAGGTGCTGAGAGTCTGCGTGGTGGACATGATGTTTTTCCTGGGATCTGAAGAGATGAACGAGGTCGTGAAGCCCAGTCTAGGCAGCTAGCCCCTGTTTGATAACCCGCCATAATCGGCACGGGCTGTGCAGGATTCAGAACAATGAAGGTTGACCTCGGGGATCTCAACGCCTTCGTGGCGGTGGCAGGCGCCAAGGGCTTTCGCGACGGCGCGCGCCTGAGCGGCGGCAGCGCATCGGGCTTGAGCGAGGCGGTGCGTCGGCTTGAAGCTCAACTCGGCGTACGGTTGCTCCACCGCACGACGCGCAGCGTGCGGCCGACGGAAGCGGGAGAACGCCTGCTTGAGCGGCTGAGGCCGGCGCTCACCGAAGTCGAAGCCGCGCTCGACGTGGTGAACGGCTTTCGCGATCGGCCGGCCGGCACGCTCAAGCTGAACGTGCCGATCAGCGCCGCGCGGCTTGTGCTGCCATCGATCGTGCCGCGTTTTCTTGCGGCCTACCCCGACATCTCCCTCGAAGTGATTGCAGAGGACGGCTTCGTCGACGTGCTGGCGGCCGGTTGCGATGCCGGCATCCGCTATGACGAGCGGCTCGAGCAGGACATGGTGGCCGTGCCGATCGGCCCGCGCTTGCAGCGCTTTGCTGTAGCGGCAGCCCCCTCCTACCTCGATCGGCATGGCCGGCCCGAACATCCGCGCGATCTGCTTGGCCATAACTGCTTGCGTGGCCGTTTCGCCAGCGGGTCGATGCCTCCGTGGGAGTTCGAGCGCGACGGCGAAACCTTGCGCATCGAGGTGACCGGTCAACTGACCGTGCGGATCGGCGCAGCGGCAGATCTCTCGGTCGATGCGGCGCTGGCCGGTGCCGGCGTGGTCTACCTGTTCGAAGACTGGCTGCAGCCTTACCTCGACAGCGGTGCGCTCGAACCCATCCTCGAGCCCTGGTGGCCGCGTTTCTCCGGGCCCTTCCTCTACTACCCCGGCCGCCGGTTGCTGCCGGCGCCGTTACGGGCTTTTGTCGATTTCGTACAAGGGACGTCCTAGCTACGCTGCAGGCGCAGCCAGCGCAGCCGGCGCGACCGATGCGCCTTCGATGCGATGCCTCCGAAGGGCATCGGCCACGAAGCCCGAAGCCTTCATTTCCTCCACGAAGCCGCGCAGCACATCCGCCGCGTCAGCGCCTCGCGTCTTCGGCGTTCCCATGGCCTGCCGGATCACCATGAAGCGGCCCGGCAACAGGCGAAGCCCTGCGTGCGTGCGGCTGTCTGCTTCGAGTTGCTGCCTCACGCCGGCGGCCACGTCCAGGTTCTGTTCGAGGAAGGTCTGCACCACGGTGGGCGAAGTCGGCGCCCGCACGATCCGCGCATGCCTGAGTTCGCGCGTCAGATAGAGGTCGTAGGCGCTTCCCTTGCCGACCGCGACGGTGGTTCCTTCGCGGTCGACCTCGTCGTTGTGCTGCAAAGGCGAACTCTCGCGAACCAGATAGCTGCCCTCGATCAGCACGTACGCCTCGGTGAACGCAATCTGCTCGCCGCGCACCGGGTCGATCGCGAAGAACCCGATGTCGGCCTGCTCCTTGGCTACCGCATCGACCGATTTTCCCGCGGCATCGAACACCACCAGTTCCAGCGCGACGCCGAGGCGCTCGGCGAAGGCGCGTGCCAGGTGCACCGAGACGCCGCCAGGCGCGCCGTTCGCCTTGTCCGCATGGGCGAGGATCGGGTTCCCCAGGTTAATGGAGGCGCGCAATGCGCCGGTAGGCGCGAATGCCCGGACGACGGCGGGATCGATGGTCATGGGTGCTAGGTCTTGAGGATGCTGCTGATCTTCGCGAGATTGCGCAGCGTGCTGGAAAGGTGCTGGTGCATGGCCTTCGACGCTTCGTCGTTGCGGCCGCGCTCGAGCAGGTCGAGCAGGTGCAGGTGCTGCTGGCAGTGTTCCTTGTAGCGGCTGCGGTCCTGCATCGAGCGATACGACAGAAGCCGCCGCACGCGGTTGACGCGGCGGATGGTGTCGATGAAGAACGCGTTGCCCGAGCCCTCGACCAGCGATTCATGGAACCGCACGCCGCGGTCATGCAGCTGGTCGGCGGTATCGGTTGCGATGCCGCCTTCGAGCAGGTGCTTTTCCGCGGCGCGGCAGCGCGCGATCACCTGGGGCGGCAGGTGGTAGTTGGGCTCGAGCAATGCGGCGGGTTCCAGCGCGAGGCGCAGGCGATACGACTGCAGCAGGCTGTCGGCCGTGGTGAGCATCGGCGAGAACACCCAGCCGTAGCCCGGCTTCTTCTCGGCCCAGCCCTCGTTGGCGATGCGTCCGAGCACGCCGTTCAACTGCACCGGCGTCAGGCCGTAGCGTTGCTTGAGGAGCGCCTCGGAGAACTCGTCGGGCAGCAGGCCCCGCAGCCGGTCGTCGGCGACGCGGAAGTACACCTCGGTCACGATGTCGGATTCTTCGAGGCCGAGTTCCCCCGCCAGCGCCCTCGCCTCGCTCTCGATCGGCTTCACCAGGAAGTAGCCCCGGTTCGGCTGCCGCATGAGCACGCCCTTCTCGGCAAGGAGCGACAGCGCGTCATTGACGGGCGAGCGCGACACCCGCAGGCGGTCGGCCAGGAGTTGCGCGGGCAGGTGCGCGCCTGCCGGCATGGCGTCGGCCTGGATCAGCTCCAGGATCTGCGAGGGAATGGATTGATCGGTCCGCATGGGGGCGGATTTTCCCGCTATTCCGGCGGCCTCAGGTGGCCAGGCTGGCAGCTGCGCCATGTTTGTCCACCATCTTGCGCAGGGTCGACGGGATGACGCCGCCGGCGCGCAGCAGCTCGACCTCCAGCTGGGTCTCCACGGCGGCCACTGCGAGGAAGGGCTCGGCACGGCCGCCGGCGCGGTGCAGCGTGATGCGAACAGGCCTGCGTGGACAGATTTCGCCGGGCTGCGCATCGATCTCGATGCGATCGCCCGCCGCCAGCGCGAGCGTGTGCGGCGTCATGCCCGCTGGCATGCGCAGAGGCAGCACGCCCATGCCGATCAGATTCGAGCGGTGAATGCGCTCGAAGCTGCTGGCCAGCACGGCGCGAATGCCCAGCAGCCGCTGTCCCTTGGCGGCCCAGTCGCGCGACGAACCGGTGCCGTAGCGCTCGCCCGCGACAAGCACGACAGAGTCGCCCGACGCACGGTAGCGCTGTGCGGCCTCCCAGAGCGGCACGACTTCGCCGCTGGGCACATGGAGCGTGTGAGCCACGGGGGCTCCCGGTGCCATCAGGTTCCTCAGCGTCTTGCTGTGGAAGGCGGCACGCACCATCACTTCCCAGTTGCCGCGGCGCGAGGCGAACACGTTCAGGTCGTTGCGGTCGTCGCCGCGCGCCACGAGAAAGTCTGCGACCAGGCTGTCCTTCGGGATCGCACTGGCCGGCGAGATGTGATCGGTCGTGATGTCATCGCCCACCACGAGCAGCGGAAACGCGCTGTAGCGCCCGAGCAGGCTGCCCTCGGAGAGGGCCGCGAATGGCGGGCGGCGCAGCGCGGTCGAGGCCGGGTCCCACGGGTACAACTGCGAGTCGGAGGCTTCGAGTTCGTGCCACAACGGGTTGCGGGTGGCGATCGCGAAAGCGCGCGGGTAATCCGACGGATCCTGCGACTGCATGAGCGCCGCGTCTATTTCCTCGTTCGACGGCCACAAATCCCGCAGGTAGACGGGCCGGCCTTCGGCCGTCAGCTGCACCGGGTCCACGCGCAGGTCGCGCTCGGCGTCGCCCGCCAGCCCGAAGGCGATGACCAGCGGCGGCGACATCAGCAAGCCGAGATCGAGGTCGGGGTGGACTCGCCCCGGAAAATTGCGGTTGCCCGAGAGCGCGGCGACCGGATGGACGGAGCCCCTGGCCATCGCATCCTGGATGGCTTGCGGCAGCTGGCCGGAGTTGCCGATGCAGGTCGTGCAGCCGTAGCCCACGATGTCGAAACCCACGGCCGACAGATCGGCCGCCAGTCCGGCACGCTCCAGGTAGGCCGCCGCGGCGGGAGAGCCCGGCCCCAGCGAAGTCTTGACCCAGGGCGGCGCCTTCAGGCCGAGCGCACGGGCCTTGCGCGCCACCAGTCCTGCGGCGATCAGCAGGCGCGGGTCCGAAGTGTTGGTGCAGCTCGTGATCGCTGCGATGGCCACCGGGAACCGCGGCATCTGTCCGTCGGCGGCCTTGGGTTGGAAACCGAGCGCGGCCAGGGCCGACGCGGCCTCGCCGAATCCCAGCAGATCCTGCGGACGGCGCGGCCCCGCGATGTGCATGTCGATCGCATCCAGGTCAACGTGGATCGCGCGCGTGTAGGTCGGCTGCGCGGCGGGGTCGAACCACAGGCCGGCCGCGCGGCTGTAGGCCTCCACGCGTTCGACCTGGGCTGCGCTCCGCCCAGTCTGGCGAAGGTAGTCGAGTGTGCGGCCGTCGACCGGGAAGAAACCGGTGGTTGCGCCGTACTCCGGCGCCATGTTGGCCACCACACTGCGCTCGCCCGCCGTCAGCGTGGAGACGCCGGGACCGAAGAACTCCACGAACTCGCCAGACACCCCGATGGCCCGCAGGCGTTGCGTGACGGCCAGCGCCAAGTCGGTGGCCAGCACACCGGGGCGCAGCGCGCCCGTGAGCCGCACGCCGATCACGTTGGGAATGCGCAGCATGGTCGGCATGCCGAACATCACGGTCTGCGCCTCGAGCCCGCCCACGCCCCAGCCGAGCACGCCGATGCCGTTGACCATGGGTGTGTGGCTGTCGGTGCCGATCATCATCTCCGGCACCAGCCATGGTGCGCCGCCGCGCTCCTCGACCGCCACAACCGTTGCCAGCTGCTCCAGATTGATCGTGTGCATGATGCCCGTGCCCGGCGGATTGATGCGCACGCCCCGCAGCACCTTCGAGGCCCAGCGCAGGAACGAATAGCGCTCCGCATTGCGGCGGATCTCGAACGCCATGTTCAGTTCGGGCGCGTCCGTGCGCGCGAACGCTTCGACGGCCAGCGAGTGGTCCACCGACACATCCACCGGCAGGCTCGAGTTCAGCAACGACGGGTCCACGCCGGCTTCGGCCAGGGTGCTGCGCATCGCGGCCAGATCGATCAGTGCGGGCGTGCTGGTCGTGTCGTGCATGAGCACGCGGCCCGGCTGGAAAGCGATCTCCGCCTCGCTCGTGCCCGTATCGGTCCATGCCAGGAGTGCGGCCAGCGCGGCTTCTTTTTCGGCGCCTTCCATGTTGCGCGCGGCGTTTTCCATCAGCAGCCGCAAGACCACGGGAAGCCGGCCCAGCTTGTCGCTGCAAAGCGCCGGCAGATCGACGGCGAGGTACTCCTGCCCAGCCGCGACGAGCCTCATGAAGGGCGTCTCAGTGTTATCCATGAGCCAATTTTGCATTTGTTGTTATTAAAATGCAATCAAGCGAAAACCCTCAGCCGTTGCTTCCTCCAACCAGAAACCTCCATGTACGCCTACGTCGGCAGCCGCACCACCCGAGAGCGCAACGCGCGTGGCGACGGCATCAGCATCTTCAAAGTCGATTCGGCGAATGGAACGCTGGAGCCCGCCGACATCGTCAGGAACCTCGTCAATCCGTCCTTCCTGGTGCTCAGCGCCAACGGCGAATTCCTCTACACCGTGCATGGCGACGAGAGCGAAGTGAGCGCCTTCAAGGTGGACCGCCGTACGGGCCTCCTGAGCTTCATCAACCGCCAAAGCACGCAGGGCAAGAACCCGGTGCACCTTGCGTTGGATCCGACGGGCCGCTTCCTGGTGGTGTCCAACCACATCGGCGCCAGCCTGGCTGTGCTGCCGGTGAACGCCGATGGCTCGCTGGGCGCATTGACGCAGCTCGTGAAGCTGGAAGGCCCCATCGGCCCGCACCGCGTCGAACAGAAGCAGGCGAAACCGCACTTCAACCCCTTCGACCCCAGCGGCCGTTTCGTCGTAGTGCCGGACAAAGGCCTGGACCGGGTGTTCACTTTCCGCTTCGACCAGGGACGCCTGACGCCGGCGCCGGTGCCGTTCGCGGCCACGCGCGAAACCGCGGGGCCGCGCCACTTGTCGTTTCATCCCAAGGCGCCGTTCGCCTACGTCGTCAACGAGCTCGACTCGACTGTGACGGCCTACCGCCTCACGCCAGAGACCGGGGCACTCGCACCATTCCAGATCCTGTCCGCGCTGCCCGAGACCTTCACCGGCAACAGCCGCGCATCCGAGTTGCAGATCGACGCGCAGGGGCGCTTTCTCTATGCCTCCAACCGCGGCTACGACAGCATCGCCGTGTTCAGCATCGACCCTTCCACTGGCGCTCTGAAGTTCATCGAAGCCGAGCCCACGCAAGGCAAGACGCCGCGGTTCTTCACGCTCGCGCCGGACGGCCGCTTCATGTTCGCGCTCAACGAGGACAGCGACTCCATCGTGACGCTGGCCGTCGACCCCGCGGCCGGAACGCTCAAGCCCACGGGCGCATCGGTCAGGTCGGGCAGCCCGGTGTGCATGGTCTTCTCCGCATGAGCGACCGCCAGCGCATGGCACCTCTTCAATACCAAGGAATCCAATGCATTCGATCCAACGCCGGGCGCTGCTTTGCGCCACCGCAGCCTTCGTCACCTTGCCGCTGTCCGCGCTCGCGCAGGACTATCCCACGCGGCCCATCACCATCGTCGTTCCGTTCTCGGCCGGCGGCGGCGTCGACGCGATGGCGCGCCTGTTGGCGGAGAAGCTGCGCGTTTCGCTGAAGCAGTCGGTCATCGTGGACAACAAGCCCGGCGCGAGCGGCATGCTCGGAGCGGCCTATGTGGCCAAGGCCGGCCCCGACGGCTACACGCTGCTGCTGGGATCGGCCGGCGAGACTGCCATCAATCCGCTGGTCTACAAGGCGAAGATGCAGTACTCGCCGGAGAAGGACCTGGCGCCGATCACGGCCGTCACGCGGGTGCCGAACGTGCTGGTCGCGAACCCTTCGTTTCCGGCAAAAAACGTGGCAGAGCTCGTGGCCTATGCCAAGAAGAATCCCGGCAAGGTGAGCTACGCGACCAGCGGGGTCGGCAATCCGCAGCACCTGAACGGCGAACTGCTCCAGTCGCTGGCCGGCATCCAGATGCAGCATGTTCCGTACAAGGGCGCCTCGAACCAGCTGGTGGACGTGGCCTCGGGCACGGTCGACATCACCTTCGTGAGCCTCGCGGGCGCCACGCCTTTCATCAAGGGCAGCCGGGTGAAGGCACTGGCGGTGACTTCCGCCAAACGTGCGAGCTTTGCGCCGGATATTCCGGCGATAGCCGAGTTCGCGCCGACCGCCGCCTACGACCTCGACAACTGGTTCGGACTTTTCGCACCTTCGAAGACGCCGCCTGCGGTGCAGGCAAGGCTCAACGAAGCGGTAAACGCGGCCCTGCAAGACCCCGACCTCGTCAAGCGTTTGCGCGAGCAAGGCGGCGAGCCGATGGGGCTCACGCAAGTGCAGTTCCGCGACTTCATCAAGACCGAGTCCATCAAGTACGCGCGCATCGTCGACAGCGCAAAGATCGTTGCGGAGTAGCAGCTTCTTTCCCACCCCCCAGGAGACATCATGAAAACCACATTCGAGCCCCATCGCCGCCCCTTGCTTGCAGCGTCGGTTCTGAGCATGCTGCTCGGCTTTGCCGCAGTGCCGGCGGTCGCGCAGTCGCCCACCCTCGACCTCAAGATCATGGCGCCGGCCGGTCCGGGCGGCGGCTGGGACAGCGCCTCGCGCTCGCTGCAGCAGGTGCTCACCGCCACCGGCGCGGCCAAGAACGTGCAGGTCGTCAATGTGCCCGGCGCCGGCGGCACGGTCGGCCTGGCGCAGTTCGTGAACAACGCCAAGGGCGACGGCGGCCAGCTGATGGTGATGGGCATCACCATGGTCGGCGCGGTGCTCACCAACAAGGCACCGGTCGGCCTGGATGCCGTCACGCCCATCGCCCGGATGACGGGCGACCCGCTGGTCGTGGTCGTGCCCGCGAACTCGCCGCACAAGACACTGAAGGACCTGGCCGCCGCCGTGAAGGCCGACACCTCCAAGGTGGTGTGGGCCGGCGGCTCGGCCGGTGGCGCGGACCACATCCTCGCCGGCCTCATCGCCAAGCAGGCCGGCGGCGACGCAGCCAAGCTCAACTACGTGCCATTCTCGGGCGGCGGCGAAGCGCTGGCCGAAATGCTGGGCGGCCGCGTGACCGCCGGCGTGTCCGGCTACAACGAATTCGAAAGCCAGATCAAGGCCGGCAAGCTGCGCGCGCTGGGCGTCTCCACGGCCAAGCGCATCGAAGGCGTCGATGTGCCCACGCTCAAGGAGCAAGGCCTGGACGTGGAGGTCGTCAACTGGCGCGGCGTGGTGGCCGGCCCTGCCATCAGCGCACCGCAGAAGGCAGCACTCGTGGCAGCGGTGAACAAGGCGCTCAAGTCGCCTGAGTGGGCCAAGATCGCGAAGGCCCGCGGGTGGGACGACGCCTACCTCGACGCCGATGCGTTCGCCGCCTTCCTCAAGTCCGACCAGCAGCGCGTGAAGGAAGTGCTGACCTCCATCGGCCTGGTGAAATGAGCGAGCCCGACAGAGTCAACGGCCCGGGCTGGCATGCGCTGGCCACGGTGGCCGTGGTGCTGTTCGGGCTGGCCGCGGTCATCGGCCATGACATCACGGGCATGGCGCCCGCGCAGTCGGTGGGCGTCGGGCCGACGGCCGCGATGCGCATCGTCGCACTGCTGCTCGCGGTGCTTGGCGTGGCCCACGTCATGGCAGCGCTGCGCCTGCGCGCCGCGCTGCGAGGCCAAGAGACATCCGAGCTCGGCGAGGTGCTCACCAGCCGCGCCGCACTGGGCTGGGTTCTCGGCGGCCTGGTCGGGATGATTCTCGTGCTGCAGTTCGGCGGCGGCTTCGTCATCGGCTCGACCTGGCTCTTTGCCGCGACGGCGCGGGCATTCGGCCAGCCTCTTCGGATCAAGGCGCCCGCCATCGGCTTGCTGCTGGCAGTGCTCGTGTATGCCTTCTTCACCAAGGCTTTGTCGCTGTCGTTGCCGGCCGGGCCGCTCGAGCGGCTGTTCTTCGGCTAAGGATTCGACATGGAAGTTTTCACCCTCCTCGGGCAAGGTTTGCTGGTGGCTACCCAGCCCGGCAACCTGCTGTTCGCAGCCATCGGCGTTCTGCTTGGCACGCTGGTCGGGATCCTGCCGGGCATCAGCCCATCGCTGACGGTGGCGTTGCTGCTGCCCATCACCTTCAAGCTGGACCCCACGGGCTCCATCATCATGTTCGCCGGCATCTACTTCGGTGGCATGTACGGCAGTTCGACCACCGCGATCCTGCTCAATACGCCGGGCGAGGCGGCCTCGATCGCAACCGCGATCGAAGGACACAAGATGGCCAAGGCCGGACGCGGCGGGCCCGCACTTGCCACCGCGGCCATCGGCTCCTTCGTCGCCGGCCTGATTGCCACCATCGGCATCTCGGTGCTCGCGCCGTGGCTCGTGGAGTTTGCGGTGCAGTTCGGCCCGTGGGACTACTTCGCGCTGATGGTGCTGGCCTTCATCACCGTGTCGGCCACCTTCGGTGACTCGGTGCTGCGCGGCATCACGAGCCTCGCACTCGGCCTGGTGCTCGGCCTGGTCGGCATCGACAAGCTCACCGGGCAGTCCCGGCTGGCGTTCGGCGTTCCATCACTGCTCGATGGCGTGTCGATCACCACACTGGCTGTCGGCCTGTTCGCCATGGGCGAGACACTCTACATCGCCTCTCGCTACACCGGTGTGCAGGAAAAGATCGAGGCGGTGCGCGGCTCGCTCTGGATGACGAAGGAAGACTGGCAGCGATCATGGAAGCCATGGCTGCGCGGCATCGGACTGGGCTTTCCGATCGGCGCACTTCCCGCCGGCGGCGCCGAAGTGCCGACGCTCCTGTCGTACACGTTCGAACGCAAGCTGGCCGTGAAGCCCGAAGAGTTCGGCAAAGGCGCGATTGAGGGCGTGGCCGGCCCGGAGGCCGCGAACAACGCGGCCGCCACCGGCACACTGGTGCCGCTGCTCGCACTTGGCCTTCCGACCTCGGCCACCGCCGCCATGATGCTCGCAGGCTTCCAGCAGTACGGACTGGTGCCAGGCCCCCTGCTCTTCGTCACCAATGCCGAGCTGGTCTGGGGCCTGATTGCCAGCTTCTTCATCGGCAACCTGATGCTGCTGGTGCTCAACCTCCCGCTCGTAGGCCTTTGGGTGCGACTTCTGAAGGTGCCGCAACCGTGGCTGTACGCAGGCATCCTGGTGTTCGCGGTGATGGGCACCCTCGCTGCGAACCCTTCCACGGTCGAGTTGGTGATGCTGGTGACCTTCGGCATCTGCGGCTATCTGATGCGCTGCTGGGACTACCCAGTGGCGCCGATGATCGTCGGCCTCATCCTCGGGCCGATGGCGGAGAGTCAATTCCGGCGTGCATTGCAGATCAGCCTGGGCGACGGGCTCGTGTTCTTCAAGCACGCGGGGTCGGCAACGCTGCTGGCACTGGCGCTGTTCGCGCTGGTCGCTCCGCTGATCTTCAAGGGTCTGAAGCGATTCAAGGGCGACGACGCCTAAGACGAAGTTCCCCATTTCCCCTTGAGCTTCCGAGTCGTGCCTCGGCTATGCTGCTTCGATGCGCCTTGAAGATTTGGATGGGCGGTTTCAAGTCTGAGGCGCAACAGGACTTGAGTCAATGAATCGAGGCTGAGGGTTGATGGACCGAGGCGAGCGTTCTTGCGAACACCTCCAGGGGCGTGTGCCACGCGTGTGTGGCGCGCAGCCGGTTGTTCATGCTGTGGGCGATCGCGTGGAGCTCGTCCTGGCTGAACACGCTCAGGTCGGTGCCCTTGGGCAGGTACTGGCGCAGCAGCCCGTTGGTGTTCTCGCAAGTGCCACGCTGCCACGGACTGTGCGGGTCGCAGAAGTACACCTTCACCCCCGTCTGCGCTGCCAGGTCGGCGTGACGCGACATCTCCTTGCCCTGGTCGTAGGTCAGGCTCTGGGGCAGCGGCGCGGCGATCGAATTCAGCTTGGCAGAAAAGCCCGCCAGCGCCGAGGCGGCCGTGGCGTCGTCCATCTTGGCCAGCAGCACCAGACGCTCGTGCGCTCGACCAGCACGCCCACCGAGGACTGGTTGCCCATGGCCCGCATGCTCGAACCCTGTTGACGCATGCTCGCCATCGTCATCCGATCCTCGGGTTGAAGCTGCTGGTACCTTGTACGTTCATTCATGTGCACACCTTAGGCGAAGAGGTGTTGCACTTCAGAGTTGAGGCCGCCCTCCTACCAGACATTCAATCGCACCGCCCAGTTGCTATGTCCTCGCCTTGCTCGCTCATCGATCGAGGCCGACCCCGACGCGGCTACTGCGGGTGGGCAATGTCATTGCGATGACGCCGACCAAGATGCATGCCAGCCCGAGCCACGCGGTGGGGGCCAGCCGTTGGCCGAAGAGGGTGTAGGCATGACCGGGCCTTTCTGCGGCGTGTGCCGCGGTGGTTGAACATCTGCTTTCGGAGCCGCCTCGACGCATGAAGAGCGAGCGCAAAGGGCCGATGTCCGGGGACCGCCCGGAGGCCGCAGCCGAGCACAGCGAGGACCGGGTGAGGACGGTGGCGCAGCCCTTGCCCTGGACAGCGTCCCGGGCGAGCTATGCGTCGGTCAAGAGGCGGCTTCGAGGGCAGCTTCGCCGTGACGCGCGACGCCGGTGCAGGCCATCCATGAGCCGTCCGCGCTCTCCAACGGCCAGCAGGACGTGCCGTCCCCTGGCGCGCAAGCGCCCAAGCTCCCGGAAGAACGTTTTCCTTGAGGTAGCCAGTGGCCGCGCTGCAGAGGCCACTCCAATCAAGCCTCGAAGCCGTTCATGCGGCGCAGAAAGCAGAAAAAAAGCGCAGTCCGTGCCGCTATATCTGGCCGCGTCTGCGAGCGATGTCGCGCGGCTTCAGGCGATGACCAGCTCATCGAGCAGGCGAACGTCCAGGCGTCCGGGGTACCGCTGGTGAATCCCTTTGAACTTCCCCATAAGAAATGAAGCAGCTACGTTGCAAGTGACGAACATGAGCAACTTCCCCATTGGGTACCCGATCAACCTCCCCGGCTTTACGGATGCCATCGCCCGAAGCGCGTCCGGGCCCACATACGAGCCGCACTTGCAGTGCATGCGGACCTTAGCGCCAATGGCCAGCGGCGCAGCTCGGCGCGGTACGCGGCGATACCGGTGAAACGCAAGGTCCTGGACGCCGAGGACCCATCGTGAGCGACGACCATGAAGGTTGGCTGCGAGCAGCTGGAGTCAACGACGGGCCCGCCAGCGCTAGTTAAGAGCGTTTGGAGGGCGCGGGTGCGTCCTGAGCAGGTGCGGCATCACGACTTGGTACGACCGCCGATCTGGATGAGCTCATGCGCGACCAGGAACCGGCGTACTACCTGGCCCTTCTGAGCGCCGCACGCTTCTGGGGTTCGTCCCACTACGCTTATCAAGCCACCCAGGTCATGGTGAGCCGGCCGCGGCGCCCACTTGCAGTGGGCAAGCTGCGCGTGGAATTCGTCGTCAAGAAGGGCTTGAGCGACACCCCTGTGGTTCACGAGCGGACCAGGACGGCGCGTATGCGCATCAGCACTCGTGAAGCAACGGTGCTCGACCTCATTCGTCACCAAAACACCGTGGGAGGCCTGGAGGCCGTCGCCCGGATCGCCCACGACCTCTTGCCGAAGATGACGTCGGCAGGCGTGCTTGAAGCCGCGAGGGCCTTGAACCAAGTGCCGGCCGTCCAGCGCTTTGGATTCGTACTCGACCAGCTCGGGGGGGGCCGCCTGGCTGACACGCTCGCCAGGTGGCTGCATCAGCAACGCCGCAGTGCGCAACCCCTGGTCACGCCCAGGAATGACCAAGCCACAATGCACATGGTCGACGGCAAATGGGCCATCGAGTACACGTTGAACCAGCATGAACTGCTGACGGAGATGCGTGGATGATCAGCGCGCAGGAACTAGCGCAGTGGCGACCATTCGCTCCGTGGAGCAGTGACCTCATGGTCGAACAGGATTTCCTCATCAGCCAGGCCGTCGCGGCCATCTTCGAGGACAAGTTCTTGAAGGGCCAAGTCGCGATGCGCGGAGGCACGGTGCTTCACAAGACGCACCTCGCACCGGCGAGCAGGTATTCGGAAGATATCGACTTGGTGCTGGTGGGCGACCGTCCGTCCGGCCACATCAAGAAGGCACTCACGCGTGTTCTTCAGCCGCTTCTTGGTAGTCCGGTCGAGTCGGTAATGACGGACATCCAGTTGACTGTTCGCAACCTGGTGGCCAAGTCCAAGATCATCCGCAGCACGTACATCTACGACCCCACGAGCGATGACGCGGCGGTTGCCAGCGCTTCCCGTTGCGGCGCTCATTAGTTCGCGGCGCTACAACAAGCAAATATCCGGCGAGCCGCAAGAGCCCCGCCGGCTGCGCGTCCCCGCGGCAACCCAAGCAAGTGAGTTTCCGCTAGCTTCTTTGTGGAAAAGATCGAAGGAAGGCGCCCCCATCTGGCGTGCTGCGGTGCATCGCGCCCACGCACATCAATCGTGCGGCCCCAATGGGGAAGCGATTTGTGCATCGCACCAAAATGCAAAAGTCAAGGTCTTTGTTGTCCCCGTGAGCGGTGCATTACTCTGTGGATAACCGGCTGGGCATCTCGCCGAAGCCGCATTGCGCTTGGGTTTCATTGCGGTGCTCAGCGAACGAGCAGGCCCGAGCACGATTGCAATTTTCTGCAGGATCCCGGCGGACGAGATGACCTGCCAACACCACGCAGGCCCATCGGGGATCGACGAGTGCGGCGTGGTCGCCGGTCCCTCGGCCTGCAACATGGCGAGGAGGCCAAAGCCTCGTTGGCGACTCATCCGCGGCGGTCACTGCCCTTCAAGGTCCGCGAAGACGTCGCTCGACCCGTTTGTGTCCGCGCACTTTTGCCCACCGAACCGCATCACAAGAATTCCTGCAACTCGAGCTCGAAGCGAAGGCCCGCAAGTCGCCGCGGCAGCGATTGGGCTTCGGGCATATCCCCTTTGTCTGATGCGCCAAGTGCGACGGCGCGTCAGGATGCGCGTCGGGGAGTTTGGACTCGGTATGGGCGTCACTCGGGGGGCACAACACCCTCCGACGAACGTGAGGAGCAACCATGGTTCAGGACCGGCTGGCTGCTGCGCAGCGGGGTGTTGCGCTTGCCGAGGTCATCGAGACTGCACCCGTCGCGCGGGCAAGCGAGAAACGGGTTGCCAGCGTCGCGAAACCTGTGGGGCGCGCCGGTGCGGCGGCCGCAGCGGGCGCGAGGCGAGCGCCGACCAAGGGTGCGGCAAGCGCCTTCACCGGCCCATTCCTCTCACCATCCTCCCTGACCAAGGCCGAGCGGCTCAAGCTCGTCGACGGTATCGAACGCGTCATCGAAGGCGTGTTCGCGCACCTGCCGCTCAAGCGCGCGCGCTACGGCATCGACCCCGTGCAGCGGTTGCGCATCCTGCGCACGCAGGTCGAGCAGCTGTCGAGCTACGAGTTCCACATCGAGCTGGCCGACGTGGTGACGCGGCTGCGCGATGCGCACACGCGCTACGCCGGCCCGGCGAGCCTGTCGACCAAGGTGGCGGCCCTGCCCTTCCTGGTCGAGGTGTTCGGCCCTACCGAGGCGCCGACCTACGTCGTGACGCGCGTGGGCGCCGGCCTGGACGCGGCCTTCAAGCCGGGCGTTGTCCTGGAGTTCTGGAACGGCGTGCCGATCGACAAGGCGGTCCGCCGGCACGCCGACGAGGAAGTCGGTGGCCGGCCCGACAGCCAGCGCGCATGGTCGGTCCTGACCCTGACCTTGCGTTCGCTGCAGTACGGGCCTCCGCCCGACGAATACTGGGTCGTGATCGGCTACCGCAGCACCGCGGCCGACGGCACGCCCTCCGGCCCGTCCCGGGAAATCAAGATACCGTGGCGGGTCGTCGACCCCGGCGAGATCGACGAGATGCAGACCGGCGGCCAGACCGGGAGCGCCGCCGAGCGCCTGCGGCGCACGCGGGCGGTCGATCCGGCCGCCGAAATCACGCGCCGCGCCAAGATGCTGCTCTTCGCGCCCGGCGCGCTGATCGGCGAGCAGGCCGATGCGCGGACTACACCAAAAACACCCTCCGGTCGCAAGGTCCCCAAAGCCAAGGTCATCGAGACCGAACTCACGGGCACGCTCAAGGCGCAATCGCTCGCCGCGCCCGGCGGCGCGATCGGCTACCTGCGCATCTACGGCTTCGACGTCCCGCCAGAGGACTTCATTCCCGAGCTGCAGCGTCTCATCCCCCTGTTGCCCGATAACGGACTCGTCATCGACGTGCGCGGCAACCCGGGCGGCTACATCCTTGCGGCGGAAACGGCCTTGCAGCTGTTCACGCCCAAGCCGATCCAGCCGACGCGCTTCTCGCTCTTGAGCACCACCCTGACGCGCACGCTTGCCGCATTGCCTGAGATGGCGGTAGAGCTCGGGCCGTGGAAGGACTCGCTCGAGGCGGCGGTGCGCAACGGCGAGCTCTATTCCCAGCCGCTGCCCATCACGAGCTTCGCCGAGTGCAACGCGATCGGCCAGCAGTACGGCGGCCCGGTCGTCCTGGTCGCGGACTCGACCACCTATTCCTCGGGCGATCTCTTCAGCGCCGGGTTCGTGGACAACGGCATCGGCCCCTTCGTCTGTGTCGGCGCGGCCACCGGCGCCGGCGGCGCGAACGTCTGGGACTACGAGGACCTGCGGCCGCTGATGGCAGGCACCCCCTTCGAGCTGCCGCCGCTGCCCGATGGCATCGGCATGTCCTTCGCGTTCCGTCGCGCGACCCGCGCCGGCGGCTCGGAGGGGCTGCCGATCGAGGACGTCGGCATTGGCGGAATGCCCTACGTGATGACCCGAGACGACCTGCTGGCCGGCAACCCCGACCTGCTGGCCCATTGCTTCGAGCTCCTGCGGCAGCAGCGCCGCAGCAGTCTGGCTGCCGATGCGAGCGACACCGCACGCGAGATCACCGTGCGCCACGCCGGCCTGACCCGGCTCGACGTGCTCTTCGACGGACACCCGGGCAGCAGCGTGCGCCTGCGCGCGCGCACGCCGGTGGTCGTGCCGTACCCGGCGGACACCCAAGTGATCGAACTGTTCGGCTTCGATGGCGAGCAATTGCTGCAAAAGCGCCGCGTGGATGCACGCCGCTGACATGACTGAGACCAACGACCCTGGGCCGCGACGAACAGCCACCAACAACGATTCAGGAGCCCCCATGACTTCTCGCCTCTCCTGGGCCGCCCTCCTCGCGGCCCCGTCCTTTCTCTTTCTCTTCTTCTGTGCTTCTGCATCAGCCCAGTTCCCTGACGCCCGCGACACGCCACCGGCCGGCTGGACCGGCCCGGTCTTCAAGCTCAGGCAGGACTATCCGCAGACACTGCCTTCCGTCGGCGCGCGCCCTTGGATGAGCTTCGACTTCCGCACCCAGCCCAATGAGTACATCAAGGCGGTGCTGGACTATGCGCTGGCGGGCAACAAGGAGGTCGACTTCGTGGTGCAGAACAACACGACGCGCGGCTGGTACCACGCGCCGTGGATGCACGTCGGCGCGGCCGGCCGCGAGTTCGTGCGCGGCCTCACCCGCGAGCGCGCATCGCGTCCGGGCGAGCTGGCGCCCACGCAAACGGGCACCTTCGAGAACTGGGCCGTGAGCGTCTACAACCCGCGCGGCGGCTACACGCTCGGGCGCGTGTGGAAGGACCCGGACGCGCCGAACCCGAGTCTCGCGAGGTTCCCGGTTGGCGCCGTCAGCATCAAGCTGATCTTCACCGAGGCCCCGGTGAGCCAGGTGCCCTACCTCGCAGGCTCGCTCGAATGGCAGGCCGACATCAACCGCAGCCGCAACACCAGCCCGCGTCCGACGCTGCGCCTGCTGCAGGTCGACGTGGCGGTGCGCGACAGCCGCGCGGCATCGACCACCGGCTGGGTCTTCGGCACCTTCGTCTACGACGGCAACGCCCCGGGCGCCACCCCATGGGACCGGCTGGTGCCGGTCGGCCTCATGTGGGGCAACGACCCCACACGGGTGGGCACGACGCAGCCGCTGCAGCAGACCAAGATCAACGCAGGACTGCAGATCCCCCAGCACCTGGGCTTCGAGAAGCGGCTCAACGGGCCGGTCGACAACCCGCGCTCATCGTGCCTGTCCTGCCATTCGACCGCACAGATCCAGACCGACCTCTCGCGCCCGGCACGGGGCGCGATTCCGCCGGCCAACGCGTCTGCGGCGACGCTGCGCCTGTACTTTCGCAACATCAAGGCGGGCACGCCCTTCGATTCGAACGCGCTCGCGCTGGACTACTCGCTGCAGCTGCAAAACGGCATCGCCAACTGGGCGCAGACCGACGGCCCATCCTCAGGTCCGCAGGGCCGCACCAGCGCCACCATCGGCGCAGGGCCCCGGCGGCTCGACCGATCCCGGGGCATCAACATCCGCCCCGTGGGCAGGGACGGGTGACCCGTGGCCACCCGCAAGCCCATCGATCCGGCAGACAGCCCGAAGCTCGTGCTCCAGGGCCGCGTCGTCACGATGAACGGCGCCTTCAAGGTGATCGCCGACGGCCGCGTCTACACGCACAACGGCGACATCGTCGCCGTGCAGGAAGCAGCGGCGCCCGCGCCCCCCGGCTTCGGCAGCACCGCCGTGACGGACACCGGCGGCACCCTTTTTCCCGGTCTGATGGATCTGCACAACCACCTGCCCTACAACGTGCTGCCGCTGTGGCAGGTGCCCAGGAAGTTCAGCAACCGGGGCCAGTGGGGTCGCCACGCCGAGTACCACAGCAAGATCTCCGCGCCGATGCAGACGCTCGCGGCCACGCCCGAGCTGCTGGCCTCCATCTGCCGCTACGTCGAGGCCAAGGCGTTGATCGGCGGCACCACCACCGGCCAGGGCATCACGCTGGCGAACCAGTCGGGCATCCGCCGCTACTTCCGCGGCGTGGTGCGCAACGTCGAGGCCACCGACGACGAAGCCTCGCTGCCCGCGGCCTCGACGCGGGTGCCCGACGTCGCAGCCAAGGACGCGCAGGCCTTCCTCACCCGGCTGAAGAAGGAGAAGACCTGCTACCTGCTGCACCTGAGCGAAGGCACCGACGCGACCGCGCGCCGCGCCTTCCAGGCACTGCAGATCGGCGGCGCCAGCTGGGCGATCACGCCATCGCTCTGCGGCATCCACGCCGCCGCGCTGCAGGCGCCGGACTTCCAGGTGCTGGCTGCCAATGGCGGCAGCATGGTGTGGTCGCCCTTCAGCAACCTGCTGCTGTACGGCGGCACCGCCGACGTCGGCGCGGCGAAGGCGGCCGGCGTGCCGATCTCGCTCGGCTGCGACTGGGCGCCCTCGGGCAGCCGCAACCTGCTCAACGAGCTCAAGGTCGCACAGCTGTTCAGCGAGGGCCAGGGCGGCATCTTCACGGCGCGCGAGCTGGTCGCGATGGTCACCCGGGAGCCGGCCGGGCTGCTCGGATGGGAGCGCCTGGCAGGCACCCTCGAGGCCGGCAAGCGCGCCGACCTGATCGTGGTCGAGGGCAGCTCGGGCGACCCGTATCAGCAACTCATCCGCGCCAAGGAATCGGACCTCGCGCTGGTGATGATCAATGGCGTGGGCCGCTTCGGCGACGCGGCACTGATGCGCACGCTGGGCTTTGCCGGCGAGGCGCTCAGGGTGGGCGGGGCCAGCCGCATGCTCTTCCTCGCGCACCCGACCGAGGATCCGCTCACGCAGAAGCTCTCGCTCTCGGCTGCAGCCGATCGTCTGACGCGTGCGCTGCGCGGCCTGCCCTCGCTCGCGCGAAAGGCCGAGCGGCCGCGGCCGATCTCGCCCCTGGCCCTGGCGCGCGGCAGCGCCAACACCTGGCGGCTCGCGCTCGACGAGATCCTCGACACCGGCGTGGACATGCGCGCCAACCTGCCGGTGAGGCTGCCGGGCGGTCGCACCTTGCGGGCAGCGGCGATGCGCCCGGTGTTCGCGCAGACGCAGAAGCTCTCGGCCGCCGTCATGCCGCTGGTCATCGACGCGCTGAGCGTGGTCGACGATGCGGGCTACCTGGACGCCCTGGACCTGCAGAAGAACGTCCCCGACTCGATCAAGGAGGGCCTGCGCGATCTCTGGTCGTGAGCGCCGCCCAACCATGGCCCTCCTGCGCGACGCATTGAACGACTTCGCTATCGACTGGCGCCGCGACCTCACGCCCGCCTGGCGCACGGCGCTCGCAGGCGCCAGCCCCGACCCGCTCGCCGTCGGCGACACCCTCACCTACGACGACTCGCAGCCCATCTACCCCGCGCGGCGCGGCAAGCCCCTGCCCGAAGCGCGAGCCGATGCCCACGTGTTCCGCGCCTTCGACGGCCTCGCGCCCTCGAAGGTGTGTTGCGTGCTGATCGGCCAGGACCCCTACCCGGCGCTGCGCCGCGCGACCGGCCGCTCCTTCGAGCAGGGCGACACGGACACCTGGAACCTGCCGGCGGCGTCGGTCGCCAACAGCTTGCGCGTGCTGCTGCGCATGCTGGTGGCGGCGCGCACCCAGGACCCGACGGTGCTGAACATGAGCTGGGCCGCGTTCGCGCGCCACATCGGGACACCCGGTGTGGCGCTCGAGGCGCCGCGCGCCCTTTTCGACAGGCTGCAGCAGACCGAGGGCGTGCTCTTCCTCAATGCCGGGCTCACCCTCACGCGCTACAAGTCCGGCGGCGCTCCGGAACAGTTGCGCGGCCACATCCCCTTCTGGCGCCCGGTGGTCGGCCAGGTGCTGAGGTCGATGGCGGTGCGACGGCGCGGACAGGTGGTCTTCCTCTGCCTCGGCGCACTTGCGCAGAAGCTGCTCGTCAACGAAGGCGTGAGGCTGGCCGCCACCGAGGCGGGAACCTGGGGCACGCGCGCTGGCGAGGTCGCGCTGCCGCATCCCGTGGCACCCGGCTTCATCAATGGGCCGAACCCCTTCGAAGCGGTCAACGCCAAGCTCCTGTCCTTCAAGGCGGCGCCGATCACCTGGTAACCGCGAGGCCGAGCGCGAGCTCTCGAGGTTCACGGGCGCCCGGCATATCGACAGGTCGCGAACGGCAAATGGAGCGTTCGGTCGCATGAACGGCGAACGGACCAAAGCCCTGCCGTGGTTCAATCCCTTTCAGCGGCGACACCAGGTGAGTTGCCGCGGCAAAAATGTTTGCGTAAACATACGAAAAACGAGCATATTCGCAAACGTTTTTGAACGACCAGGCCGCGTATCCGGCGACCGTGCCCCCGACACAACCTTTTCCCGCTGAGAAGGAACGAAGCGCGCAGGTGCTGTGCACTCTGCAGTCTCATGCTCGCTACCTGTTCCGTGAAGACGGGTTCGCACGCCACTCGATCGATCAGCGAGCGCGCGGCTTCAGCCCCTTCTTCGCGAGCCTCTGGTACTGGTCGCGCCGCTGGCCAGCGGCTGCGCATGGACAAGCCGGTCAGCGCCCCCGCGTGGTCGCGCGCCACACGCTGGTCATGACGAACCGGCCCAACATCGTCCGACTCACGCTCGACGAGGCGCTACACCGCGTGGGCCAGAGCGCGCAGGTGGGCTTCGAGAGCAGCTCGCAGGCCATCCGCACGTTGGCCGCCTGTTTCAGGCCGGGCAGCTTCCCTCGCGCGGCGTGCGCAGCAGTGGCCGGCCGGCGGCGCGGCCAGTGACTTCGCCGCCGTCCACCGCCAGCTCGCCGTTCACCAGCACCGTCGTAACGCCCTGCGACAGCAGCGTAGGCTGCGCGTAGGTGGCGCGCGCCGCGTAGCGCGCCGGATCGAACACCGCCACATCGGCGTGGTAGCCGCTGCGCAGGTAGCCGCGCTTGGTCAGTCCCAGGGTGTCGGCCACTTGGCCGGTGCTGGCGCGCACGAAGCGGCCGAGCGAGATCACGTTTTCCTTCACCACATACTGGTCGTACTTGCGCGCGAAAGTGCCGTAGGCGCGCGGATGGCCTTCCGACGAATCGGAGGAGGTCATCACCCACGGCCGCTTCATGAAGTTGCGCACGTCGTCGTCGGTCTGGTTGAAGGAGGCGATCGCCAAGTCGGCCTCGCGCAGCACCGCGATGGCCGCGTCCACCGGATCGCCGCCCTGCGCCACCTCGGCCAGCGTGCGCCCGATGTATTTGGTGTTCGCGCCGGCCGAGAACAGGACCGCCTCCGGCCCGCCGCGCAGGCGTAGGTTCTCGCGCATGTCTTTGCGCAGACGCTCCTGCAGCGAGGCGTCGTCGAATCGCTTGAGCATCGCGGCGCGGCCGCCGTCCAACGCCCAGCCAGGCACCAGCGCAGCGGAGAAGCGGGTGCTCGATGCAGTCCACGGGTACTGGTCGGCGGTGATCGCAAGGCCGCGCTTCTGCTCGGCCTCGATGCGCCGGATAATGTCGCCGCTTTGGCCATGCACTGCCACGCCTAGCGCCTTGATGTGGGCGACGTGCACCGGCAGCTTAGCTTCGTGCCCGATGCGGATCACCTCGTCGATCGAGCCCTTGAGGCCGATGTTGTACATGGACTCGTCGCGGATGTGGCTGTCGTACAGGCCGCCGTGGCGCGCCGCGACCTTGGCCAGCTCTATCACCTCCTCGGTGCGCGCGAAACTCTGCGGTGCATAGAAGAGCCCGGTTGACAGGCCGAGCGCGCCTTCGCACATCGCGCGCGAAACCTGGGCGCGCATGGCGTCCAGCTGCTCGGACGTCGGCGCGCGGTTGGCCTCGCCAAGCTGGCCGGCGCGCACCGGGCCGAAGCCGACGTAGATCGCGGTGTTGGTGCCGGCGCCGTTATCCCTCAGTCGCTGCGCCTGCGCCGCGATGTCGGCGCCGCCGAAGCCGTCGCTGCCGATCACTGCGGTGGTCACGCCCTGGGTGAGGAAGGGCACGTTGAGCCGGCGGCGCGCGTCGGCATGGAACAGGTCGCGGTCGGCATGGGTGTGCGGATCGATAAAGCCCGGCGCCACCACCTGGCCGCGCGCA
Organism: Variovorax stachyos; assembly: GCF_051400855.1. Classification (NCBI taxonomy): domain Bacteria; kingdom Pseudomonadati; phylum Pseudomonadota; class Betaproteobacteria; order Burkholderiales; family Comamonadaceae; genus Variovorax; species Variovorax stachyos. The sequence continues at coordinate 14,514 of NZ_JBLFFN010000013.1, read as the reverse complement.
TCGATGCGCCGCTTGGCCACGAAGCGATGCGGCGCAGCCCGGCCGACGAAGACAATGCGGTCGCCAGCAATGCCGACGTCGCCCACCTGCGGCGGCGCGTCCTCGCCCGTGAAGATGGTGCCGCCTTCAATGATTAGATCGAGCGCGACAGGTTCGTCGACGGCGCGCGCCGACACGCCGAAGGCCAGGGGCAGCAGCGCCGCCAGCACGGCGACGCTGCGACGGAGCGGGAAGCGGAAGATGGCGACGGGCATGGCGGTGGGGTGCGCGTTGCAAGTGGGAAAGCGTCCAAGTCTAGAGGCGCCTCCGCGCGCACGGCCATTACAATTGGACCACCGGCCATGCCCTGAGGGCATGGTCAGCACAGGCCCTCAAGCCACCATGCCGTCGCCGCTGCGATGCCCCTCGCGCTGCGGGTCGGTGCCGCCGGTGAGCCAGGACCGGCCGCCGATCTGTACGCGCACGATGGTGCTGATGGCGTGCGCCAGCTCTCCTTGCAGACGACACCATCCTCGACGAAATGATCTGCTGGTCTCCGTCGTCGGGCTGGTCGTGGGCTTTCCGCTCATCTCGATCTGGACGCTGTTCGGCGTGGCGATCGGGCGGTTCCTGAGTTCGCCGCGCCACCTCAAGGCCTTCAACGGCGCGATGGCGCTGTCGCTCGTCGTGCTGGCCGTCAGCCTGGCCGTCTGAGTTTCGCATTCCCGCGAGGGAATCCGCGCGTGCCGGTTTGTCGTTTGCGCGCACGCCGCGCTTTGGCATTCAATGTCGTTGTGACACGCGCAACCGTCAACTACCTCAAGCCGATGGACGGCACACCGTCCAACTACATGTACGAGCCGCCTGCCGGCGAGCCCTGGGAGAACTGCGAGTACGAGGCGCGGCTCGTGTATTCTCGTTGCCTTCAGAGCAGTGTCTGCACTCATCATGGGCGCCGCGCAAGCCGAGCTCGCTGGACCGCTTATGCTACGTGCCGGCGAGTCCATCAGAGAGACGATTGCTCGATTTCAAGCGCTCCCTCCGGACCGTTTTGCGCATCTGATTGAAATCGCCACGGCTGCTTCGACCAGTGATGCTGAGACCGAGTTTCGCGCGGACCTGGCCATCCTCGTTGATGGGTTGCGCAATGAAATTGAGTCAGGCCGCTGAGCGGGTCTCTGACCCCGCTCTCTTTATAGTGGGCGAAGGTGATTGCGAGGCCCCCAGATAGGCGCATACGGAAAACCCGAAGCAACTTCAGCCGAATCTGCTTGCAGCCCCCAACTGAACTTTTGGTCAGGGTCCTTGCGGTAGTAGCGCCAGCTCAACAGGCAGGGCTGCTACCCGCCGCTTCGTGGCCCTATAGAAGCCTTGCCCCATCCGTCCTTACTCGCTGCGATGCAGCACTTGGATTGGAGCCGCTGGCGCGGCGTGGAGGTCCGTCATGTGTCGGCAGACGAGGTTCAGGCCTCGAAGTTGAACTCGCGTTTTTCGAAACAAGCCAATAGGACACCACCCGTAGCGCAGCCTTGAGGCGGCGCGACGCATGGAGGAGCAGCGTCGCGAACGAGCGCTCCTTGCGCGTTACCCGCATCCGGCCGCACACGAGCGCGAGCGCGCCGAGGCTCTCGCATCGTCTCGCATCGCTCGATGCCGTTCTGAGGGTCGCCCGCCAGCATTTTCAGGATCTGGTGCGTGATCGCGGCAAGATCGAGGACGAGCTGGGGTTCTACAAGGGCAACCTATCCCGTGCGCCGGAGGCCCTGCGCCTCCGGATGGAGGACAACCGGCGCCGCCTTGAAGCACAAGGCCGCTTCATCGCAGCACAGGAGAGCGAGAAGGACCGCCTGCGCGCGCGCTTCGAGGACGAGCGCTCCCGGTTGATGCCGCTATGGAGCGCTGCTGCAGCGCGCTCGCAGACCTAGTCTTCCCGGGCCTGAGTCGATGGCGTGATGCCATCAGGCGGGCTGCTCTCGAGTGCCGAAAAGTACTTGAGCATTCGTGCTCTGCACGCACTCTTACGCCCATTCTCGAGCGCCGAGATCACGATCCATTTCGCCGGATCCTGCTGAAGAGCTTCGGCCAGCGCACCAGCGAGCATTGGCGCGAGCCGGCCTCTGTTGCGGGACGTACGCAGTGCCTCTGTCGACAATTCGAGCCTGTGCGCCCAACCGACCAAAGTATCGGTTTCGAGCGCCAGGTTCAAGAGGTCCATCGTCGAGGGTGCCTGACGCGAGTTCTTTCGCGTCCTTGCCGAAGCTCCTTTGCCAGCGCGGCCACGGACGCTGCCTTTTGCCACGCGGCCGGCCTTCACGGCCTTCTGACCGCTGCGGTTTTGCTGCTTGCCGGTCATCATCAGAACGTCCAGTTCAAGTTGACCTTGAACCCATGATCCTTCAGCCCGTCGCCGAACTGGCCCGAGTACGAAGCACCCAGGCTCAGGTTCGGCCGCAGCTGCGTCTCCACGCCCGCTTCGAGCACCGCCACGTTCTTCGCCAGCGGCACGCCCGCGAGCGTGAAGGGCAGGCTGCCGCCGAAGGCATGCGTGCTGGTGGGCGTGGTGTCGCCGAAGGCATGGCGCCAGCCCAGCAGGCCGCGCACGCGCGTGCGCTCGCCCAGCTGCGTGCTCGCACGCACGCCCAGCGTGGAGAAGGTCGCATCGACGCTGCCGCCATCGCCGTACAGCGCCGCCAGGCCTCCGCGCTCGAAGAAGGCATCGCTCTTCACCCGCACATGGGCCAGCCCCGCGAAGGGCTCCAGCGCCACGGTGCCGGCGTCGATGCGGTGGCCCACCTCGCCGAAGAGCTGGCTGGTGGTGCTGTCGTACTGGGCCGAGACGCTGTCGGCGAAGCCGGCGAAGGCCACCGAGCGGCTGGTGTCCAGCTTGTTCCAGCTCTGGCTGGCACCCAGGCGCAGTGCCGTGGCGCCCCACTGCGTGGCGCCGTAGACGCCCAGGTGGTAGCTGTCGGTCTTGGCGCTGCTGTTGCGCGCCTCGGTGTCGGCGCTGGCGCGGCTGTAGCCGGCCAGGCCGCCCACGCGCCAGCCGGCGCCCACGCCGGTGTCGGCACCGACGACGAAGCCGCCGATGTCGCGCTCGAGCTTGGCCGCGTTGCCGTTGCCGTCGATGTGACCCCAGGAGCCGAAGACCTGGCCCCAGGTGGTGCGGGCCTGGTTGTCGGCAGGGGTGCAGCCGTCACGTTCGCTTCGCTGCTGGGGCGGCTGAGCCGGCTGCTGGGGCGCGCTGCCCGGCGCGTTGCCCGGCGCGCAGGTGGCCGTGCGCAGCCGGTCGATGGCGGCCTCGCGCACGAAGCGGCTGTCTTCCAATGCAGCGGTCTTGCTGGAGGCGTGAATGTCCACCGACAGCTGGTTCAATGCATCGCGCGCAGCGAAGTCGCTGGGCAGGAATGCCACCGCATTGGACAGCGCGTTGTCCCGCGGCAGGCTGTCCAGCGCCGTGGCCACCGCCACCTGGTTGGGCGTGGCCGCCACGTCCGTGAAGCTGCGCACCTTGTCGGCACTCAGGTAGACGTTGTTGGCGTCGTAGCTGTCGCGCAGCTGGACGAAGGCCGTGCGGGTGTCGCCCTCGAGGCTGTAGGCGCCGCTCACGCCGCCGTCGGCGGTGAGCACGGTGTAGCGGTTGCCCACCACGAAGCTGCTGCCGTCGATGCGCACGACGTTGAGCCTCGCCCCGCTCGCGATGCCGGCGGTGCCGCTCGCATGGATGAGGTCGGAGGCACTGGACGCGGGGTCGACTTCGACCTCGTAGGTGGAGCCGGCCGCTTGCGTGAAGTTGCCGTTGACCGTCAGCGTGCCGATCGAGTTGCCCGGGGCGACGGTGCCCGCCACCGTCAGGCTGCCGACACTGCCCGAGCCCTGCAGGCGGCCCGCCGCGAGCACGCTGGCGCTGCCGCCGAGCACGCCGTTCACGGCGAGCGTGCCGGCTTCGACGGTCGTGGTGCCGCTGAAGGCCGCGCTGTTGCCGCTGAGCCTGGTCAGGCCCGTGCCGGCCTGGCGGATGGCGCCGGTGCCCGAGATCGCGCCATCGAAGTCCAGGCGGTCGCCGCGGTCGAAGGCGAGCGTGCCGTTGTTCGTCACATCGCCCGTGATCGAACCCAAGGTGCCGCCATTGCCGAGTCGCAGCGTGCCCGCGGAGATCGTCGTGCCGCCGGTGTAGGTGTTGCTGCCGGTCAGCACCAGCGTGCCCAGGTCGGTCTTGGTCAATGGACCCGTGCCGGCAAGCACCGCGTCGATGGTGGCGGTCATGGCGGCGCCGGCGGCGCTGCCATCGCCCACGCGAAGGGTGGGCGCGCTGCCCGTCAGCGCGAGCGTGCCGCCGTTGACCCGATAGCCGTCGACCGCGAACTGCAGGCCCGATGCCTCGACCTGGCCGTTGCCGTTGTCGATGGTCACGGTGCCCGGCGTGCCGGCCATGACAGCGAATGCACCGTTGGTGTACGGCGCATTCACCGCGCCGCTGGCCTCGGTCCACCGGTCGTTGTCGGCCAGGCGCCAGGTGCCGTTGCCGCCGTCGACCGTGCCGTTGCCCTGGGTGCCCGGGCCATCCCAGAAGTTCAGCGTGAGCCCGGTGGTGTTCACCAGGTTCACCTGGCGCGCGATCGAGGTCTGCACGAACAGGTCGCCCGCGGGCACGGTGCCGAGCGCGAGACCGTTGTCGGTCAGTGCGCCGTCGTAGCTGAAGACGCGATACACGCCCGGCCCGAAGCTGCCGCCCGGCGCGGTGCTGACGTTGAGCGTCCCGCCCAGGGTGAGGTCGCCGTGCACCACCGTGAGATCGTTGAGGGCCCCTCCGGCGGTGCCTGCCTGGCCGAAGCGGTAGTTGAGCGTCGCGCCGCTGTCCAGAGACAGATTGCCATTGACGGTCAGCGTGCCGGCGGAACCCGTATCACCGGGGCGTAGCGTGGCGCCGCCCGCGATGATCACGTCGCCACCAACGGTGCCTGTGCCACCCAGCGCGGCGCCACCCTGGACGGTGGTGAGCCCGGTCGCGCCGGATTGATCGCCGTTGACGAGCAAGGTGCCTGCCTGCACGTTCGTGGTGCCGACGTACGTGTTGGTGCCGGTGAGCACCGTGGTGCCGGCACCCGCCTGGGTGACGCTGCCGCTGCCGGAGATGGCGCCGCTGAAGTCCACGCGGTCCGAGCGGTTGAAGGCGAGCGTGCCGTGGTTGGTCACGTCGCCGACGATGGAGCCGCCGGCGCCGCCGTCGCCCAGCTGCAGGGTGCCTGCCGTGATGGTGGTGCCGCCGCCGTAGGTGTTGGCGCCGGTCAGCACCAGCGTGCCGAGGTCCGCCTTCTGCACGCCGCCCGTGCCGCTCAATGCCGAGGCGATCGTCGCGGTCATGGCCGCGCCGTCGGCGGTGCCGTCACCCACGCGCAGGATGTTGGGCGCGCCGGCCAGCGTGATGGGGCCGCCCTCGATCCTGTAGCCGTCCGCGGCGAACTGCATGCCGCCGTTCCTGACCGCGCCGAGGCTGTTGTCGACCGTGACCGTTCCCGGCGCGGCGGCGAAGATGGCGAAGCTGGCGTCCTGGAAGGGCGCGTTGACGCCGCCGTCGCCGAGCGTCCAGTTGCCATTGCCGCTGGCGTTCTGCCACAGGCCGCTGCCGCCCTGGATGACGCCGTCGTTCTGGTTGCCCGGACCATCCCAGAAGTTCACCGGCAAGCCGGCTGCGTTCACCAGGTTCACCTGGTTGTTCACCGAGGTCTGCACATAGAAGGTGGGCGAGGGCATGGTGCCGGCGACAAGGCCGTTGTTGGTCAGGGTGCCGCCGTAGCTGATGACGCGATAGATGCCGGGGTCGAAGGTGGCGCCCGGCGTGGTCGTGACGTTCAGGGTGCCGCCCAGCGTGAGGTCGCCCGCCACCTTGGTCAGGTCGTTGTAGGCGCCGCCGATCACGTTGGCCTGGCCGAAGTTGTAGCTCAGCGTGGAGGCATTGCCCAGCGCCAGGTCGCCGTTGACGGTCAGCGTGCCCGGCACGCTGCCGAGATTGCCGGGGCTGAGCGTGGAGCCGTCGGCGACCGACACGTCGCCGCCGAGGGTGCCGACGCCGCCCAGCGTGGCGCCGGCCGCCACCGAGGTGCCGCCGGTGGCGCCGGCCTGGTTGCCGTTGACGATGAGGGTGCCGGCATCGACGGCGGTGTTGCCGGCATAGCTGTTGTCGCCGCTCAGCACGGTGATGCCGGTGCCTTGCTGCGTGACGGCACCGCTGCCGGAGATGGTGCCGCCGAAGCTGTACGCGTTGGAGCGGTCGAAGGCGAGCGTGCCGTTGTTGGCGACGTTGCCCGCGATGGCACCCGTGGTGCCACCGTTGCCCAGTTGCAGCGTGCCCCCCGAGATCGTGGTGCCGCCGGCGTGGCTGCTGTCCGCGGCGAGCACCAGGGTGCCGGCATCGGTCTTGGTCAGCGCGCCGGCGCCGCCGATCGCACCCGTGAGCGTGAGGTCGCCGGTGGTCTGGAAGGTGCCGCCGCCTGCAGCGAGCGTGACCGCCCGTGCAGACGTGAAGGCGGCGGTGCTCTGCAGGGTGCCGCCATCGAGCGAGAGGGCGCCGCTCGCGTTGCCGAGGCTGGCATCGCCGGAGACCGCCACGGTGCCGCCGTTGATGAAGGTGCCGCCCAGGTACGTGTTGCTGCCGGCGAGCGTGAGGGTGTTGCCGCCGGTCTTGGTCAACGACCCCGTGCCGCCGACGGTGCCGGACAGCGTGAGGTTCGCCTGCGTCTCGACGGTGCCGCCGCTCGCGCCGAGGGTGACGGCGCGCGCGGAGGTGAAGGCCGCCGTGTTGCGCAGCGCGCCGCCATCCAGCGTGAGCCCGCCGCCGGCATCGCCCAGGTTGGCATCGCTGGCCACCTGCAGGGTGCCGCCATCGACGGTGGTGCCGCCGGTGTAGGTGTTGGTGCCGTTGAGCACCAGCGTGCCGAGGTCGGATTTCTGCAAGCCGCCGGTGCCGACGAGGGTGGCGTCGATGGTGGCGGTCATGCCGGCGCCGGCGCCGGTGCCGTCGCCCACGCGGATGACGGAGGGCGCGCCGGTGAGCGTGAGGGGGCCGCCAGCGAGGGTGTAGCCGCTCACGGTGAACTGCATGCCCGAGGCGCGCACGGCGCCCAGGCTGTTGTCGACGCTGACGGTGCCGGCGGTGCCGCTGAAGATGGCGAAGGCGCCATCGGCATAGGTGGCGTTGATGCTGGCGGTCTGGTCGGTCCAATTGTCGGCGCCGGTGGCGTTTTGCCACAGGCCGTTGCCGCCCTGGATGGTGCCGTCGTTCTGGTTGCCGGGACCGTCCCAGAAGTTCAGCGTGACGCCGGTGCTGTTGAGCAGGTTGACCTGGTTGGCGACCGAGGTCTGCACGGCGTACGTGCCGGCCGGTGCACTGCCGATGGTCAAGCCGTTGTTGGTGAGGGCGCCGCCGTAGTTGATGACGCGGTACACGCCCGGCGTGAAGCTGCCGCCGGAGCTCGGGTTGACGTTGAGGGTGCCGCCCAGCGTCAGGTTGCCCGCCACCGTGGTGAGGTCGTTGAGTGGCCCGCCCGGCACGTTGGCCTGCCCGAACTGGTAGTTGAGCGCCGAGCCGGCGTTCAGGGTGAGATTGCCGTTGATGGTCAATGCGCCCACCACGCCGCTGTTGCCCGGGCTCAGGGCAGCGCCGCTGGTCACGGTCACGTCGCCGGCCACCGTGCCGGTGCCGCCGAGGGTGGCCGCGCTCTGTACCGTGGTGGGCCCACCGGTGCCGGCCTGGTTGCCGTTGACCAGCAGCGTGCCGGCCTGGACGGTGGTACCCGCAGCATAGGCTTGCGCGCCGGTGAGGGTGAGGGTGCCGCTGCCCTGCTTGAGCAGGGTCTCGAAGCCGGCGGTGCTGGTGCCGTCGAGCGTGCGGGCGACGGTGTTGGTCACCTGCAGCGTGTCGCCGGCGGCGGTTTCAATGCCGGCGCCGCCGTTGACGGTGCCGGTGATGGTGCCGCCGTCGTTGAGCGCCAGCGTGTCGTTGCCGGCGCCCAGGCCGAGGGTGCCGGCGCCGGTGTCGAGGGTGCCGTTCAGGTTGAGCGTGTCGGTGCCGGCGCCCAGGTCGCCGTTGGCGCGCAGGGTGCCGCCGGCGTTGACGTTGAGGGTGCTGGCTCCGGCATCCCCGGTGAGCGTCGAGGGCGTTGCGCCGGCCGCCTGCACGGTGCCGTTCACGGTGAGGGCGGACGTGCCGGTCATCGAAATGCCGGCCGTGGCCAGCGCGCCGTTCACCTGCAGCGTGCCGGCGCTGATCGCGGTGGTGCCGCCGACCGCATTGCCGGCGGCCGTCAGCACGGTGGTGCCGGTGCCGATCTGCGCCAGGTTGCCGGCACCGCTGATGGTGCCGGTGAAGTTGAAGGTGTCGCTGCGGTTGAGCGACAGGGTCGATGTCGAATTGACGACGAACACGTTCCCGGCACCGGCATTGCCGGTGGTCCCGCCATTGCCGATCGTCAGGTTGCCGTCGTTGATGACGGTGTTGCCGGTGAAGGTGTTGTTGCCGGTGAGGATCCAGTTGCCCGGTCCGTTCTTGGCCAGCGTTGTCGTGCCACCCGGGCCGTCGACGATGGTGCCGCCCATCGTGTTGGCGTCGCTGTTGGTGCCGCCGAGCGCCAGCGTTCGGGCGCCGCTGCCGGTATAGGCGGCCGATCCGGTATTGCTGAACACGACCGCGCCGGTGCCCGACGCCTCGATGATGCTGTTGCCGGTGGACAGCGTGAACAGGCGGTTGGTGGTGTCGCCGCTGCCGGTATAGCGCAGGGTCGAACCGCTGCCGATCACCAGGCTGGTCGCTGCACCGGAAGACTGGCCGATGCTGCTGGCCGTGCCGCCATCGCTGAGCTTGTCGACCCCGAGCACGCCGCCACTGATGGTGGTGACGCCGGTGTAGGTGCTGTTCGAATTGTTGAGGATCCAGGTGCCGGTGCCGGTCTTGTTCAGCGAGGTGGTGCCGGTGCCGTTGTCGGTGATCAGCGCGGCCAGGCTGTTGTTGTCGGTGTTCACGCCGGCCAGTGTCAACAGGCTGGCGGTATTGGGATTTACGAAGGCGATGGCGCCGGGGTTCGTGAAGCTCACCGGACCGCTGCCCGAGGCGGAGAGCGTGCCCGTGGCACCGAGCGTGAAAAGCCGATCGGTGCTCGTTGCCGCACCGGTGTACTGCAAGGTGCCGCCATTCAAAACCAGATTGCTCGCGGCCGCGCCCGAGGCGCCGATGGAACTGTTGGCGCCGCCGTCGCGGAGGCAGTCGGCGTAGATATAGCCCGCGTTGATGACCGTGCTGCCCGTATAGCTGCTGTTGCAGCCCGACAGCACCTGAGCGGCGCCACTGCCCCCCGACTTGACCAGGCCGCCCGTGCCGCTGATCGCGCCGGAGTAAGTCCCGTTGCTGCCGTTGGTGATCGTCAGCGTCGCCGAACCCAGGGTGATGTTGCCGCCGAGCGCGCCGCCCCCTTGGAGATCGAGGACCGAGTTGTTGTTGTTGGCCAGATCGAGCGTGGCGCCGGCCACGTTCTGCATGAAAACGCCGCCCGTTCCGAAGGCGCTGGTGGAGCCCGCACGCAGGATGCCGCTGTCGACAACGGTGCCTCCGGAGTTATTGTTCGTGCCTGACAGCACCAGGACGCCGGCCCCCGCCTTCCTGAGCCGGCCCCCGCCGGTGACCTGCCCGCTCATGCCCAGCGTCGTCGTCGGTGAGGCGACGAGGATATACCCGTCCCCCCCCCACATGGTTGCGCCGCGGTCGATGCTGACGCTGCCGCCCGTGTAGTTCAGCTCAGCACCCGCACCGATGGTCAGATTGGAAGCAGCCGCGGTCGAAGCGCCGATGGAGCTTGCCTCGCCACCGTTCGCCAGGCAGTCGACCAACAACCGCCCGCCCAGCAGCTGGGTAGCGCCCGTGTAGGTGTTGTTGCAGCCACTGAGGGCCTGCGTGAGCCCGCCGGTGCGGGTGATCCCGCCCGTCCCCGTAATCGTGCCGGTGAAGAATGGGACAGTCGTACCGCTGTTGAGCGTCAGGGTTGCAGAGCCCAGGTCCACCGTGCCTGCGCCCGTCAGATACCCGACGCTGTTGTTGAGATTCGCGAGCTGCACGGTCGCGCCGGCGTTCACCGCCATGGGACCCGTCCCGAACGCACTGGTGGAGCCTGCGCGCAACACGCCTGCATTGACCGAGGTGCCACCGGCGTAAGTGTTGTTCCCCGAGAGCACCAAGGTGCCTGGGCCGTTCTTGCTCAGCGTGCCGGCGCCTGCGACAGTGCCACTGACCGTGAGCGTGCTCGCGCCCTGGGTCACGTCGACCGCGCCGCCGCCGGTGCCGAGCGTGAAACCGCGATCGGTGCTCGCCGTGGCGCCGGTGTATTCCAGTTCCCCACCGCTTTGGAGCACCAGGTTGGCGGAGGCGCTGCTGGACGCGCCAATGGTGCTTGCCGCGCCGCCGTTGCCGAGCGTGCCGACGGCCAGCGTGCCGGCGCTGACCGTGGTGGCACCGATATAGTTGTTGCTGGCATTGCCCAGCGTCAGCGTGCCCGCGCCGGTCTTGATGAAGCCTGCGTCGTCCGGGCTGGTGACCACTCCATTGAAGGCCAGGTTGGCGGCGCCGTTGGTCACCTCGATGGTCCGCGACGGGCCACCGTTGACCAGCGTGAAGCCGCGGTCGGTGCTGGCGCTGCCACCGGTGTAGCTCAGCGTGCCACTCTCGACCATCAGGTTGGACGAGGCGGCCGACGACGCGCCGATGCTGCTTGCCGTGCCGGCATTGGCGACGGAGTTGATGGACAGCGTGCCGCCGCTCAGCGTCGTGGCGCCGGTATAGGTGTTGGCGCCGGTCAGCGTAACCTGCGCGGTGCCGCCCTTGCTGAAGCCGATGGCGCCGGTGTTGTCGACGATGGTCGAGGCGATGGTGAAGTTGCTGCCCGCGCCGCCGTTCTGCAGCACACCCAGGGTGCCGCCGCCGGAGAGACCGGTAAGGTTGCCGCCCTGGAGGGTCTTGGCGGTGTTGCCCACCGAGCTCGTCACGATGATGGTGCCGTCGATGCCCAGGGTCTCGCCGGGGCTCACGTTCACGGTGGAACTGGCCGCCGCGGTGTATTGCAGGCCGCCCAGCTGCCTGGTGCCCGTGACCGTGCCGAAGAAGGGCGTGTTGACCGCACCGCCTGCGTCGCTGATGAACTCGTTGTTCAGCCAGGTGGAGGCATCGTCCTTGTTCGTGTAGTCGGCGGCGGTGAAGGCGACAATGCTGCCGCCTTGTACTTTTGCGTAGTCGCTGCCGTTGACCGTGGCCCAGCCGCCGAGCGTGCCATCGGCGTTTGCGGTGGTGATGATGCCGCTGGTGGAGGTGCCGAAATCGATCAGGCCGCCGCTGCGGGTGATGCCCCCCAGGTTGACCGTGACGGTGCCGCCCGCGCCAGGCGCCGTGCTGATCCGGTTGCTGCCGGCGGTCACGTTCAAGCCGTTGAAGGTCTGCGTGTTGCCCTCGCCCGCGGCGCCCGTCACCGTCAGCGTGCCGCCGCCCATGTTCAGTGTCGAGGCACCGGAAATGATGTTGCTGGTCGGCCCCCCCGCGCCGGCGAAGTCGAGCGCCAGCGTGCCTGTGCCAATGTTGGTCGCGCCGGTATAGGTGTTGGCGCCGGTCAGGGTCTGCGTGCCGAGGCCGAGCTTGGTCAGGCTGCCGCTGCCCGTGATGCTGCCTGCGTAGCTGGCGCTGCCCGATGCCGCGTTCAGCGTCAGGTTGGCGCTGCCGAGGTCCACGGTGCCGCCGGTGCCCGACAACGATGTCGCGGTCATGGCGAAGTCGTTGAGGTCTAGCGTGCCGCCGTTGACGACCACCGAGTTGGGTACGCCGAAGGCCTGGCTGCTGCCGGCTTGCAAGGTGCCCGATGTGACGGTTGTGGTCCCGTCATACGTGTTGGCCCCACTGAGCAGCCAGGCACTGCCTGCCCCGCCGTTCATGACGAGATTGCCGGGGCCGGAAATCACGCCGGAGGCCGTGTTGGTGCCCGCGAAGCTGCCGCCAAGCGTAAGTGCATCGGCCGGCGCGGCGGCATTGAACGCGACCGCTCCGCTGAGGTTGAGCGCGCCCGTGCCGTCGTTGAGGACGCTGCTGCCGCCGTTGATCAAAAGCCCGCGATTGCTGCTGCTTCCGGCGCCGACATAGGACAGCACGCCGCTGTCGAGCGAGATGGTCCCGGAGCCGGCACCCGTGCCCAGCGAACTGATGGAGCCCTGGTCAGCGAGGGAGTTGGCTCTCACGGTGACGCTCTGGATCGTGACGCCACCGCCAAAAGTGTTGGCCCCGGTCAATGCAATGCTGCGGTTTGTCCCGCCGCCGGTGAATGCAAACGGTCGACTTGCAAGGTTGCTGCTGATGACGCCCGACAGCGCCAAATCGGCGGTCTGCGCGTCCAAGAAGACGGATCCTGAAGACCCTCCCGCCCCGGTGATGTCTCCGGTGACCGTCAGCGTGCCGGTTCCCTGATTGCTCAGAATCGAGGAGAAGTTGAAGGGAGCCATGTTCCAGCTGCGGTTCGAGGTATCTCCGCTGCCCAGATAGATGGCGAAGGCGTCGCGGACGAACACAGCGCCGTCGGCCACCGTGGTCGGTGCTCCCAGGGCGCTCGCCTGGCCCAGATTGCGGATCGACGTGAAGGACAGGCTGGAACCATAGGTGGCTACCGGCCCGGTGAAATTGTTGGTGTTGTCGCTCAGCGTCGTGTTCCCGGCCAGGGAAAAGCCGCCGGCCCCGGTGATGTGCGCCGAGCCAACGCCCCCGCCAATGCCGGAGGAGCCGGAGAGCAGCGTGACAACGCGGCCAGCGCTCAGCGCGCCGGTGCTGACCAGCGTCGTGCCTGCCGACAAGGCGATGCCATTGCTCGCGGCGCCGAGCGACGAATCGCCGGCGACGTTCAGAGTGCCCGCGGTGACGTTGAGGCCGCCGCTGAAGGTGTTGACGCCGTTGAGGGCCAGAGTGCCAGTGCCGGCTTTGGTCAGCCCTGCATTGCCAGCAAGAATCGAGTTGATGGTGGTGATGCCATCGGTGGCGATGGTCGGTGCCGCGCCGGCGAGAGTCAAGGTGCTTCCGGTGAGCGTGTAGGTGGTGCCGGCACCAAAGATGAGGTTGTGCGCGGTCATCGGCGCGCCCAGCGTTACCGTGCCTGAGAGGCCGCCGAAGATGGCGTTGTCGCCTCCGGGCGCGGCATTGTTCCAGGGATTGATGAAGGGCCCGCTGACGCCGTCGCTGCTGTCGCTCCAGAAACCGGGCGCCGTATTCCAGGTACCTGTGCCGCCCAAGCCGGCGCCCGAGCCGTTGACGTCCCAGTACCGGTCCGCCGCCTCCACCGGTGCGTACAAGGCAAGCAACGTCGCCAGCGCGACCAGCCGCAAGGCCCAGGGACCGCGCGCGCCCGCGGCAGGGAACAACCGCTCCGTCGCATCCGCCGGACGGGGCCGCTTGTCGGCTCCGCCGCTCTTGCCATGCTGCGTGGCCAATTCCGAGGCCACCACCCACGTGCCAAGCGTCTTGGACCAGATAGTGCAGAACACGTGGTTCATTCGATTTTTTCCTTCAGACCAACTAAAAAAATGATGTGCGCGCCTGTGGAAGAGACGACTTCCGGGATTGCCCCGGAAAGTCCGTCGGGTTCGCCGAAGCCTGCTGCCGCCCCTTCAAGATCCCTGCCCGGCTATCGCGGGGTGGTCGAGGTGCAGCCACCGATAGTGGTGAGGCGGAGTTCCCCAACTTGAGCGCTCTGGTTGGGTGGCTTCGTCGGTGGGAATTGCAATGCGGCACCGCTCAAACTTGTCGTCTCGTCACAGGTGGTTACCTAGCAATGATGAACCCCGCCTCGCAATCCACACGACTCGTTCGTAAGCAGTAAATATTCAAGCCGTCCAAAAAAGCCGGGCCTGTGTTGCACCGCCACGACATCCCGGTGGGACCTGTGAACTATCGACCTGTGTTGAGCCCAGGAGCGCAGCCTCTAGGGTCCGAGGAAAGCCACGTAGCACGCGAGGTGCCGAGCAGCCCGGTGTTTATCAGAACGTCCAGTTCAAGTTGACCTTGAACCCATGGTCCTGCAGCCCGTCGCCGAACTGGCGGGAGTACGAAGCACCCAGGCTCAGGTTGCGCCGCAGCTGCGTCTCCACGCCCGCTTCGAGCACCGCCACGTTCTTCGCCAGCGGCACGCCCGCGAGTGTGAAGGGCAGGCTGCCGCCGAAGGCATGCGTGCTGGTGGGCGCGGTGTCGCCGAAGGCATGGCGCCAGCCCAGCAGGCCGCGCACGCGGGTGCGCTCGCCCAGCTGCGTGCTCGCACGCACCCCCAGCGTGGAGAAGGTCGCATCGACGCTGCCGCCATCGCCGTACAGCGCCGCCAGGCCGCCGCGCTCGAAGAAGGCATCGCTCTTCACCCGCACATGGGCCAGCCCTGCGAAGGGCTCCAGCGCCACGGCGCCGGCGTCGATGCGGTGGCCCACCTCGCCGAAGAGCTGGCTGGTGGTGCTGTCGTACCGGGCCGAGACGCTGTCGGCGAA